>NZ_JAAFYV010000042.1:0-47709 GCF_011770055.1 Rhodococcus sp. B10 | reverse complement strand
CCCCCACCCAGGGCCCCGGCCTCGACGACTCCGAGACGGCCCCCGCTCCCGAGCCAGCACCGGCGCCGGTACCGACCGTCCAGCGCAAGGCCATCGCTCCGATCGAAACCCCCGACGGCACGATCCTCGTCGGCGCCAACCCGGTCCCCTACGACCCAGCGATCGTCGACCCGACCTTCGCCCGCCAGTTCAGCAACACCGCCCAGGCCATACAGGCGGACGGCGGAAACTGGCTCGTCGAGCACGGATTCGCCGACGCACCCCGCGCGGACCGGATCGCCGCCGGAACGGTCGGCGGCGCCGTGACCGGAGCTGGTGCAGGTCTGGTCACCGGCCTCGTCCCTGGCGCGTTGATCACCGGCGGCGGCGCAGCCATCGGCGGTGGACTGGGTGTGGCTGCCACTCCGATCCTGACTCCGGCAATCATCTGGGGCGGTCCGATCGGATACGTCTTCGTCCCCGGCGCAGCAGCACTCGCTGGCGCTGGTGTCGGTGCGGCCATTTCGGCGCCGATCGTCGCCACCACCACGGCAGTCGGTGCGGTCGTCGGCGGGATCCTGGGCGGCGCAGCCGCCGGCGGCGAGGCCACGATCATCGAAGAGCCCGCCCCGCCCGCTCCGGAAGTCGACACACTCGAAGCACCGGCTCCCGGCCCGGCCGCCGATCAGCTGCCTGCCATCCCGGCACCACTGACCGCCGACACACCGGATTTTCTCGCGCAAGCCACGACTGCCGTGCAGGATCTCGAAGCCGCAGCAGCCCCGGCCCTGGAACAGGCCGCCGTCGACGTACCGGTCTGGACCGAACCGGTCCGTACCGCGGTCGACGGGTTCACCTCCGTGGTGCTCGAGCAGCCCGTGATCGCTGATGCCGCTGGCCCGGTTCTCGATCAAGTCAACGCCACCCTTGCCGGCCTGATCCCGGCCTGAATCTCACCAGTCACGCACTGCCTGAAAGCTTTTCACTGCCAGGAAGGATCCTCCCCAGATGTCGCGACGCTCCATGACATCCCCGATCGCTCGGGCCGCCGGCCCGAGCCGGTCGGGGATGTCGTCGGGTTCTTCATCCCGACCCGCCCCCACCACTCGTCCTCCGCGTCTGCGCCGGCGGTTGCTGTTCGCCTTCGCCGCCGTGTTTGCTCTGCTGTTCGGTGCGTTGATCGCCGTACTCACCGGCGACGACTCCGCCACCCCCGCAGCTGCAACACCCGCTGCCACCACGACCGCGGCGCCCGTCGCCACCACGACGGTCAAAGCCGGACCGGACTGCACGATGTCGGCCGGTGACCAGGACAGCGGCGAAGGCGTCATCGCCGCGTTCGAGCACGCCTACTACGTCCAGCGTTCCGGCACCGCCGCACACGCCCTGATCTCCCCGGATGCACCGTCGACGGCACCGTTCACCGTCGCCGCCAACCTCGACGCCGGTATCGCGACCGTCCCCGACGGCACTCGCTACTGCCTCGACCTCGACGCTCTACGCCCCGGTGTCTTCGCTCTCACCATCACCGAATCCAGCGCCGACGGCGTGCCCGGCACCCAGTACCGCCAACGCATCACCACCACCGAGGTCGACGGCCGCTACGTCATCGCCTCCATCGATGCCGCCTGAACCCCGAAAGCCCCTGCCAGCAGTACGAGATCTGCGAGAACACCGGCCGCCCGCGGCGGTGAGCAGCCCGACGAAAGGACCCCACACCATCATGACCAGCGCCTCCACCGAATGGGACACGGCCGCCGCCGCTGTCCGCGCCGCCGCCGACACCCTTCGAACCGCCGACACGGCCGCTCTGCGGTCCTGGGCCGAAAATTCCGGGCTGTTCAGTCGGTCGCTGTGGCCGAAGGTCAAACGCGAGCTCTACAAGCAGCTCGACCTCGACTACGACACCCTCCGCGCCCGCGAAGCCGAACAGGTCACCGATGAGGTCGCCGAAGCCGCCGCCGCGGCGCCGTTGATCGAGCTCCACGCCGCCGGCGACGAACGGGGCAGCTTCGCTGTCGTCGGCGACGGTGAGGACACAGCCTGGTACGGAACCTTCCACGCTAAGGACTCGGTGTTCCGGCTCGGCGATCAGGACTCCGCCGATGATTCTGCCGCCGGGAAAGCTGCGTTCCTTGCCGGCAAACTCCGCGACGAGCTCGGCGTCCCCGCGATCCGGCTGATCCTGCACATCACCAACCCGAACATCGACGGCACCCGCCTCGCTGCGGTCGCTGCGAAGCACGGCGTGCACCTCGAACGCCTCGACATCGCCGACGACAACCCCGCCGTCACCTGGTGCGAGGTCCCCGGACATCGTGCCTGGAAGGCAATCCGGCTCACCGACCTCCTCGTCGACGACCACGACATCGACGAGCAGAGCGGCGACCACGACCACGACACCACCGGCGATGACATCACCGCGGATGCGGTGGTGCAGTGATGGCCTCCCGTGAACCCACCCGACGCGACGACCCCGATCCCGCCGTCGACAGCACCGTCGCTTCTGCAGGCGACAGTGAGAACCCGGTCGCGGACTACCAAGCCGAAGCGGCGGTGAACCTGCGCAACCAGCGGCTCCGCCGCCCCGAACCCACCAGCGACCCTGCCGACATCGCCGCCGACGATGCCGCCCTGGCACCGGATCCGTACGGCGTCGGACAGGACGCGCTCGCCGCGATCGACGCACCCGACGTCGACCCGGAAACGCTGTACCGGGCGAAGATGTTCGACCGCCACGAAGAAGACCTGACCACCGAACCCGCAACGTGGGGACTGCGCGGCCGCCTCAATGCCGCGTTCGGAGCCCACATGCGGCCCAAGCACGTCTCCGCAGAGGTCCGGTTCCGCCAGTCCGTGCGCACCGTGCAGCAGCCGCTTCCGGGGTGCTCGGTGGTGTCGGTGATGAACCCGAAAGGCGGCTCCGGCAAGACGATCACCTCGATCATGCTCGGTGCGACGTTCGGCAAGCATCGCGGTCAAGGAGTCGCGGTGTTCGACGCCAGCGAATCCTCGGGATCTCTCGGGGACCGGGCTGCGCGGACCACCGACCCGGAGCTGACGGTGTGGGATCTGCTCGCCCACGCCGGCGAGCTGGCCTCCTCCTCGGCTGTGTCCGGATCACTGAATGCGTTCCTGCGGCGTCAGCCGACGATGGAAGACATTCTCGCGTCGGACAATTCGACGACCCAGTCTCGCAGCATCGGCTGGGACGAATGCGCCGCCGTCATGGCGGTACTGCGCCGGCACCGGGATCTGATCATCCTCGACACCGCCACGAACCCGCTCGCGGAGAACTGGCAGTGGGCGATCGAGCACTCCGATGTGTTGGTGGTGCCACTGCCGCTGCGGATGGACATCGCCAAACAGGTCTTCCTGATGCTCGACGGCATCGCCGCCCGCGGCAAACAGTATCTGCTCGCCTCGACGGTCATCGTCACCTGCATGACCCCGGATTCCTCCCCGGAGCTCTCGCAGATGATCTACGACGACCTGCGCGCCCTCGGTGTCCCGGAAGGGAACTTCGTCGAAGCTCCCTACGATGCGGCGCTGGCCCGCGGGGATCGGATCGTCTACAAGGACCTGCCCGCGTCCACCGTCGAGGCCTACACCAACGTCACCGCGCTGGTCGCCGACACCCTCGGCGCAGCCCGGCGCGCGGCGGCGTTCGAATACTCCGATTCCTTTGCGCCCGAGCCGGTCTACCGCCACCCGCCCGAGCAGCAGAACCTCTCCCAGCTCTCGCATTACGACAGTCGCCGCGACCGACGCCGCGGTGCCTGACTTTCTTTCGTCCGATTTCGTTCCGGTTCCAGCCTGCACAGGAGATGACATGACCACCGACGCCGCCCCCATCGGCCACCGCTGGCGACGACGACTCACCGCAGTCGGCAGTGTCGCCCTGGCCGCCGCGGTGATCCTGTCGTCGACCACGGTCGCGGGTGCAGCTCCGGCGAAGACCGCGACCGCCGGGTGCGCGAAGTACGTCGCCGTCATGACCCCTGGCACGTGGGAAACCACCGCGGCGGCGAACCCGGCCGTCCCGGTCGGGATGCTGAAGACAGTCGGTGACGCGCTGGAAGCGAAGTACGGCAACGACATCGACGTCCGCTACCCCGCATATTCGGCGTCGGCGTTCGATCAGGGCCGCACCTATGCCGACAGCAAGCAGACCGGCATCGACTCGATCATCAACATCCTCACCTCCGCCTGCGCAACCGCAAAGTTCCTCCTCGCCGGCTACTCCCAAGGCGCCGACGCGGCAGGGGATGTCGCCGCCGCGATCGGCAACGGCCGCGGCGTCGTCCCCGCCGGGAGGATCCTCGGCGTCGGCCTCGTCGCCGACCCACATCAGGGCACCGCCGGCGGCACTCTCGTCGGCCCGAAGGTCGACGGACAGGGCATCGGCGGTGTCCGGCCCGAAGGCTTCGGCTCCCTCGCACCACTGGTGCGCCAGCTCTGCGCCCCCACCGACCTGTACTGCTCCACCAACGCCGGATCCGACGGCCTGATCGCCGGCCTCGGGAAGATCCTCGCCAACCCCACCGACGGAGCCACCAGCTCGACGACAGCCGCCGCGGCGTCGGCGTCGGCGTCGTTGACGGTCGGGGCGAACACCCAGGGCGGCGTCACCGGGGCCTCGACAGCGGCAAGCGGTGGGCAGGCCGGCACCACCACCGCACGGGAGACGGCCGGTAGTGACTTCGGGTCCTCGCTCGTCTCGGACTTCTCCCGCGTCGACCTCGCGGGAGCTGCGAGCACCGTCTCGGGTCTGTCCGATCGCATCGGAGCGCTCCCGGAGACAGTCGGCGCGAACCGCACCCAGTCGCAGGTTGCCGGTGTCGAAGCCTCGGCCACCTCGCTCGCGAACACACTCGGCCCTGTCGCGGACGTGGCATCGGTGATCGCGGCGAACCCCGGCATCCGCTCCTCGCTCGACACCGCAGCGGACGGCTCCCCGGAGAAGCAGACCGCCGGGGTCCTCGATGCACTCGACCAGATCGACCTCCCGGCCACCATCGCCACCGCAACCTCCATCGCGGACGGTGCCGCGTCGATCCTCGGCGGCACCACTGCGGGCACCGGAGCGGGTCTGGCTGATTCCGCGGCCACCCTCAGCGGCCAGATCGCGCCCTTGCAGTCGGTGGCACCGGACGCGCTGACCTCAGCAACGCAGGTGCTCTCGATGCTCAAACCCAAGACCGTGGTCGGTCAGATCGTCAACGTCGCCACCGGATTCACCTCGCTGGACTATCAGGGCATCGTCGACAATCTCATCGCCCTCCCACAGGCCGTCGCCGCGCTGGATGTGCAGAACGCGCACCGCATCGCCGGGGAGCTGAACAACCAGTTCGCTCCGATCGTGAAGATGGCCGCCGGTATCGACCTGCACACCCTCGCCGGGCTCGTCGCCCTGATCCCCGACCCATCCGGGTCGGCGCAGATCGCCTCCCTCGTCCTCGGGTTGCTCGGCAATGTCGATGTCATCCGGCTCGCCAACAACGTCGGTGCCATTCAGGAAGTCGGCTGGAAGATCCTCGAAAGCGGAAACCTCGCCGCCGCAGCGGAACTGCTGCCCATCGGTCTCGACCTCGCCTCCGTCGCAGTCGGAGTGATCTCCGGTGGCGGAAGCAAGACCAGCCCCGATCAACTCGGCGCCCACACCCAGGTGACCGGGCAGTCCGCGGCGATCGGACAGCAAGCGAGCACCGGCGACTTCGCCGGTCTCGCAGGCTCGTTGGTCTCCCTCGCCTCCTCCCCCGGCGCCGGGGATCTGACCGAGCTCGTCGGCGCCGGCATCGATGCGGCGACGTTCTTCGCCTCCGGAGCGCACCAGTCCTACGCCGACTTCCAGATCGACTCCACCGGCCGTAGCGCACTGCAATGGCTGATCGACTTCTTCACCCAAAAGATCGGAGCCTGAACACCTCTTACACGCATGGTCCGGGTGCGCAGCACACGACCACACGCGGGAGCACAACCCACATTCAGCGAGACAGCACCACGCAAGTAGTTCACGTACGAGCAGTTCACGGTGTCCGGGCGGGCATCGATCACCTCGATCGACAAGGGATACAACACCGATGGCCACACACGGCGCACAGAGCGGAAAGACAGCAGGCGCAGTCAGCGCACTGCTGATCGCACTGATCGCCGCGACCGCCCTGTTCGGTGTCCTCTCCGGCGACCGCAAGCCCGCCGCCGACGACGAAGGCACCTGCCTCCCCGCCAACGGCGGAGGATCTCCTGTGCCGCATTCGGGGACAGTGGTCATGCCGCTACGCGAGGGCACCTACCAAGCGACGAGCCCGTTCGGTCCGCGCATCAACCCCGTCACCGGAGAAGACGAAGGCCACCAAGGCCAGGACTACTCCGCGCCAGCAGGAACCCCGATCTACGCCGCCACCGACGGCACCGTCGTCAAGGCCGGTCCCGCATCGGGATTCGGCAACTGGATCATCATCGACACGACAGTCGACGGACAGTCGGTGTCCACGGTCTACGGGCACATGAACGACGACGGTGTCGACGTCACCGAAGGCCAGACCGTGGCCGCGGGGGACCCGATCGGGAAGGTCGGCAACGACGGCCAGTCCACCGGACCGCACCTGCATTTCGAGGTCTGGCCCGGCACCCGGCTCGCCTCCGGGTCGAACGCAGTCGATCCGGTCGCCTGGCTCGCCGCATCCGGCGCCGGCGCCGGCGCCCCCACCGACTCAACCGATTCGCTCGCTGCCGGTCCCGGCACCACAGCGTCACCGTCGCCGTCATCCGCGCCGTCGGCGGGTCGGGCGTCGAGCCGCGACGTGAAGCTGGCGGCCGCGATCAAACCGGGCTGCGGACAACCCACCGGCACCACGGGCCTGCGTTCCGGGTCGATGCCGGCGGAGTTCGAGCCGTGGATCGTCAAAGCCGGCACCGTCTGCCCGGAGGTGACCGCACCGATCGTCGCCGCGCAGCTCGAACAGGAAAGCAGCTTCAACGTCGAAGCCCGCAACCCCTCGTCCGGAGCGGACGGCCCGGCGCAGTTCATGCCTGCCACCTGGGCTGCGAAGGCTGTCGACGGTGACGGAGACGGCCGCACCGACACCCGCAGCATCGCCGATGCGGTGATGACCCAAGCTGCGTACGACTGCGAGCTCGCGGGCATCGCGAAGGACGCTCTCGCCTCCGGGAAGATCACCGGCGACCTGACCGAGCTGTATCTGTCGATGTACAACTGCGGCCCCGGCGCCACCCTCTCCCAGGGCCGGGTCTGCCAGAACACCGAAACCCTCGACTACGTCGCGAAGATCCCGAAAGCCGCGGCCGAGAAGTTCGCCGTCGCCGTTCCTAATGCGGGTTCCGGCCTGGTGCCCGGTGGGCCGTTCGGGCAGAACGTCGTCGCTGCGGCGATGGCGTGGCTGGGCACCACCTACGCATGGGGCGGCGGTGACCGAAACGGCCCCACCCAAGGCATCAGCGACGGCGGCGGCCGCGCGGACATGATAAGCGACTTCGACAAGGTCGGATTCGACTGCTCCGGGCTGGTCCTTTACGCCGTCGCCCAAGCCTCCGGCGGCGCGATCGTGCTGCCGCATCAGGATTCGGCGCAGATCGCCGACCCACGCGGCCGCATCATCAGCACCCCTGCCGAGCTCGCGCCCGGCGACATCATCCAACCGCACTCCGGCCACATCTTCATCTGGCTCGGCAACAACCACGTCGTCGAGGCACCGCAATCCGGCGACGTCGTCAAAGTATCCGATTGGACCCCGCCGACCAGCGGCCTGACTGCACGGAGGTTCGGATGAACCACCCCCACACTCGCCTGGGCATTCTCGTGGCCACCGCGCTACTGACCGCAGTCATCCTCTCCGGCTGCGGACACGGCGGAACCTCGAAACCAGCAGCCGGGCCGTCGATTCCGGCGCAGCAATGGAACCCCGGCGACACGCCGCCGGAGTCGATCGACCCGATCCGGACTCCGCCGCCCGCAGCAACAACACTCCCCGACAGTGTCGACGTCGACCGCAGCGACCCGGACTCCGTCGCGGCCGCGGCCCTGACGATCTGGTTCACCTGGAACACCGGCGTCGACGCCGGCCCCGGCGATGCGGCCGCGCGCACCGCACCATTGCTCGCCGCCGACTACGCCCGCGAGATCACCGCCACCACAGCGCAATCGAGTCCCGGTGCGCAGTGGCTGTCCTGGGCGGGTCGTAGCGCGGTCCTGACTCCCTCACTCGTGGTCGACGACGAGCCGACACCGCCGCAAACCGATGATGCCGCCTACCGGGCCTACCGGCTCACCCAATCCGTCGACGGTGCTCCCGTCGCCGACACCGTCGTCGCGGTCGTCCTACGCCGCGGCCCCACCGGGTGGGAGGTCAGCCGCATTCACACATGACTCACTTCCGCTCTCTCCTCTCACATTCAGCCCTGAATCGTCTCTCGAAAGGACCACGATGACCACCCCCGCAACACTCACCACCGATCGGCGCCGCCGGATCCGCCGAACTCTCACCGTATTAGCTATGACCGCAGCAATGGTCTTGATCACCCCCGGCATCGCGTCCGCACAGATAGCAAACCCCTTCGAAGGAATCACCCCGGACATCGGGATATTCGGGCCCGCCCTCAACACAACCTGGAAGCGATGGTTGGCCGGAGCGTGGGGTGCATGCATGGCGATCGCGAGCTACTTCGTTCTTACGTCGTTCCTGAAATTGCGAAAAGCGCGCAACCGCGGAATGTCTACTGACTTGTCGGACGCCTCCGACGATCTACGGTTCGCGCTCCTGTCACTTGCCGGCATTGCCAGCATCTCGCCCATCATCGGCGGCCTCATTTACTTCGTCCAGCCCGCAGCCTGACCCCACACACCCCCAACCGACCCGGCATCCGAAGGAGAGACACCCATGGGAACCGACTACCGCACCGTCTCGGCGAACTCGACCAGCCCCGCCCTTACCGAGCCCGATCGGCAGCGCACGCCGCAACACCGCGGCCCGATCCTCGCCATCGTCGCCGGCGCTGTCGCAGTAGCGCTCTCGCTCATCCTCGTCATCACCTTCGCCGGGCAGTCTGCAGACGGCGGCGACGCCGGCAGCGATGCGATCCACGCCGTCCACGGACCCACGACCGTCAACAACGGTGTGCCCAGCGGATACACCCGCGACGAGCAAGGCGCATCGACCGCAGCAGTGAATGTGCTTCAGGCCTTCGATCAAGCCAGCCAAGGCCGCGTCGACATGAACGATGTCCGCTCGACGATGATCGCGGCCGACCCCGGTGCGGAGCTGGCCAGAGAGGTCGAACTGGGCAGCAACCGGGATCTGAGCGAGGACGTGATGAACACCCTGCCCGCAGCAGTACACGTCTCCTCGTTCTCCCCGGATGCCACGCAGATCTCGGTGTGGACGATGACCACCACGCAGTCCGACCTCAACGGCACCGGAACGGTGGCGGTGAGCACTTTGTGGGCCACCACCGACATCTCACTGGTCTGGCAGGACGGGGACTGGAAGGCCCAGCACTGGTCCTACCGGCAGGGCCCGCGTCCCGAAGATGCCTCCTACCCGGCCGCTGATTCCGCGCTCGGCGGCCAGCTGACCGCGGGCTACTACACCTTCTACATCGACTAGGAGAGAACATGATTCGCCGACTCGTTCTCGTCGTCGTCGCCGCTCTCGCAGCACTGTTCGGACCGGCCGCGATCGCCGCAGCGCAACCACAGCCCGTCCCCGAACCGGGAGCGGTCACCGGCCAGCAAGCGGCATCGAAGCTGCCAGAGAACTTCCCACAGAATCTGCGCAAATTCATCGGCGGCACCGAAGAATTCAAGAACGGGCCGTGGTTCAACGGAAACTGCCGCGACCACGGCGGCGATCTCGGCCTCTACATCTCACAAGCCCTCACCGCGGAGAACCGACTGCTGTACTGGACCGCACCGGACGAGCAGAAGATCGACATGGTCGGCGGCGCCACCCTCACCGCCGGCAACGAAAGCGAAGCGGTCGGCACCGTCGATGCCGCCAAGAAGGCCATCGAAGACGGTGACGAGCCGCCCGAATCCGCTCTGCCGACAGTGTTTCCGGCCGGCGATTCGAGCTTTCATCCCCCGACCGGGACCTGCGCGGGCGACCTCGCACGCTGGGGCACCACCGAGTGGAGCACCTGGGGCTTCGCCTGGGCCGGCACTCCGGACGCCGATTCACTGACCGCGATCAAGCACCTACCCGGCGCCGAAAAGGTTCCCGACGCTGCGTGGTCGGATCCCTGCTCCGAGGGCTCCGGTGATCAGTACTGCATGCACGCCTTCTTCGTCGACTGCGGCCAGGCAGACCGGGCTGATGCGAGCCGCTGCCAGGACTGGAATCTTGCCATCGGCCGGTTGTTCGCCGGCACCGCGAACTGGATCGATCAGAATACCGGCTTCACCGACCGGATCGGTCAAGCACTGAGCATGACCATTCAGGCCACCCCGCAGTACAAGCTCGGCAAGGCCTACGTCCAAGCCTTCTCCTGGGTCGCCGGCACCGTCGGTGATGTCGTCGACTTCGTCAAAGACCCGGCCACCGTCATCGACGACTGGGCCAACTCCACCAAAGCCGGCGCCCTCTCCCTCACCGACGCAGTCCTACGCGGGCTGACCTCCACCGGAGACTTCGACCCCACCCAACCGTGGTTTCTGACCTGGTATGCCGTCTCGACCGGCATAGGAATCATGGTGATGTCGTTCGCGGTGCTGATCGCCATCACCCGATCCCGGCAGAAAGGCTCCCCCAGCGAGCTCGTCGCCAACCTATTCGGCTACCTCCCCGCCGGGATCGTGATGATGATCTTCTCCCTCATCGGAGCCCAGTTCCTGCTCGAGATCGCCAAAGTCCTCACCGACGGCATCACCACAGCGAGCGGCTCGACCATCACCGAGACGGTCGACAACATCTATGGCTCGATGTCGGCGATGAACGACGAAACGATCGTCGGCGGCTCCATCGTCGGATTGATCTTCTTCGGCCTGCTGCTGCTCGGCGCGATGTCGGTCTACATCGGCCTGCTCCTGCACCAGATCGGGCTGCCGCTGGCTGCGTGCATCGCCGGGATCGGCTACGGCATGTGGGTACACCCCACCTGGCGGGTGAAAGCACTACGCCCGGTCCTGACGTTCGTCGGATTGGTGCTGAGCAAACCACTGTTGTTCCTGCTGATCACCGTCGTCCTGGCCGGCGCCAACAACGCGTTGCTCTCCGGCGGCGGCGGGTCCGGTGATCTGACCTCGCTCGGCTCACTGGCCTTGGTCGCAGCGTCGATGATCCTCGTCGGATTCGCGCCCTGGGCATTGCTCAAGTGGGCACCGATCCTGCCGACGAAATCGGATTCCGAAGGATTCGGATCCGGCGGCGGCTCCATCGCGGGCGGTGTCGTCGGAGGGTTGGGTAGCTCGGCGCTGTTCCAGAATCGCAGCGGCGGCGGGAAGCGAGTATCGGGCGGAGGCAACTCCGGTGGTGGACGCTCCACCCCGTCGGGCAGCGGATTGGCCAACACCGGTCACGCCGCACACTCGCCGCACTCGCGGCACAACGGCACCGCCGCGACTGGATCGGTCGGTCACACTCCAGGACCCGGCAGCCACGGCGGGGCGGGGCGTGGTGGGTCCGCGCTCGGGATGGCCGGGCGTCTCGGCGGCAAGCTCGCCAAGGGCTCAGTCGGAGCTGCTGCTGCCGCGGGCGCGGTCGCGGCGCCGATCGCAGCGCAGGCCGCGTCGGCCGCGATGAACAAAGCCAAAGCCGGCGCCGAGTCCTCGGCCGCCGAATCCGAAGGTAGGTGAGCTGATGAGTACCGATACCACCCACGACAGCGTCCAACGCACCTCGATTCTCGGGGGTGAGATCGCCCGCCGCGGGATGACCGGAGTCGCCGTCCCCGTCTTGATCGCCTGGTCGGCAGCCTTGGTCCTCGGCGTCATCGGCTATTTCGTCATCGGCGGCGGAACCCTCGCTGTCGGTATGGTCGCCGCCCTCTACATCACCGTCTTTCTCACGACGTTCGAGTTCAACGGACCGTCCTACGCAGCATGGAAACTGCACACGCTTCGCCGGGTGACGCGGATGCGCCGCGGGGAGCACGTCTTTCGGCACCCTTCCGATCCCGCGTTCGGGCAACCCGGTCTCGATCCGGGTTGGGAGTACCCGGTGCCGCTCGGGCGCACCGAGCCCCTCGACGTCGCCGGCACCGGCTTGGACGAGATGTTCATCGTCCGTACTGCCAATCCCGGTGAGCGCCCGTACTACACCGTTGTTCTCGCTGTCCAAGGTCTCGCAGGCGGTCTGCGGACCGACGCGGCCTGGGCGAGCACCTCGGACAAGTTCGGCAAGTTTGCGGCCTCACTGGCGAAACAGACCTCGTTGATCCGCGGCCTGCAGATGCTGCACCGCTCCATCCCGGCCGATCTGACGATGCACGAAGACTGGGTCGAACAACGAGTCGAGGCTCTGGGCGATATGCGGTTGAAAGCGCCGGTGGCCTCCTACGGGAATCTGCTCGACACCATGCGCCCGCACACCGAAGAACACCGTGCCTACGTGGTGCTCAAGATCCCGCAGACCGACCTGCTCGACGCCGCAGCATTCCGGGCGGCGGGCGGGAAGAACGCGCGCTACGAAGGCGGTGTCGCACAAGTCATTCGCGACGAGACGATGCGGGCAGTGAGCCGACTCGTCTCTGCCGGGTTCGGACGGGTGGAGGTCCTCGGCGAGCAACGCACCTGCGCGGTGATCCGGGCGTTCATCGACCCGACCTATCGCCTTGATCGCCACCAAGGCGCTCGCTGGTCGAACTGCTGGCCGTCCTACATCGGCGGCACCGACTCCGCTGTGATCTCCGGGCGTTGGCACACCCGGGTCGGAGTGATACCACCGGCGAGCATCGAACCGGTCGAGCTCGGCCCGTTGTGGCTTGCTCCGCTGCTGACCTACGTAGCCCCCGATCCCGGCGACGACGACACCGCCCCGTCGCCGACGATCCGCACCATCAGCGTCCGAATGGATTTCGTGCGCGACCGTGTCGCCCGCGACATCGCTGCCAAAGACTTCACCCAGGATCTCGCCGCGCAAGCAACGCAGGAGAAGAAGGGCAAGACCGGCGACGGATCGAGTGAAGTGATGACCAGCGCCTCGGCGCGGCGCCGCGAAGACCTCAAACCCGGATCCGGTCATCACGGCGTCATCTACTCCATGACCATCGCCGTCACCGGCCGCGACGAGGACGACCTCGAACGGGCCTGCATGCGCGTAACCGAAGCCGCCGATGCCTCGGCGATCAAGACCATCGACTGGCAGGACGACAACCATGACGTCGCCCTGTTCGCCACCCTGCCCCTCGGCCGCGGACTGGCCGTCACCCGATCGAGCAAATAGGCCAGGAGCATCCGACATGGCACCGAACACCACCACCCGCACCGCTACCCATGCGCGGCCGCCGGCACGTAGTCGCAGTCGCCTGTTCGGCGACGCTCCGCCGCAGCGTCTCGGTGACGGGCAGAAAGTTCTCGACGCCGTCGAGACCGCCCCCGCCGCTCCTCAAAAGATCACACGCAGGAAGCCGCCTAAACGCAGGAAGCTCCTCGACCGGTTCGGCTGGTACGAACCCCGCCCGGAAGGGGCGTGGAGCACCACCCGGCAAGCCGAAGCACTCAACCTCGCCATCAGCCGCCGCAGTGTCCGGCATCAAGGACCGGTCACCGGGCTGAACCGGATCTCGAACGATCTGGTGATCACCGACCCGTTCGAGCTATACGGCACCGACATCTCCAACATCAACGTCTGCGTCGTCGGCGACATCGGCAAAGGCAAGTCCTCGCTGATCAAGACCGCATCGTGCTGGCGGCAGCTGATCTTCGGCCGCCAAGTCGTTGTCATGGACAAAAAACGCCAGGGCACCGAAGGCGAATATTCGATCTTCGCCCGCACCCTCGGAGTCGAATCGGTCCGCTTCAAGACCGGTGGCGGCGGGGCGCGCCTGAATCTGCTCGATCCAGCGATCACCACCGGCGGCGAGCATGCCGGAGGCCTCGACGGCGTCACCCCGGCCGGGCAGGAAGCTCTCGTCATCGCGGTCCTCGCCGACACGATGGAACGGCCCCTGTCGACCGCGGAGAAAAGCGCTGTCGGTCGCGCCCTCGCGCTCGTCAACGAGGAAGCCGCAGCGACCGGTCGTGAACCGGTCCTCGAGGATCTCGCGCGCAGGCTCGTCGAACCCCAACCCGGGGATGGTGACTACTTCGGTGACCGGTGGGCGCAGCGTTCGCTTGAATGGGGCTACGAAGCAGGCCTAGCCCTACTCCGGCTGGTCGACCGCGACCTCAAAGGCCTCGTCGACGCCCCCACCTCACCGGAAGTACGGGCCGCGCTCGAGCACCCGTTCGCACACTTCGACATCTCCGCCCTGCCCACCGAAGGCCCCGCGCTGCGGGTGGTGATGACGGTCATCAACACCTGGCTCGCGAACCTGTTGGCCGCCCGATCCTCCCTCTCCCGTCAGACCATCCTGATCGTCGAGGAAGGCTGGCACGTCGCCGAAGGCAGCACCGGACGAGTATTCCGATCGAATATGAAACTCTCGCGCGGACTGGGCTTGTCGACCGTCTCGGCGTTCCATCACCCTTCGGACATGTCCAAGGACTCTCCTGCTCGCGCGCTCATGCAGGAAGCGGGAATCGTGTTCCTCTTCGCGCAGGAACGCTACGACGACGCCCGCGAAACCGCCGAAATGTACCACCTGCCACCGGGATCGGTGGAGATCATCATGGGCCTCGGCCAAGGCGAATGCCTGGTCAAGATCGGCTCCGCCGACCCGATCCTCATGGAACACGTTCGCTCCCCAGAAGAGATCGCACTCACCGACACCGACACTGCCGTGAAAGGACCGAGATCCGCATGAGCACCGATTACACTGCACAACATCCCATCAGCGCGCAGATGCGCGAATATACCGACGACTTCCTCGAAGCACACCAGGACGCCGAAGGCGAAGCAATCTCCTGGGTCCTCGGCCACTTCGGATTCCTGGACTGGGACACCATCTTCAGCCTGTCGGTTGCCCAACAACACAAGATCATCGACGCGACGCACCCCACAGGATGGAACGGGTTCGTACTCGAACAGAGCTCACGGGTCTTCGACGCCGCCACGCTCGCGTTCATCGAGGGCGGTGGCGTCGAGTTCCAATCGGACTCCCCACTGCCCGAAGGCCCCATGCCCTCCGACTGCTGGCGCGCACTCGGGCTCATGGCCGCGCCTTCGTCCGCTGCGATGGCCGAGGCCCGAGGCTGGCTGGCAGACTGCGGCGTCGATGAAGACTTTCTCGACGAACTGCACGATTGGCAGATAGCACGCCTGGTGATGCGCCACTACGAGGGCGGTTGGAATGCCTTCGTTCTGGCAGGCGGCGAGTTCGACCCCATCGTCTTTCCATCGGAAGAAGCGAACTGATGGGTCAACGTCAGGCTCCCCCGCGGCCGCACGATCCGATCATTCCCTCCGAGGCGTTGACCATCGCGGCGTTCGTCGGAGGTGTGCTGTTCGCAGCCCTTGGCGGCGGCATGGTCTCGTTGATCGTCTCCGGCAACGTCGTCGCGATGCCCGCCGGCGGCGGGGAGATCGCGAGGATCTTCATCGGACTGTTCACCCACCCCAGCGATCCGGCGGCCGGGTGGCCCGAGGGTGCGCAACCCGGCCCGGCATGGGTGACCTGGACGTGCATCCTCGTGCTGGGGACCGCCTATGCTGCGGTCGCGGTGTGGATCGACTCGGAAGTCGACGACTGGCACTTCCGGAAGCAGCAGTCCGAACGCGGGTTCGCCACCCGTAAGGATCTCGCGCGCGCCGGCATCGACGAAAAGAGCGTCCGGAAGGCCGCAGTCGCGACCCGCGCCTCACTCAAAGACATCAAACCCTCACGACTGGACGCGAGCGAAGTCGCGATCGCATTGGGAGACAACGTCGTCGACCCTGATCGCAGGGTCTACCTCAAACAGAACGACTGCATGTTGGTGCACGGTGTCACCGGTTCCGGTAAGACCTGGCGGCTGGCGTATCAACGCTGCATGGACGCCCCCGGACCGCTGGTGGTGACCACCACGAAAGTGGATCTGATCTCCGCGACCTACCTGTGGCGCGAGACGCTCGGGACGATCGCGATTTTCGATCCGGAGAACATCACCGGCTGGCCCGACCCGATCCGCTGGTCGATCCTCTCCGGCTGCCAGGACCCCGACGTCGCGATCCGCCGAGCCAAGGCGCTGGTAGGCGCGATGCCGATGGGAGACACCACCAACGGCGGCTACTGGGAAGACAAAGCCGTCGTCCTGCTGCGCTGCTACCTCCACGCCGCCGCCGTCAGCGGAGCGAGCCTGGGCAAGCTCCGGGTCTGGGTCAACTCCCGCAAGGGCCGCGAACCGCGCGAGATCCTCGCCCGGTCGATGCCTGACTGGGAGAGCGAGCTTTCCCAGATCCTCGACTCTAGATCGGACTCCTCCGACGATATGATCGGAGCAGCCAGCCGCCTCCTCGCACCATTGGCGTCGCCGGCGCTGCTGCGGGCCGTCGACGTCCCGGTGCGTGAGTCGTTCGACCTCGAGCAGTTCATCCGGTCCGGCGGAGACACCCTGTATCTGGTGTCGAAAGGCAAGGACAACTCCGCGGCGCCGTTCATCGCTGCCCTGGCCTCGGAAGTGCACTATCTCGCCGATCGGTACTCCCAGACGTTGCCCGGTGGGCGTTTCGATCCGCCGATGCGGTTCGAGCTCGACGAGGTCAACAACGTCGCCCCTATTCCCGGTCTGCCGGATCTGATGTCGGACTCCGGTGGCCGCGGGATCACCATTCACGCCTACGCCCACAACGAAGAGCAGAACAAACTGCGGTGGGGACCAGTGGCAGGCAAGATGTTCGCCGACAACTCCCCCGCCCGGATCATCCTCCCCGGACTGAAAGGCGAAGAGCTGCAATCGCTGTCGCGGTTGCTCGGCGACCGCTACGAATGGCAACCCTCGGGCAGCAAACAAGCCGGCCCCACTCTGCGGGAAGTTCCGATCATGACGCCAGCGGAGATCCGGACGATGGAACCCGACCACGGACTGCTGATCTACCGGGGTGCCCCGCCGATCCTGGTGCACCTGCCCTCGGTCTGGGACGACAAGCACTCCCGCACCGCAGTCCTTGCCTCGCAGAAGGCCTTCGATAGCATCGTCGACTCCGGCCACGTGCCGGTCGATCGTGCGCGCGCAGTGGTTCTCGACAAGGTCAGTGACGGGACGACGCTGTCGTGACGACCCCTGCACCAGAATCCGGAATGGACCAGCTCGCACCCTCTAGGTTCACGTGGCGCTACCTCGACCACGTGCAAGCGCGCCAGTTGTGGGATGAACTGATCGACTGGGTCAACTGGATCCGCGACCGCTACGAGCTCGACACCAAGATCCCGCCGTGCTGGTACCGGCACAGTCCCGTCGTCGAAGAACTCTCCGCCTTGATGGTGGCGTGGACCGACGCCTACTACCGGGGCGATGAGTACCGCGACGATCTCACGGCCTGGCACACCCAATGGTTCTGGCCGGCCATCGAAAGAATCAGGAAGGTCAGTGACTTCGACACCTGCACCCACACTCGGTGTGACCATCAGCCGGTGACACCGGCGACACTGCCGGGCATCGACGAGTTCGTGGCCGCCGACATCACTGGCCGCCCCGAACCCGCACCCACCCCAGCACCACCGACACCGGCGCCACCGGCCGGTTCGTCGGTGATCGACATCAGCTCGGCGCAGGAGGTCCGGTCGATCCCGGAAGCGGACATGGAGACCGCCATCGAGGCCGGTCTCGCCGAACCCGTCGACCCCGCCGATCCGGACAGCGCGGTGACGTTCGAGGACATCGACTGGACCTACAACACCCGCCTCGGCGCGTGGGTGCCGGCGACCTGACGCGGCACCCGAAAGCCCGCGGCCCGAAAGTCCGCAGCGACAGGCGACCGAATCGTCGTATCCACCCGCCCGGCTACGACGAAAGGTTCGGCTCGGATGTCGCTGCGGCTCCGGCCGTAGGGGCCGTCGACCCACAAGTGCCAGTACGTCCACCCGCCCGGACGTACACGCACCTCGGCGGCTCGAAAAGGAAAGATGCTCCGCACTCGATCGATGTCGAGTGCGGAGCATCTTTCACGTGCAGTGGGTGTCGACACCTCACATCGAGGGACGCCGGTGATCCATCGTGTGGGAGGAGAAGGGTTCGATCCTGCGCGGCTGGGGGTGTTGCTGTGCAATCGGTTTCGCCTGCGGCGGTGTAGGTTCGCGGCGGATTCCGCGGTCGACGGTGTGCTGCTGGGCGGCGCGACGGCGCAGGTCCGCATCGGTCAGATCCATTGCAGGGAGCAGACGGTGAGGCGTCAGGGTCGCAGGTTTCGCGGCGTCAGCCCATTCCTGCGTGCGCGCCCGGGACATGTCGCTCGAGAAAGTGTGCTTGCGGTTGTCGTACTCCCTGAACAGGTCGGCTTCTGACTGGTGGGGCAGGATCGTCCACGGCTTCTCGACGATACTGTGCCAGTCTGCTGCTGCTCGGTCGAAGTCGGCGACCACCTTCTGTGTGGCTGCCCCTCCCGGCCAGGTTCGAAGTTCCGCGATCCGTGCTTGTTCGGTCCACTCGCTGGTCTGTCCTGCAATTAGTTGATCCGGCCGCGCCCCACGAAACTCGGTGTTTCGGAGACGATTACCGAGATCATGGCGCAGGGCGTCGGCGTAGTGATCGAGTGCTGCGCGGCGACCGGAAAGCACGCCCGCGTCGAGGTCGTGATTGAGGAACGCGCGGTCCCGACGCACGGCTTCCATCTGGAACACCGCACCGACGTGCTCGACGTGGAGGTCGCCGTACCAAGCGAGCGTTGCATCTGTATCCAGCTGGCTGAGCGTCGACGCCGGTATCTCAATTCCGGTGTCGCCGCGGACGTTCTTAGCTAGTTCGTCAGGACTGTGCATGTGTTCCCACTGCTCACCGGCGACTCTCCCGTTACCGTCCGGTGACGGGTACGAAGACGCCTCCACCATCGCGTGGAACGCTGGCATCGACAGATCGCTGACGGTCGGAAAGTCCTTGTGGGTGCGCGGCAGTTGTAGGACGTCCTCGACGTGTGTGTACAGCTCGTCGGTCAGTCGAGGTCGGCTGCTCCACAGCAATAGGGCGCCCCTGTCCGCCGTGGGGAAGGTGTGGAAAGTCCCGTCCATTTCGTGGATTGGTCGTCCTGACTGAGTGGCGGTGAGCTCGACTAGTCGGTAGGGGTCTTGTTCGGGAATGTAGAACGCCATCAATAGCTCCTCGTGTGTGAGATGGGAGCGCGAACCGGTTCGGGCTCGATTCACGCTGCGGCATCGTGCTTCTGGCCGATGGTGCTGCTGGCGTGGTCGGGCTTCTGGGTTCGGTGAGGGGCGCGAGGTGAACGGTTTATATGCGTGGGCCGCGGTGCGGTCCGGGGCGGCGTGCTTGTTGTTGGCGTAGTTGTTCGCGGCGTTCGGCTTTGCGTTGTTCGGCGAGGCGTCGTTGCTCGGCGGCGCGTTGTTCTGCTGCCTCGCGACGTGCTCGATCGGTGAGCACTGCTGGATCGACGGCAGGTACTGGCGGCGGTGTGACCGGCGAAGTTTCGTGGGCACCGGCGTCGACGGTCTCACGAACACTGAGTGCGTTGATACGGGCGTTGACCTGATCCCACGCCGACGCACTGTCCCCGTGCTCGGGCCGATCTCCGATGAGGGTTCGGGCGCTGTCGATGCCGAACTGTTCGCGGTAGGCACCGACTTGGGCGGCGGTGAGCTGCCAGGCCAACTTGTCTGCCGGTGCATCGGGGATCTCGCCCAGGTGCACGGTCCAGTCGGGTCGCTCGTCGACGGCATGCTGTCCGAGTTCGCGGGTGCGGTCGGCGATTTCGGTGTAGCGGCGCCGGCTCCATGCGGTCAGTTCCGGGTCGACTCCGTCGCGCTCCTGCATCGGCGGGAGGATCCAGGTCGGCGCGGCGGGGTTGCGGGCGTCGCGGCCGAGAGGCCACCGTCGTTCGGCGTCGGCGAGCAGCTCGGTCGTGGTCGGTTCGGGACCGTCGGCGCCGCGCTGTAATTGTGCGATCGCCGCGTGCGGGTCCTTTCCTGCCCGTTCGACGTTGCGGAGTTGCGCGGCGAGGCGTTCCCAGCTCTGCTCGTCGGCGACGATCGTGTCGGCGTGTGCACCGAAGCGTTGTTGCAGAGCCGCTTGCAGGCGCGCTCGCCACGCGGTCTGCTCGTCGGCGCTGTCGTCGATGCGGCGTTCGAGGCGCCAATGCATCACCGCCGACAGTGACTCGGCGGTGTCGAGTTCGCGTTCACCGCGGGCGGAGGACAGGGTCGGTGCTGCGTCGAGCCCGAGGTGCTCGGTGCGCCGGTACTGCCGCACGAAGGAGTCCCATTCCGCTTCCCCGGTCATCTTCGCGGCAAGTGCCGGTCCCATCTGCTCGCGGACGATCGCTTCGATGCGGTGACCGTCGATCAGGTCGTCGGCGTAGCCGTAGCCGGCGACGTTGTAGTCCAGGCGCAGATGCGCAACCTCGGCGTCGCGTTGTTGTTCGGTGGCGGAGGTGTCGGAGCCGTCGCGGCCGATGACGGTGCGTACGACTTCGTCGGCGATTTTCTTGTCGGGGTGCACGTGGATCAGGTGGGGGTCGACGATGCGGTCGATCGGCACGTACAGGTTGTTGTCGAATCGTCCGCGGCTCAGTGCGACGTACAGCGCTTGCCGGTTCATGGTGTCGTCGACGAGGACGTGGACGGCGTCGACGGTCATGCCTTGGGAGCGGTGAATGGTGGTGGCGTAGCCGAGCTCGCAGTGGTCGCGGACGTACTCGGCGGGCAGTCGAACCTGACCTGCTCGGTCGAGGTACTTCACCGTCAGCGAGCCGTCGCGGTGCGCGGTCTCCACCGTCCACAGGTCGCCGTTGTCGA
Source organism: Rhodococcus sp. B10 (assembly GCF_011770055.1). Lineage (NCBI taxonomy): Bacteria > Bacillati > Actinomycetota > Actinomycetes > Mycobacteriales > Nocardiaceae > Rhodococcus > Rhodococcus sp. B10. The sequence continues at coordinate 26,736 of NZ_JAAFYV010000042.1, read as the reverse complement.
CGCGTTCCCCGCGGGTGCCGGTGACGCGCAGTTCGCTGTTGTTGAGTCTGGTGACGATGGTGTCGCCCTTGGATGCGCGGAGGCCGTCGGAGAGTTCGTTGCCGCCGTGGGCGACGAGTCCCCGTGCGATGCGGTCGGTACGGGCGCGGTCGTTGAGGTCACGGACGGTGGTGTTGCTGTTGGCGATCATCACCGATGCGATGTCGCTGTCGCGGTCGGCGGACCATGCAGTGAAGACCTTCTCGGCGAGCTCGTCGGCCATACCGTGTCGCACGCGGTCTTTCGCGGCGTACCAGGCGGCCACAGAAGTATCTCCCTCCCGCAGGCGCAGGGAGATCTCGGCTTCCTCTTTGTCGTGGAAGCGGTGCACGTCGACGAGTTCGGGAGCGGTAGTTTCGGCGGCGATCAGGCGCAGTGCGCCACCCGTGTCGACGGCGGCGAGTTGCTGCGGGTCACCGAGCAGCCGCACGACGGCGCCGCGTTCGGCGGCGATGCGGGTGAGCTGGTCCAGGTTGTGGGTGGAGGCCATGCCTGCTTCGTCGACGAGGATCATCGCCGCGGCGGTGATGCCGGTGTCGAGGCCCATTCGATGGCGGGTGAGGACGTCGTCGATGGTGCGTCCGGTGACACCGAGTTCTTCACCGAGGACGCCGGCGGCTTTCGCCGAGGGTCCGAGGGCGACGACGTCGTATCCGGTTGCGCGCCAGGCATCGACAGCGACGCGCATGGCGGTGGTCTTGCCGGTGCCGGCCGGTCCGATGCCGTCGCTGAGCAGCGCCCCGGAGAACAGGAAATGTTCGACGAGTTTCTTCTGATCGGCGCCGAGTTCCCAGCCTTTGCGGGCCGTGTGCGCGGCCAGCGCTGCGTGGTACGCGTGAGCGGGTGCCATGACGGCGGTCGGTGTGTGGGCGGCTCCGACGAGCCGTTGTTCGGCGGCAAGGATGGCGGTGCTGGTGTAGGTCTGGTTGCCGTGGACGGTCAGGATCGAGGCACCGTCGGATCGTTGCAACGCCGCCGGGGCGGCGTCGACTTGGCGGGTCAGTCGGATCGAGTGTGCGCCGAGTGCTGCTTCGGTGATGCGTTCGGTGAGATCGTGTCGCGCGGTTTCGGAGTCGAAGACGATGCCGCGTAGTTGGCGTTGCACTTCGGCGTCGATGTGCCAGCGGTTCCAGGTCGCGCGTTGCTGCGCGACGCGTGCAACAACGGTGGCGGCGACCTGATGGTGGTCGATGTCGTCTGCGTTCGTTGCTTCGACCGAGTGGCCGGTGCTCGCAGCCAATGCCCGTGCCAGTGTTCGTTTCCCGATGCGATCGACGGCGCGGCTGTGCCATTCGGCGCGTTGCGCAGCAAGCGAGGTTGCGGGCGGTTTCTGCTCGCGGGTTTCCAACGTTGCTGTGTCCGCGAGGCGCATCTGCATCGCCTTGGACGGGTCTTTGCCGTGCGCTTTTCGGTACTCCCCGACGAGCTGCTCGAGACGACGTTCGATGGCATCGCGGCGGGAGAACTCACGGAGCAGTTCCGGCGGAATACCGTCGATCTCCCGAACAGCTCGTTTGCCGGCACCGGCGCCGGGGCGGTCGGAGAATGTCGCGCCGAGTTCGCGGTTGACGTACTCCTCGATCAGGGTGTTGTACCGCTCGGACGCGGCGACGGCGAGCTTGTGCAACACGCGCCCGTCGAGGCTGCGCCATTTACCGTCGACACCTTTCACTTTGGTTGAGATGGCGACGTGGGTGTGCAAATTCGGATCGCCGTTGCGGTTGTCGCGGTGATCGAACCGCGTGTACATAAGCCCGGTGGACTCGATCTGTCCGACACCGGCTTTGCCGACGCGGGTGTAGGAAGCGTTGTCTTCGACCCAGCCGATCGCGTCGGTGACCGCTCTGCTGTGGGCACGTTCGATGCCGCGTCGAGTGTCGTTGTCGGCGAGGCCCCACAGCACCGACACTGATTTCACGGGGGTGAACACGCAGTCGTAGCCGGCGACGGGTTGGCGTTCGCGCCGTTTCTGCGACGCGATGTAGCGGGTCAGCTCCGCTTCGGAGGCGGGCGAGCGCCCGACCTCTCGATGGAACTCGTCGGCGCCGAGTCGGTAGCGGATCTGCTGACACTCATCCGCTGAGAGAGCACGTCCGAACGTCTTGTGATCGCCTTCGATTTCAGCACGGATCCGCTTCGTCAGCGGTACCTCGTTGCGGTACACCGCGAACCGTCTACCCAGCCGCACGCTGTCCACCGCGTCGTCCGCGGTGGCACCATCGGCGATGAGTTTTGCGGTCATCGCCTCCGCTTCGGGATGCAACCCTTCACCGAACAAGGCTTTCATCTGATCCTCGCGTACCTGACCGTCGACGCCGAGTTCCTCGGTTACCCGGCCGCCCCACATTCCGGGCGGAGCGCCCTCCGCGGTGTAGTAGTCGGTGAGACTCTGCCCCTTCTCGAGGCTGGTGTCACCGACGGCGACTTCCCGTGTGAGATAGGTGTATCCGTCCCCGGCGTGCAGCGGATGGACGGTCATCATGTCGACACCATAGGCGCTCGCCGCCCCATAGTCACTAGTAGTGCAAGAGGTGTGTGGGGTTTGGTGCTCGAAAATTGTGGGTCATGAAAAGTTGTCGGATCGTGATTCTGCCAGCTGATTGGAACGTGAGGAACGGCGGTGGACGAATCAGGACGAATGACATTGACGATCAACACGATCGGGAGAACAGATCGAATTCACTGGCCCTTCTGGGCGCGGCGAATTCGCGATACCGTCAAGCACATGAGCCAATTCCCGAAAGCGACCTCGAGCGCGCGTGAGCGTGCGAGAAAAGCGAACGCCCACCGGTTGGCCGATGCTCGCGAGCGATTGAAGAATCAGGAAGCGGACTTGGTCTCGTACTTCGACGCGACCCGCGACGAAGACAAGATCGAGGACGACTTGGCCGAGAAGATCGACAAGCTCCGATCCGCCGCACGCGTAAAGCTCGAAGATGCGCGCGGTCGGCGCGCCTCGGCGCTAGCGGCCCTCAAGGCGCGCGGCGAAACCTACAGTGCCGTCGCATCCCTCGTGGACATTCCGGTAGCCGAGGCGACCAAGTTGATTCGGTCCACTCGGCGCGCACCTGTGCCGTCCGGCCGAGCCGTGGACGAGCAGTCGGCTGCGCCGCGTCCGGATGCCGGCGAGGACTCGGCGGATCCTGCGGCCGCTGCGCCGGATTCGACGCTAACGTCCGACGGTGCCGACGCGTCGGCATCGGCCAGGGACGTGGCGTAGTTGGGCGACTGCACGACATTAGTGTTACTCCGCACGCGGGCGACCAACGGGATCGAACGCACAACGCACTGGCAGTGCAAGATCGAGCGTTTCCCACAGGCTCGGAGAGCAGCCACTCACCTGATCGGTGGGCGCACGGCGCCCGCGATCGTCATTCCGTCGCGTCCGCTGCGCAACCGGCGGGCTCGTGCATACCTGGCGTGTCGGTGCCGGCGTGTGTACTGAACGTAGTCCGCACTACGCAGCACTCATCGAGGGGAGGTGAATCTCGTGATCGGATGGATTGTCGTTGCCGTCGTCTGTGCGGCGGCGTTGCTACAGGCCGGTGCAACGGACACCGGGTGGCGGTTCGCTCCGCTGCGCGCAACGGGACTCGTTGCCACGTGGATCTTTCGGATCGTCGTTGCCGTCGCCGGTGTGGCGGTTGCACTGATCGTCGGAGTTGCGGCCGGCGCGTTCCGTAGCAACATGTGAACGTTGCTGTCGCGCAACGAGGCCTGATACGAGCGTCGCCTTCGCGCATGCTGCAGGGTCGACGGCATCCTTCGCGGCGCCGAGCAGGGTCATTCACGCAGATGAACCTACGGACGTCGACGCGGCTTCCCCTGTGGGTGTTGCAGTGCGCGTGCGACGATGTTCGCCGGTCGTGCGGACTGGCCGCATCGAAGTTGTGGAGGAGATCCTCGTGACTGCCCCTGTCGCCTCCGGGCTCGCCATGAAAACGCGCAACCCGTTCGCCGTCTGGATCGGCCTGCCGCTGATCACGCTCGGCATCTATCACTTCGTCTGGTACTACAAGATTCACCGCGAGATGGCCGAGTTCGATCGTCGGCGCAACGTTCCGGTCGCAGGGCCGATGTTGGTCATTCTGTTGCTGGGGTGGACCGTCATCGCGCCGCTGGTGAGCTACTTCAACACCGGCAACCGAATCAAGGACGCGCAACGTGCCGCGGGCATCGAACCGACCTGCAGCCCTGTCGTCGGACTGCTGCTGTGTTTCGTCTTCGGGCTGCAGACGCTGTACTACCAAGTGCAGCTCGACAAGATCACCGCTCATTACGGCCCGGTCGAACCGGGCACCGTCGTCGCCCTTGCCGCATAACCGCTCACGGTGCAGCCTGTTCGATGATCACCTGACTGTCGACCGTAGTGCGCTGCGGTCAGACCGCGAGCGACTGTGCGTTTTCGTACACCCACCGGGGAAGCTCCGGGCACGCCGTGATTCCAACCGCGAACTGCCTATCGGCGCACTGCACCGCCGCCGCGGGAACCTCTGACACGTCGACGCACGTGAGGATGCGGGCGACGATAATCGTTCCGCCGTCGTGCGGCACTCGCACGGCCGTCGTTCCGGTCGCGCGGCCCTCGATGTATCCGGCGGTGAGCCTGTGGCACTCCCACGACGCGTCCGGACCGAAGAAGTATCCGAGGGTCTCGTCGAAGCTGGGGCCGAACAGCGCGCCGCGGTCGGTGTCTATTCTTGTCGGCATCGATTGTCCTTTGTTGTGGGTGTGTTCAAGGGTGTAGGTCAGAACAGTGCGATCTGGTCGCGTTGGTTGCAGTCCTCGACAAACTGTCGATACCGGTGCAGCAGCGTTCGGGCGGCGCTGTCGGTGTAACCGGCGGCGAACGCGGCGTCGTGCAACCTGGCGCCGGATCGAATGTCGTCGTCGAGCACGCGGCCTACGAGAAGATCGTCGATCGCCTGCGGATCGAGTCGCCGCGCGTCCTCGGGCGTCAGTCCGAGAGTGCGCGCCGCGTCGGTGTCGCCGGCGGTCATTGCGCTGCTCCGCGCCGGAATTGGTTGAGACGGTTGGTGGCGGTCCGTTGTGCGCGGCCGATATCGAGAAGCTGATCGAACAGTAGGTCCTCGGGTGCTTCCTCGGCGGCCTGCATGATCGCGACGCCTGCGTCGTAGAAGCTGCGGCGGTACGACTCGGATAGCACCATGCCGGCGTAGTCGCTCGCCGATGCTCCGCATGCGTTGGCTGTGGTGACGTCGGTGAGTGCGCGCCGCAGCAGAGCGTCCTTGTGGCCGTCTGCCCCGGATCGCACGAGGACGTCCAGGACGCCGGCGGGGTCGTGGGGTGCGTCGGTGAGGATCAGGTCCTGCACGATGGCGTAGAGGGCGCGGTAGAGGGGCTCGTGGAAGTCGTTCGGGGTCAGCGTCGATGCGATCCGGTGGTTCTCGGAGACGTCCCGCGACCACATCAGTGCGCAGATCGCCAATGCCTCGGGTGCGGTTTCGGGGTGCGCGGTCAGGTCATCGATCGGGCCGCTTTCGTCCTTGTCGGGTTCGAGTGCCACTGCGCGTAGTGCGGTCATGATCAATCCAATCTCGTGGGTGCCGCGTCGGTAGTCGGCACCTGCCGGAAGTGGTCGAATGGCGCTGTCGTTCAATGCTTTTACGAGCAGTACATGGTCACGGTATCGCCTGTGAGGCTCGGTGTGTACATCTACTGCCGACTTGGATCGTGGTGGATGCGTGTGGACTGTGCAGCAACAGTATTCATCTGTTTCACGGAGTCAGGCATGGGCGTTGCGGGTAAGGGATGCTTTACGGGCATCACGCTCTATTCGGTTGGGTGGATGCGGCTGGGGCTACACTCCTGGGCGTGGATTTTTCAGCCGTCGAGGCTCGCCTGTCCGTTGATCTCATGATCGGAACGCCTCTGGATATCCGTGCGCCGATCGCAGACTCAATCTCATCGGCGGCTCGACTCGTTGATGGCTCTCCTGCGATGGATGTGTTCTTCAACGCCGTGGGCCTTCCGGAATAGAGTCGCTCCCCTGTAGGCGATGGTGCGGTCGTTGGCGTGAGGCCTCGACGCCCGATGCCCCGGCCGGCTCGGGCGCGTGCGGTGTGTGCAATTGCCCGAGCCGGCTGATCGCTATCCGGTGAGTGTGGCGCCGGTCGACTTCTCGACGGTCTCGGCGCTCGGGATGAGTTCACGCAGGTTCTCCGGCTCGAATCCTGCGCGAAGCGCTCGATCGAGCAACGTGGTGAACGACGGAACTTCGGCGCCCACATTGTCGGCTGTTCGTCGTGCCGCGTCGATCGCGATACCCGCGGCGGCGCCGTCGCCGCCAAGGTAAGCGAAATATGCCGCAATGGTGAGTGCTTGCGCTCGTGCTGTTCCGCGTAGGCCGCGCGCAATGTGCGTCATGGCCTCGAGGGCGTGCTGCTCGCCGTATATCGCCAGGCGCAGGTAGGCATCACGGACGTCGAGCGGTGATCGGCTCAGGGTGATTCCGACGCGTGAAACAATCGTTTCGCTGGGGATCTCGCGGGCGTACACCGTTGCTGCGAGTTCCTCGAAGGTTGCTGCCAAGAAGTCGTCCCCGAGGAGTGCTGCGGCGCGGAGACCGACCGATTCCGGGATTTCCTCGCCCTGGTCGAAGCGGTGCTCGACGACTGTGCGGTCGGATTCGATTGCGCGGCCCGACAGTACCTGCGCGGCGGCGACTTCGCTCGACGCCGGATCGGGGATGATGCCACCGTCGGCGGAGTCGAGGTCGCTGAACACCGCACCGGCGGTCAACTCGAACGTGTGTAGGGCACGGTGGACCTCGATACCGGCATCCTTCAAGTGGTCCCGGATTCCGTCGATTCCCTGTAGCGCCGAGACCGTGCGGCCCGCGTCTGCGACTGCAACGAGGATTGCGGCGTCCACATCTTGGCGTGATGCTGCAGCTGCGATGTCCGCTGCGGGTGCGGCGCCGTCCGCTGCATCGGATCGGATTACGGCGCGCACGAACGTCTTTCGTGTGGTTTCACTGGCGAGGAGGATCGCTACGATTGAGTTGTGCGGGGTGAATCCGATCATCGCGGGCAGTGCGGCGAGGATGTCGGCGGCGGAGGTGATGCGGAGGTCGGTCTGTGCTGGGTTGCTCATGGTGGCGCCTTTCGGTGGTGGGATCGACTGAAAGATCTCGGTGGTCAGGAGATGCCGGCCAGTTGCGCGTCGTCGATCTGCTCGTCCGTCGCGCCGAGTGCGCGGGCTTCGGTGTCCCACGCTGCGAGGGTCTGGCACAGGTCGGTGACGTCGATGCTCAGCCCGCTGCACATGGCGGCGTCGAGTCGGCTGGTGGCGCATGTGATCTGGGCAAGTGCCCGGTTCAGTCGATCGGCGGTGCTGCTCATGGTGACCCTCCCTGCGATACGGTGACCGGACCTTTGCCCTGCCAATTTCTTTCGCCTCATCTGGCGTAGGACGAGAAGGCGGCGGACGGGGACACCGGTGCAGCCCCTGGACCGGGAAGTCTCAGCCGAAGGCGCTTTGAGAGTTTTCGGGGCCTTGTGCCGGCGTCAGCCGCCAGGGGTTGCGGCGGTGGTCACGGCTGACGCACGCTCGACTGGAGCCAGATGCGCCGAAAGAAATTTCTATGCTTTTCCACTGGACGGAGCGGAGCGGAGTTCGATTCGGTGGACGCCCGAAGGGTGGCCGGCCCACCAATACGAGATACCGTACCGGCACTGGCAGCTCGACACCCTGCCAAATAAATCAAGATCAACTCGACCAACGGATTCAGAGCTAGAAAAGGACAATGGCATATATTTCCTGATCTAAAGCATCAGGTAATTTTTTGTTCCGCTAGTGTCGAGGCGAACGTAATGCCCGATTAGGAAAGGTACACAAGAACTGTGGCCACACACATCATCACTTCCCTTGTCGACGATCTCGACGGGGCAGCGATCGACGAGGGGTCCGGCGAATCCATCGAATTCGCCGTCAACGGGGTCGAATACGTCATCGATCTGAAGTCCAAGAATGCGACTGAATTTCACCGGAAGCTCGACTACTACATCGAGCACGCGACTCGTGTCGGTGGTCGTCGCCGTAAACCGTCCCGGCCGGCGCAACATCGACGGCGAAGACCGCTGGCTCGGCCACGAAGCGTGATCCGGCACAAACCCGTGCAATACGCCAGTGGGCATCCGATGAGGGTTATGAGATCAGCGAGCGCGGACGCATTCCCGCCGATATCGAAGAGGCGTACAACGCCGCTCATTGAGCCTTTCTAAGGTGAGCGTACGCCCTCGCGCACCCCGCGGCCTGACGTTCTTGCACGCGACGATCCGGGGGCGGGAGCGCGAGGGGCGCAGCCTCTCGCACAACACAGTGCACAGCTCCGCAGTCGGCGAATATCCGCCACCCGATCGCTCCGACTCCATCAGTGCGTACTGCATATCGGTCTGCAGGTGGGTGCTCGTCACATGTACAGCAGGTGCGGCGGTGCCGAACCGTCGAAGCGTTCGAGACTGTCGAGGACGCCGTTGTAGTTGGCTGGATGGCAGCGACCGAGCCCGACTATGAGGGCACAGGTTCCATCGAGTGTGACGAGGTAGGACGGGGCGCTGCCGTTGTCCGGTGACGCGTGCTCGGCTGCGTCGAGGAGTGCGTAGCGGACGGCGTCGGCTGCTGCGCGTTTTGCATCGATCAGGGTGGGTTCGGCTCCGCTGGCTGTCAGAAATTCGGGGTTGTTTTCGGGGTGGGTTGTGACTGTCCAGGTGATCATGGGGTGGCGGTTCCTTTCCGGCAGGTGGTGAGTGGCGCGTTGCGCCAGCGTCGCACGGGGAGCGCAGCGAGTCGTGCGACGCTGGCTAGCTTTTCGGGGACCGGTGGATGGGAAGAACGCTGTGGATGAACAGGTTCGACCCCGGTGTGCGAGGCCGAACCTGTGCTATGGGCGCTCAGGCACCGTCGAACGCGTCTAGGATCTTGGACGGGTCGCGGCGGAACTGTCCTCCGTCGAGGAAGACTCCGACTGCGGATCGGTGGACGCGCCGGAACTCGTCCATGAGGCTGTCGTATCCGCTGCGGTCGGTGATGCGCCAGGTGATCGGACCCATGTAAAGATCCACCCAACGCACTGTGCGCCGCTGGTCTGCGAGGTAGCGGCTCCCTGGTACTACGGTGTGCTCGGGTCCACGGAGCCAGACAATCGAGATCGCGGGTGCACCGAACTCCGCTCCTGGTTGCCGAGGGTATGGGGCGTGTCCGTCCGTGCCTACGAGCGATGAACGGACGGTAGCGAATCCGGCGATGACACCGCTGACGGCCTCTGCGCTGCGAAAGGTCAGCATCAGGTGGCCGAACGCGACGACCATTTGCGCGTCTTCGGTACCGGCAGCGGTGATGGTGATGCTCGCGGTCTGCGGCCCGGTGACGATTGCGGTGGTGTGGGTGACGATTGCCGGGGTCTGGGCACGCCCAGCTGCAGTGCTCTTACGTGTGGTGGTCTTGCCTACGGACTTCGCCATGTCGGGCTCCCCTATCTCGCGGGACCGGCTCCCCCGGCCCTGTTCTCTGCCAATTTCTTTCGCCGTCATCTGGCGTGAGGAGAGACAGCAGCGACCGGGGACGACGGGTCAACGTCTGGGCCGGACAGTTTTCACCGAAGGGCTCTGAAAAGTGTTCGGAGCCTGTGGCCGGAGCCTGCGACGCCAGAGGTTGATACGGCGGTCACGGGTGATGCAGACTCGCCGGCAGCCAGATGCCCGAAAGAAATTGCTCTTTCAGCGCGACGCGCAGCGGAGTTCGATTCGGCGGACACCGAAGGTCGCCCCACCCCATGCGATGGCTGACCGGTCTCCGAATGCCGGCCCCCTCCACGTGCTGAGTCTTTGTTGATGACTTCGGGGCAACAGGACCTTTTGGGGGTAACCGGCCACCTCCCACTCCCCTGATGCTCACGTGACTGTGCGGGAGCGACGGAAGGTGCCCACGTTCCTGCCGCGGTAGCTCTCATCATTCGACTGCCACACTGCTATCGGCGGAGACAGACTGCTTCTGCGACGCCGACTCCTCCCACTTGCGATACCTGCGCATTGCCGTCGATGCGACCGAGCCGTCGGTCTCCTGTCCGATCCGCGCCCACGACCACTCCTTGTGCGCATGGCGTAGACGCACGGTTTCCTCCACCTCCGGAGGGAGAGTTCCGTCGTCCGCGTTGTCGAGTTCGATCGGCAGCGCGAGTTCGACTCGATCACGCCCGTCGACCGTGGAACGGAAAGTAGGTACTTCAGAATTGCGATCGATATCGTCTCGCACCCGCAGCGTTGGATCTACCTCAGCTGAGGCGAGGTCGCTAGTGGTGCGCGGCGCACGCAGGATGACGGCGAGTACCTCGGTCATCGCCAGGAGGGCAATAGGCGCAATGGTGGCAATGCCCGCAGAGACGATGGCCGACAACAATTTCGCGGTCAAGACAGCATGGTAGGCATTGCCCGCAATCGATGTTGCGGCCGCAACGACGAGCACGGCAACGACGAAACGTCGGCCGCGGATCGTGCGTTCGTCGACATGGTTCGACAGCGCGATCGCGGTTACGGTAGTCGACACGATGGCGCCGTCGAGCACAACGGGGATCACCCAAGCTTCACTTGCGCCGAGCCCGGCCATTGCGGCCAGATCTCGAAGGACTGCGAAGCTGAGCCAGAACGATGCGCCGGCGATCCCGACGGTCAGGACAACCGCGGTCGCGAGTGCCCACTGCAGGACGCGAGGGTGAATGGGCACTGCGTCAGATGCGAAGTTAGTAGGGCGGTGATGGTTGCTCATCGGATTCTCGGTCCTCTCGCGAGTGGGCCGGTGCGTTGCGGGAACGGGTGCCCCTCGTTGTAGGTATTGCGCAACACCTCCAGGTACTGCTCGACCGCTGCGTTGACGAGGTCAGACGGTCCGCGCGGAGCTCCTGGCGTTGCGGCGAGTGCCTCGGCAGCGTTGAGAAGTTCTTCGATGGTGGATTGATAGAGGTAGTACGAGCGTTTGCGCTTGGCATCGATGTCCGGTTGCGCATCGGGATGTTGCGCACCAGGCGTGTTCGTCTGCTGCGCGGCGGTCGGTGGGTCGATCGGGCTCGATTCGACCAGTGCGCTTTTGAGTCGTTCCGGCCTCGGCATCAGCGAGCTCCGCCGGTAAGGAGTACGAGGGTGTCCCGGTAAATGGTGGCGAGGCTGCGCGCTTGAGTGGTTCCCCAGTCGGACAGGCTGGTTTGCGCTTCCATGGAGTCTTTGATGACGACTCGTTTGGGGATGGTGTCACCGAGGATGTTTATGTTCGCGGCGATTTCGGTGAGTTGCTCGCGGCCGCTGATGGTGCTGATTTCGTGGAGGTTGATGATGGCGCCGAGCAGTTCGAGGTCCGGGTTGTAGCTACGCTTGACATCGGTGAGTGTTCGTCGGAGCCGCGCGAGACCGTTCGCGGAGAAGAGCGCGGATTGGCTGACCACGACAGCTGTTCGTGCAGCGACGAGTGCGTTGATCGTCAGCAGGTCCAGGCTCGGTGGGCAGTCGATGAGGACGAGGTCGTAGGTGTTGCCCAGGCTGTCGATGGCATCCCGTAGGCGCCGTTCGCGTCCTGCGCCGGCGATGACCAGTTGATCTCGAACGTAGGCGAGAGATTCGTTGCCTGGCACGGTCGGAAGCAGGTCGACGCTAGGCCACAGGGTCGGGACAGCGGCGTGCGTGATGGTCGTTATCGCCCCTTCGGAGAGGACGTCGGCGACACCGACGTCGTCGCGTGCGAGCGGGTCCTTGGCCAGGACGGTGCTGAGGTTGCCTTGGGGGTCGATGTCGATAACCAGGGTGTGTAGGCCGGCGTTCGCTGCGGCGTGCGCGAGGTGAAAGACAGTGGTGGTCTTACCTACTCCGCCTTTCTGGTTGCAGAATGCGATCACATCAGTGGGCATTGGGTGTCTCACTTCCAAGGGAGGCAATGGGAGAAAGGGATGTATTGGGCGCAAAGGATGTGTGGCGTGCTGTGCAGGCATAGAGACCGATGGACGACATAGTTCTTTCGCGGGTATGGGGCGAATTAACCCCAAGGGGCGCATAGGAAGTGTCGAAGGCATTGCGGGCGTTGCAGGTATTTACCGATGTCGAATTCGGTGCTGGGCACTTTGCTGGTGTTTCGTCCATGTCACTCCCTACGGGTAATTGCGGTTTCGAACGAGACTGGAGACGTGTGGGTTCGCTGCGGTGTGGTCGGGGCTGTCTGGAAATGGGGTAAGGCTCGATGTCTTCCGGGTCGAAGTTCGCTTAGGTTCGGTTGCGCCGGTCCACGGGTGACCAGGATCCTGGTGAACACACCAGGGTGCGATATCCGGCGTGCACGATCAGAGCGGGATGGCCGTTAAGTCGGGTAGGTCTCATCGGTTACCTCCGGTGGTGTTATCTGTCTGCAAGACAAGGGGCTTCGCCCTGCTTCTCTTGGACCCCCCAAGGGCGTTACCCCAATTTCCGCACCCACGTTGTCCGCTCCACGCCCAATAGCCCCGCGTCCTCTCGGACGCGCGGCTAATCGGTATCGCCGCCAGCTCGATGATCAGTCAAGCCGGTGGTGCCTCGGGGCCGGTCGTCGAGGATTTACAACAGGGTGCACAGGCCGGCGGCAGGCTGGTTGTACGTCGGGCACTGCCAGAAAACGACGCTGCGAGAGCACACAACGGCGACATACCGGTAGCTGTACCGGCAGTGGCATAGCTTGCGCTTGCCGAAGTGGCTCGTAAGCAGATGGATTCACCCGTTGTCGCGGCGAATCCAGACACAGCTGTCAGCGCAGGCGGCCGGCATCGAGAAGCCGACGAATCCACGGAGAGTCGCTGCGAAACACCTTGAAAGGCGTATCAGGACCGATTAGTATCCGATGGAGAAACTCCTTCCAGCAGGGTTGAGGTTTCGACGACGCCCCCGGCCTCGGTGCTCGTAACACCGAGAATCGCCGGGGGCGTTTCGATTTCGTATGGGTCGGGAGTCAAAGGCATGTCAGGCGACGACGGAGCTGGTCCGGGCCGCTTCCTCGAGTCCTTCGATGTATTCGTCGATTGCAGTGTCAGGGATCAAGCGACGCTTGCCCGCTTTCACACTGCGGATCTCGCCTGATGCCAACTTGTTGAACAGATTCGAGCGTCCGAGCCCCGTGTGAGCCATCGCTTCCGGAACCGAGTACAGCCGTCGTGACATGGGTTTCCTCCCTCAGAGCAGTTGCGTTGCTGATCCACATTTCGAGCTACTCGAACCGTCAGTCCAAGTAGCACCACCACAAACTAGCAACTGCGCCTCATTGCCACAACCCTTCGGATATTTCCGCTAGACTGCGTAACCATGACGCAGTCTTGGGCAGAAGATCTCGTCGCGCGCATAGCGGGCGAGGTCCGTCGTTTACGCAGTAAGGGACATGCAGGACTCTCGGCCGCGAAGCTCGCCGATCGCACGTACGACATCGGGTACGGCATCTCGCGGTCCGTCGTCGCCGACCTCGAAAACGGCCGTAAGAAAAGCCTCGACGTTTCCGAGTTGCTGGTTCTCGCAGCAGCGCTGGGAGTCTCGCCGGTCCAGCTGGTCTTTCCCAATCTCCCCAAAGGCAACGTCGAGGTCCTACCGGGACTCGACCAGGAGTCACACGATGCACTTCAGTGGTTCAGCGGTGAGGCCGGCTTGATGAAGCCAACCAACGACTGGGTCGACGGTGAGAATGGCGAACCAAGCGAAGTCTGGGCGCGCGAGCAGTTCGACCCAAAGAACGACCGCGTGAGCATCGTCCGAGACTGGCTCCAGGCGCTGCAGGCCATGCGCAAGGCGCGTGTCCAGCTGCGAAACGGATTGTCGAAGAAAGAATCCGCCGAACACATCGAAGCCATGCAGTTCATGTACGAGGAGGCGCGGAGGCGATCCGAGGAGCTGTTCCGTCAGATGACCGAACTCGATATGGCCGTCGACAGCGAAAGCCACGATGCCTAGGCAACGTATGGCCCCCGGCGAATGGGGCAAGGTCACTGATGCCAAACGCGGTGGGCGATTCGTGGCGCGAGTCCGGGTCCGCGACTCGGACGGGGTCCGCCGCTTAGTAGAAGCAAGCGGCGCGTCCGCCGAAGCAGCCCGCAGAGCCTTGAATACGAAGCTGCAGAACCGAATTCCTCCTTCATCGGGAGTCGAGCTGACCAGCCGATCTACCGTCTCAGCTCTCGCTCAGCAGTGGCTACTTGATCAAGAGGACAAGATTGCGCGGCAGTCCTGGGTTCGCTACCGGGATGTATGGAACAAACTGTGTGCGCCCGCACTCGGAGAACTACTGATCAACGAAGTGCGCGTCAGCGCAGTCGACGCGTGTCTGACCACCTTGGCCAAGCGCACGCCAGGCAATGCGAAACTCGCGAGGGTCGTATGCCTTGGAGTGTTTGGTAAAGCTGTGCGCCTCGAGCTGATGCAACGGAACCCGGTACGCGAGATCTCCTTGCCTCGCCACAAACGCGAAGCTGTTCGCTCAGTGACAATCGAGGAGCTTACGGAGATCAGGAGACGCGTCAGTTTGTACTGCCGACATGAGGAAATCGACGAGGCGGGGTTAACGAGGAAGCGTCCGGGCCCCAAGCCAGGGCAGGACCTGCAAGACATCATGGATCTCCTGATCGCTACCGGGGCTCGAATCGGTGAAATTCTCGCCCTACTGCACGAGGACGTTTTCGCTGAGGCTATGCCGCCGACGGTCGTGATCGGCGGAACCCTAGTCGTCCCGCGCGCAGCTGGTGAAAAGCTCTGGAGACAGCCTCATCGTAAAGGTGAGGCCCCGCCGCTCACCCTCATCCTTCCCGAATTCGGCGCGGACGTGTTGCGACGGCGGGCCGCCGCACCTGTCTTTCTCAATCCACACTCGGCCGTATTCGTGACAAGCACAGGCAACTGGTTGTCGCCCTCAAACGTGCGACGCAACTGGCGCGCCGCTCTCGGCTCTGATTTCGGTTGGGTGAAGCCGCACTCGTTCCGAAAGACCGTCGCGACGCTGATCAAGGCCAAGTACGGGGTTGAAACTGCCCAAAGTCAGCTCGGACACTCCTCGACCCGGGTTACCGAAGCTCACTACATCGAGCGAATGAACAGCGCGCCGGACACCACCGGCGCCCTGGACGAGTTCACCCCACACCTCAACGCCGACCCGAGAGTTATACAAATCTGATTCTCGATCGACGGACCGTCGGCGGCGCAGTGCTTCCTGTGACCGTGCATCAGAAGGCAGAGGCAGCAGTCGAGCGGTTCTCGCCAAACCGGCACGACGCTTTGGCCTTCCCAACGCAGCCTTGTCAGTCCTTACGGCTAACATTCGAAATCTTCGCAACTCGCCGCGAACGTAGCGACACGCTGGGAATCACCGACGTGTCATTAGAGTTGTGGTAGAAGACGACCGAGAGGAGGAGTGAATGGCGTCTACAGCAGCGCGGTGGCCCGCGCAGAAGATTGCCGAGCGAGTCTTGGGGATCTTGCGCGACGAGAATGGGACGCTCCGCCTTCCGGTCGACCCCGTCGTCGTGGCGCGTGATCTCGGCCTGAATGTATTTAACCAGCGCCTACCATCGTCAGTTTCCGGGATGATCGTCAAGCTGCGCGAGGACGAGGAACCTGACATCTTCTTGAACGACGAGCATGCCCCTGTTCGTCAGCGCTTTACGTGCGCCCACGAACTTGGGCACTACTTCGGGAACTACACACCCAGCGGTGAGCGTCACAAGACGTATACGCACCGGCGTGACTCGCTGTCATCATGCGGCACCAGCGTCGAGGAGATGTACGCGAACAAATTCGCGGCAAATCTTCTGATGCCGGAGAGCGAAGTGCGCCGACTGAACAGCATGGGTTACGACTCGATGGAGTTGGCCCGAAGGTTCTGGGTGTCTCCCGAGGCAGTATCAAACCGGCTGAGAACACTCGGGTTGCGGTGACTCTGGTCAATCCATCGGATGACGCCGACCCGGAAGAGCAGTCAGCCGTCGACGAGGGCGAAGTTGAGGATCTGAAGCCCATTGACCAGGCCACTCTTGACAAGCTGATGGAGCTTTACGCCGGTGCATCAGAGGTTGAGCGTTCCAGCGAGCTTGATGGGGCCTCACCTGACGGACCCACTAGCGACGTCGATCTGCCTGGGTTCAAATTTCTGACCTCGCTGCTCAAGGCCACACCATTTACTGATTTCGTGCACTACCAATCGGTGTCGTGTTACACCCATCCTGAGAAGCAAGACCGCGTGTCGCAGTACTGCAGCGAACACAAGTGGGTCTCGGGATTCTGCACATTTGCTGACATTCTGCTCCGCGTCGTGGTGGTCCTGATGGTGCTCGGGACAATCGGTGCGATACTCGTCGGCGCGATTTACAAGACCTTCTACGCGTGACTGTGCACCGTAACGTGTATGCGCGCGAGTCTCCCCGCAGACGTCCAGGCGGGCAGCACATTGCAATGCTCCTGCAATGCATGATTCGGAGGTCCGCGGGATGTTGGAATGGCTAGAGGATGGCTTGAGTATCGCCGATTCCGGTATCGCTGTGGTTACGACTCTGATCGTCGCTGTCGGAGTCAGCATCAGACCGCTGCGGCGGCGGTGGCAGCAACGGCCTGAGCAGATACAGAAGCAGCAGGCCGAAAAGCTCGATCAGCTGGGTCTCGGCCGACCGCTCGAAACCATTGAAACTGCACTCGGGAAACCGCACCTTCTTAATCGGTGGCAAACCGTTGGCGATCAAAGCGAAGATCGGATCTACCGACTACCAGGTGCCTGGGTCGTGCTGCAAGCAGTTAAAGGCGCGGTGGCGGCATACTCCATCACCATCACCGACTCAAATCTGTACTACAACACCGGGAAGGTAACTCGCGGAATCGTTCCTGTCCGACTGGGACGCAGCATGTTTACGGACGCCCGAACCGAGGGTGCCGCTGACGCCTTCGAGATCTACGCGCACTTCGCCACGTTCCATCGGTACTACGACTACGGATCAAATGCAGCGGGCGGGCAATTCATCTGGCTCGCATTCAACCCAGGCGGCGCAGGAGACTTCGACGGAGCATCCGGCTGGGACTCACAACTACGCACCGCCCGAGAGAGAGCAGCGGCCTGTGATCTTTCGGGTATTACGATAAACACGATCGCGATTTGCGACTGGGACCTACTCCCTACGATGTTGGATCGGGGGTATTACGGCCCCCATCCTGACTTCATGCGCTGAATCTATCCGTGTCTGTAGCCACCGCTAGACACGGAAACGGTCGCGACGTTGATCACCCTAAATCCAACGTGCAGCGTTTGCTGGCCCGCTGGGTTACTGGGCTGCCGACGGCGCAAGCGTCGACACCGTCTTGCTCCGCGCCCGCAGGTTCCGACGGGAGAGGGCGCCGTCAAACAGATCGCCGCTCGACTCTCGCTCGATCTACCGATCGATATCGTCCAGCCGCGCACTAGTCGGTTGCGGCAGCGTGGGGACCCGCAGCTCAACGAGCGGTCAACACTTTCACGAGGTCTGGGAGCCGTTTGTGTTGAGTAAGTGTTGAGTCGGAACAACTCGGGCCGGAACCAAGAAGCCCTGAACCGCATCGTCGCAGTTCAGGGCTTCTTTTCTTGTGCGCCCGAAGGGATTCGAACCCCTAACCTCTTGATCCGTAGTCAAGTGCTCTATCCGTTGAGCTACGGGCGCATCTTCTGTTGAGCTGGTTCTTGCGAACCAACCGTACTACATGCTGACTCTTGCGAATCAGCGTGGCGGAGGCGAGAGGATTTGAACCTCCGGACCCGGTGAAGGGTCAAGTCATTAGCAGTGACTCCCATTCGGCCGCTCTGGCACGCCTCCTAGGCTGCCGGCCCTCTCGGACCGCCGGGGTGAAAGATTACACATGCTTACGCCACGAACGCAAAACGCCTGGTCAACCTGCCGTTCACCTCAGGAATGAGTCGAACCAGTCGAAGATCCGCGCCTGGGCTTCGACGAGGGCGTCGGAGGCGGGGTCGGAATACTCGGCGCTACCCGGCTGCCCCTTGACCGCGTCGGCGCGATGACGCAGTCCGCTGTAGCTGACGATGTTCGTTGCCACCGACGCCCGCGTCGCCGCCTCGCGAAGAGTCTCGATGTGCTCGGGTGGTGTCTTGGGGTCGTTCTCGCCGTACAAGCCCAGCCACGGCGCCTGCAACGCCGGGGCGGCCTCGACCAGAGCCACCGCGTCGGCATTGAGCGGTTCGACGATGCCCGCGGCAGCGACGCTGACCGCCGCGCCGATGCGACGGTTGGTCGCGACGATGAGCGCGGCGGTGCCCGCGTCGTCGAAACCGATGACGCCGACGCAATCCGGGTAGACGCCTCGCGACGTGAGCCAGTCGAACGTGGCGTCGAAGTCCGCGAACAGGTTCTCGCCGAACACCTCGCCGTCGGCTCCGTCACGATGGAAAAGGTCGGGCGCAACCGCCAGCCATCCTTCGAGGGCCAACGCACGCAGCAGATCGATGAGACTGTCGGGCACCTCGCGCGATTCGTGGAGAACGACGATGCCGCCCCGCACACTGCCCTCGGGCGAGATGGCGGTCAAGGGCACCGTCTGTGGATCGTCCGGCGGCCGCGGGGGCTCGTCGCCGTCCTCCCCGGTATCCACATCGACCCGCAGTACAGCGACATCCGTGAAGATTCCCGACATAGCACCAAAATAGTGCCGACGCGCTCGCCCCGGGCCATTACCGACGGACACACTGAAACGTACTCACCGGTGTGAGCGCATAATGTGTGCCGTGACCGCCCGCATTCGCACCGACCTCGATGCCATCCCCGCCTACGTCCCGGGACGGAACTTTCCCGGTGCGATCAAGCTGGCCAGCAACGAGACCACGCAGGGCCCACTGCCGAGCGTCCGAGACGCGATCGCCGACGCCGTGGCGAACGTGAATCGCTACCCGGACATCCTGTCGACCGCCCTCGTCGCGGAACTCGCGAGGATGCTGAACGTCGAGCCGGAGAACGTCGCCGCTGGAAACGGCTCCGTCGCACTGTGCCAGGAGGTCGTGCAGATCACCTGCAACCCGGGCGACGAGGTCGTCTTCGCGTGGCGGTCGTTCGAGGCGTACCCGATCATCGCCCGCGTCGCAGGTGCGACGCCCGTCGAGGTGCCACTCGACGAGAACCACGTCCATGATCTCGACGCCATGCTCGCCGCGATCACCGACCGCACCCGCGTCGTGTTCGTCTGCAACCCCAACAACCCCAGCGGAACCGTCGTCACGCGATCCGCGCTCGAAAAGTTCCTCGATGCCGTGCCCGCCCACGTCCTCGTCGTCCTCGACGAGGCCTACTTCGAGTACGCCCGCGAGAACCCCGAAGGCGAGTACACCGACGGCGTCGAACTGGCGCGCGGCCGTCGCAATGTTCTCGTTCTTCGAACTTTCTCCAAGGCGTACGGCCTCGCAGGCCTGCGCGTCGGATATGCCGTCGGCGACCCGTCGATCATCACCGCGCTCGGCAAGGTACGCATCGCCTTCGCGGTCAATTCCGTTGCCCAGCAAGCAGCTCTGGCATCGCTTGCAGCCAAGGACGGACTGCTGGCACGGACCGACACACTCGTCGTGGAGCGCGAGCGTGTGCGAACTGCGCTGATCGAGATGGGGTACGACGTCGCGCATTCCGACGCGAACTTCGTGTTCATGCCGCTCGGCGACCGCTCCGGAGCGTTCGCGGCGGCAGCGGCCGAGGCGGGAGTCATCCTGCGTGCCTACGGAAACGACGGGGTGCGGATCACCATCGGTGATCCGCACGAGAACGACGCATTCTTGAAATACGCTGCCGCAGCGGCCCGTTAGAGGCCGAGAGCCGTCTTCAGCGTCGGCCATGCCTCACGCAGGTCATCCTGCCAGTACGGCCACTGGTGGATTCCGTAGGGGCGGTACGTGACCGTCGCCGGAATGTCGAGGTAACGCAACCGCGTGTCGAACAACGTGGTGCAGTACAGCGAGGCGGCTTCGAGCGGTCCGCCCTGCGCCGCGTCCTGCAAACCCTTTCCGCCCGGACCCAATTCGTACGGACCGGGAAGGCCGGTGCCGGCGGAGACGTAGATGTCCTTGCCGCGCAATGCTTCCGCGTTGCGTGACGGATCGTGCTCGACCCACTTCGGATCGACGTTCTCGCCCCACATGTTGGTGGCGTTGCCACCGTTCATCGCGACCGTCGCGCGGACGGCGTCCTTCAGGTTGGGCTGCGAGTTGTCGTAGCAGCCACTGAGCCCCGCGACGCCGGTGTACAGATTCGGGTGGCGGGTGATGAGGTCCATCGCCGCTTGTGCGCCCATGGACACGCCTGCGATCGCATTGGTGCCGTTGCCGTCGAAACGGGCGTCGATCAGTGGCGGGAGCTCCGACGTCAGGAACGTCTCCCACATGTTGACCCCGAGAATCGGGTCGGGCACGTTCCAGTCGGTGTAGTAGCTACTGGAGCCGCCCACCGGCAGAACCACGTTGACATCCTTGTCGGCGAAGAAGTCGACGATGTCCGTCTTCTGAGTCCACGTGCTTTCGGCGTAGTTGGACTCCTTGCCCGCGCTGACGCCGTCGAGCATGTAGAGCGTCGGCCGAGACGTGTTCTGCCGAGCCGGCAGGAGCACCTGCACCTGGATGATCTTGTTCATCGCGGGCGATTCGACGAAGACCGCCGCACGACGGTCGGTGATCATGTCGACGCGGTCGATCCGCGCGCTCGTGATCGGTGACGCACCCACGAACGGAGGAGCGCCGTCGGAGCTTCCGGTGCCGGGCAGCGGCTGGGCCGACACGACCCCGGTTACCGACAACGACAACGCGATACTGACTCCCAGCGCTGCCAGGACACGACGGTGCATCGACTGATCCATCCTCCCCCGCCGCGCCGCGAGCGGCGCTGGCACGAACATCGGTCTCGCACCTTACCCGCCGGTAGGTTGGGGGCGCCGCAAGCCGTAACTGCGGCCAGGATAGTCGCGACAACCGTCGTACAAAAGTTTCACGCGATCTTTGGGATATCTACAGAAGGCCTCATGAGCAGGGCCGCGACCAGGAAACACACAGCTCCCACGAATGTTCCGAAGTTGGCTATCGCTGCGTTCGAGAGCTCCCCTGTCGACGGATCCACGAACGCCGCGATCGCCGACACACCGAAGGCGACCGACCCGATCATGTTCAGCCACGTCGTCCGCCAGTTCCGCGCGGCAGGGTCCCACAGGGCATCGGTCTCGGTCGTCGCGAGGACTGCGAGTCCGCTCGCGATGAGGAAGGCCGCAGACCCGAAGACGTCCGGACGCCACACCCATTTGTCCGCCTGTTCCGCCGTCAGACCGCTCACCATCGCGATGCCGGTGCTGACGTTGAACAGCAGCGTGCCGACGAACTGGATCGCCGCTGCCCACCAATCGAACAGTTCGACCCTCCTCGATTCCTCCCCCGGCACCGGCCTGCCGCTCAGTCGCAGAGCGATGAACCCGGCTGCGGTGAAGAAGAGCGAACCGACGAAATACGTGACGTTGTCGCTGTCGACGCCGACCCACTGCGCGTAGCCGGGCACCGCAGCAAGTGCGAACAGCACCGAGCCGATGACGAATCCCCAGGATTCGCGTCGCAGCATGCTCAGATTCCTGCATGTGCGACGATCCGGCCGTTGTCGATGGCCGTCACGAGTGCCGCGTGATCGGCTGCGTTCTGCACCGCGTAGACCTCGGCGAAATCGGTGATCGCGTCCTCGAACCTGGTGCTCGATCCCAGGTAACCCGCGATCTCGACCCGGTCCCCTGACCTGGCGTGCGCGTAGGCGAGCACCTTCCCGCACAACTGTCCGTACAGTTCCATGCCGCTCGGCTCCATGGCCTCGACGACGGCCGATCCCTTGCCGTCGCGCAACTGACGCAGATAGAAGTCACGCGTCGCGCCGTCGGGGTCGGCGCCACGTTGCCATCCGAGAAAGATGTCACTCGACGCCTGCATCAACCGTTGCCCGTCGACGACGCGTCGGCCCTCGTTGTCGTACGCCGGCCCGGGCCAGTAGCGCGCGATGACGGACTGCTGCGCTTCCTTCGCCTGAAGGAACAGCGGGTCGGTCTCGTCGGCGCCCACCATGAGCAGGATCCAGGCCCGCGTCCCGACACTGCCGACGCCGACGACCTTGCGGGCGAACTGTACGAGGCGGAACGAGTCGAACAGCACCTGCTTGTCCTGCTGAAACGTGGAACGGTATGCCTGTAAACGAGTTTCGAGTTCACGATAGACCGCTGTCGGGTCGTCGTTCATGTCCTCGATCGGAACGACGAGCGGTGGGTCGGCGATGATGCGCCTTCTGCCGTCGACCACCTCGGTCAGCTTTGCCAGGGCTTGAATGTTGTCTCGTGAACGCGCTTTTCGCACCATCTGCTGGGTTCGTTTGCGCTGCACGGGATCGAGCTCGCCCTGCACGGACTCGAGCTCGTCGGTCACCTCGACGTTCGAGTACCACACAGCGAGATTGCCGAGTTCGGCTTGCCGCCTGATGGTTTCGCGGTACGTACATGCCGACGACCGAACGATGCGCCGACGTTGCTTGCCCGAGAACCCGCGCGACTCGGCCGCGATCGCGAGACTCGCTGCGAGTCGCTTCACATCCCATTCGAACGGGCCAGGATGGGTCTCGTCGAAATCGTTGATGTCGAACGCCATTCGACGCTCCGGCGTCGCATAGACGCCGAAGTTGCTCAGATGCGCGTCGCCGCACAGCTGAGTCTCGATGCCGGAATTCGGGGCGCGAGACAGATCGTCGGCCATCACCAGCGCGGCCCCGCGGAAGAACGGGAACTCCGCCGCAGCCATTCGGCCGTATCGAATCGGAACGAGGTCCGGCACACGCGTCGCCGCCTGCTGTTCGAGCAGCGCCACCGGGTCACGACGGACGGCGCGATGCTCGGCGAGAGATTCGAGGGGCGTCGCGCGTCGCGCAGTCTTGCCCCGTTTACGCCGGGCATTGCGATCGAGCGTCAGTGTCATCGATCGATCGTGACGCCCGTCCGGCCGCTCGTCGTCATCCGCTACGGGTGGATTTTTGGAAGTCAGCCGCGGCCGGTCTCGTCCTGCAGCTTGTCGATCATCTCCGACGCCTCCGCCTTGGTCAGGCCCTCGGGCACTTCCTCGTCGGCCTCCTGCGCCAGCGTGTTGAGGTAGCTCTCCTGCGGGCCGGTGGCCGGCTCACCGCCGGTGACCCACTTGTCGGGATCCTTCTCGGGGTTCTGACTGACCTGGGTGTTTTCGCTCATATGTTCGTATACGCCATCGGCGCCCCGCCTAAACCCGTTCATTCGCGGAGATGAATTCGATTGACTGTTCAATCTTCTGGCTCGAAAATCAGACCCTTACCCCCTTTTCGTCAGGAGCACGACATGAAGAGCAAGAACCTGCTGGTGCGCGCCGGACTCGGTGGCGTCGTCCTTGCGGCCGCCATGGTCACCACGCCCGCCGTCGCAGCCGCAGATCCGATCACGGATTTCCTGTGCAACTCGGGATCGGCACAGTTCTGCCCGCCGCCCCCCGCCTTCGTGGCGCCGCCCGCGCCTCAGGCTGCGCCCGCGCCTCAGGCTGCGCCCGCACCTCAGGCTGCGCCCGCGCCTCGGCCGGCACCCGCGCCGAGCGCATTCCAGTACAAGAACTGCACCGAGGCTCGTGACGCCGGCGCAGCTCCCGTCTACCGCGACGAGTACGGCTACGGCCCGCACCTCGACCGCGACAACGACGGCATCGGCTGCGAGTAACCCCTGGACCCGCGCTTGTGCAGGCCGGAAGGCCACTTTTGCCTGCACAAGCGCGGACTCGATACCGTCGCCTACGTGAGACGACGCCAGCAACCGCCGCTGCCGAAGCGGCATGGGCTGGACCCGGCCAGAGTGCGGATGCCGGAGGACGGGCACTGGACTACGGTCCGCAGATTCTTGTCGGACAGCCAGGCTCGGATATCAGGGGCACGCCTCGACGAAATGTTCGCGGCAGGCGAGATCGTCGACATGTTCGGGCCCCTCTCGGTCGACGCTCCCTACGTTCCCGGCGCGGCCGTGTGGTTCCACCGCGACCTACCGGACGAGACGCCGGTGCCGTTCGACATTTCCGTCGTGCATCGCGACGAGACGATCGTGGTCGTCGACAAGCCGCATTTCCTCTCGACCATTCCGCGCGGCGGCCACGTGCTGGAAAGCGCGTTGGTGCGGCTGCGTCGAGACCTCGCGCTGCCGTTCTTGGTGCCCGCACACCGATTGGACCGCGTCACAGCGGGATTGGTGCTGTTCGTCGCCGACCCGAAGGCTCGTGGGGCGTATCAGTCGCTGTTCCAGGACCGCAAGGTCCGTAAGACGTACGAGGCTGTTGCTGCGTCGTCGAATAACGACTTTCCTGTGACAATCGAAAGCCGAATCGTCACGGAGAAGGGAACTTTCGACGCTCGCGAGGTCGACGGCGAACCGAATGCGAAGACTGTCGTCGAACTGCTGGACGCTCGAGAAGGGCTGGGCCGCTACCGATTGCATCCGCACACCGGGCGCACCCACCAGCTACGGCTGCACATGAACTCGCTCGGCACCCCGATCGTCGGCGACGACCTGTACCCGGAACCCACGGGACGCGCGATCGACGACTTCACCGATCCGCTTCAGTTGCTCGCGTCGGAACTCGAGTTCGTGGATCCGGTCTCGGGTGCGACGCGGCGATTCGAGACCGGCCGCACTCTGCAGGCTTGGGACGAAACGAACGAATCCCCCTCCTGAATCGAAGGGGGATTTCGCCCGCGGAAGCGGAGGGATTTGAACCCCCGGACGCGGTTAGACGTCTCTCGCTTTCAAGGCGAGTGCATTGGGCCGCTCTGCCACGCTTCCTGGCCTCGCTACTACGTGGGAGATACTAAACGCTCCGCGAGTAGGGAGCCAATCACCCCTCGGCGCCGGAGCTCGACATCGCCGCGTCGACCTTCTCGAAGATGTCCCCCAACACCGCGAGTTGATGAGGCGTCAACAGATCCACCAGATGCCTCCGGACGCTGGCCACATGCGTCGGTGCCGCCTCGGCGAGCCGTCGTCGACCCTCGGTGGTGATGACGGCCAGGACGCCCCTGCCGTCGTCGACGCACGTGCTGCGGCCGACCATGCCGTCGGCCTCCATCCTCCGAATCTGATGGGTGAGCCTGCTGCGGGAGGAGAGAACGCCGTCGGCGAGATCGCTCATACGCAACGACCCGTCGGCCGATTCGGACAACATCACCAGGATGCGATATTCCGCCATCGTGAGGTCGTGCCCATCCTGCAAATCCTTGTTGAGTACCCCCATCAGTCGTTGGCCGCCGTCGACATAGGCGCGCCACGCTCTCATTTCCGCAGCATCGAGCCACTGCGGGTCCCCCCCGGGACCAAAGGATCGTTCGGCCGTCACCGGACCATATTAAGCAACGAAGCTACCGATGAGTAGCACGCCACGGGGATGTCCGCTTCCGACGGTTACGCCTACTGTCGTGGGATGTCCCAACCACACATCGATCCCCCTTACGTCGCCGCCGACGACCGCTACGAGTCGATGCAGTATCGACACGTCGGCAGGAGCGGACTGAAACTCCCGGCGATCTCGTTGGGCCTGTGGCACAACTTCGGCGACGACACTCCACTCGCGACGCAACGAGCCGTGCTGCGTCGCGCATTCGATCTGGGTGTCACGCACTTCGACCTCGCCAACAACTACGGTCCGCCGTACGGCAGTGCCGAGAAGAACTTCGGCCGCATCCTCTCCGAGGACTTCGCCGGGTACCGAGACGAGCTGATCATCTCCAGCAAGGCGGGCTGGGACATGTGGCCGGGTCCGTACGGATTCGGCGGGTCGCGGAAGTATCTGCTGTCGTCGCTCGATCAGTCACTGCAGCGCATGGGCCTCGACTATGTCGACATCTTCTACAGCCACCGGCCCGATCACGACACGCCGTTGGAAGAGACCGCGGGCGCATTGGTCAGCGCCGTCGAGCAGGGCAAGGCGCTGCACGTCGGCATCAGTTCGTACACGCCGGAAGGCACCGCGACGATGGCGTCGTTGCTCGAGAAGGCCGGTGTTCCGCTGCTGATCCACCAACCCAGCTACTCGATGGTGAACCGGTGGATCGAGGACGGCCTTCTCGACACACTCGAACAGGTCGGAGCAGGCGCCATCGCGTTCTCACCGCTCGCGCAGGGAATGCTGACCGACAAGTACCTGAACGGCATTCCCGACGGCTCCCGCGCGACACAGGGCAAATCGTTGAACCCGGACTGGTTCACCGACGAGCACGTCGGGGAACTGAACGCGTTGAACGACATCGCGTCGTCGCGCGGCCAGTCGTTGGCGCAGCTGGCGCTGAGCTGGGCATTGCGTGATCCACGCGTCACGTCGGTGCTCGTCGGCGCATCCAGCGTGCAGCAGCTGGAGAACAACATCGGCGCGTTGCAGAACCTGGACTTCTCGGACGACGAGCTGAGCCGAATCGATCAGCACGCCAAGGACTTCGGGATCAATTTGTGGGACATCTGATGCGCTACGCGTCCGTGCGCGGATAGTTGGACTCTGGGCCATGTCCAGTCCATAGACATATGAGAGTCGTATGTCTACGGACATGTGAGACACGCTTGCTGGCGTCGTAGGTGTGGGGCACCTGAATCGGCTAGGGAAGATTCCATGGCCAGAACGGGTGCGCGC
>NZ_JAAFYV010000041.1:0-52500 GCF_011770055.1 Rhodococcus sp. B10 | reverse complement strand
TGTTGGGGTGGCGTGGGCGGGGAGTGGTCTATTCCACACTGATGTGCATGAACGAGTGGTTCTCCGAGGTTCCGGTTGGCCGGTGGCGTGTGTCGGCGGGTGCCGGCTGGTGTGGTGGGGGGTCGCGGGTATGAGTGGTGTGTTGGGTGGGCGGGTTGGTTCCGCGGGCCTGGTGGTGGTCGGTGCCGGTGTTGCTGGTTTGCGGGTGGTGCAGGGGGTTCGTCGTGAGGGTTATGACGGGCCGGTTTCGGTGATCGGTGCCGAGACGCATCTTCCGTATGATCGGCCGCCGTTGTCGAAGCAGGTGCTCACGGGTGAGTTGGGTGCTGTGGCGGCGGAGTATCACGGTCGCGATTATTTCCGGGATCTCGGCGTGACGATGCTGACCGGTGCCCAGGTCAGCGCGGTGGATGTGTCTGCCCGGGTGCTGTCGGTGCAGTTGGACGGATCGTCTGTGGCAGAGCAGGTTCCGTTCGATGCGTTGGTGGTGGCGACGGGGGCGCGGCCGCGGCGGTTGCCGTGTGCGGTGCCGCCTCGGGGTGTGCACGTGGTGCGCACTGTCGAGGATTCGGCGGCGCTGTATGCGGAGTTGCTGACGGGCCCGAAGGTGGTGGTTGTCGGTGGTGGTTTCATCGGTGCGGAAGTCGCGTCCAGTGCGCGGTCACTCGGTTTGGATGTGACGGTGCTCGAGGCTGCGCGCTCCCCGATGGAGCGGGCGATCGGACCGGTGGTGGCGAGGTCGCTGAGCGGGTTGCACGAACTCAACGGCGTGTCCTTGCGGTGCGGTGCCGGGGTGACCGGGATTGTCGGCGGTGATCGCGTCGAGGGTGTGGTCCTCGATGACGGGTCGGCGATTGCGGCCGACGTGGTGGTGGTCGGTGTCGGGGTGGTGCCGGACGTCGAGTGGCTTTCCGGTAGTGGTCTTCCGCTCGGTGACGGACTCGAGTGCGATCAGTTCCTGCGTGCTGGTTCCGATGTGGTGTTCGGGGTCGGTGATGCGGTGTCGTGGCCGAATGCGGCGGTCGGCGGGGTGAGGATGCGCTCGCAGCAGTGGACCACCGCTGGTGATCAGGGTGCGCACGCTGCCCGGGTGTTGGTGCACGGGTCGCAGGTTGCGGGACCGTTCGGGCACGACATGTATTTCTGGTCGGATCAGTACGGGGTGAAGATCCAGGGGGCGGGGGTGTTCGCGGGGGACGTCGAGGTTGTCGAGGAGCGGCCGGATCTGTCGCGCCTGGTCTCTGCGTATCGGCAGGGGGAGTTGGTGCGTGGTGCGGTGACGGTGAATGCGCCGAAGCAGTTCCGGCGTCTTCGGAAAATGATCGGTTCTAGAGAGCCGTGGAGTGAGGCGGTCGAGTTCGCCCCTGCTGCTGCGGTTCTTGGTGGAGGTGAGGTTCGGTGAGTTCAGTGTCAGAGATCGAGGTCGGTCTCGATCAGGCCGATTGCTGCGGTTCGGGGATGTGTGCGAACTTGGCGCCGGCGGCGTTCGAGATCGATCCGTCCGGGGTCGCGGTGGTGTTGCCAATGGCGTCGGGTTCTGATCGGGGACAGCTGTTGCGGGCGGCAAAGAGTTGCCCCACAGCTTGTATCACGTTGGTAGAGAACGGCGAAGAGATCGAACTCTTCTAACCAACAAACCACCGGGGGATTGCCAGCAATACCGCACATTAGACAGTTCGGCCACCGGCCGTTCGGCGAACGTGCGGACTTATCGCAACGGCTGAGTCGACCGGCCGCGCCCACAAGCATCATGTCGACAACCCATGCCCCCGGTCGTGAAGAATCGCGCCGGCCTGAAAGAGGAGTCACTCGGGATGGATCTAACTGCAGCGAAGGTATCTCAAATACCTGTTGTCACCGAAAAAGACGTGAAGGCAGCAACCTGGATTTGCTTCTTCGCCTGGACGTTCGCGGTCTACGACTTCGTGCTCTTCGGCAGTCTGCTCCCCAAGCTCGCCGAAGACCACGGTTGGACCGAGTCGTACTCGACCGGTGTGAACACCTGGGTCACCATTGGCACCGCGTTCGTCGCGTTCGGCGTCGGCCCGATGGTCGACAAGCTCGGCAGGCGGCGGGGAATCGTCATCGCCGTTATCGGAGCGGCACTCATGTCCGCGTTGACTGCCGCGGCCGGATGGGTGGTCGGCGTCATCGCCGGTGTCGGAGTGGTGATCCTCATTCTCGTCCGTTCGGTTGCCGGGCTCGGGTACGCCGAACAAGCAATCAATGCAACGTATCTCAACGAGATGTTCGCGCATGTATACACCACTCCAGCCAAGGCGCGCCGCCGCGGACTCATCTACTCAGTCGTGCAATCGGGCTTCTCGATCGGATCAGTCCTCGCTGTCGGCTCGATCTACCTGCTGTTCCCGATCGGCGGATGGGCGCTGTGTTTCGTCGTCGGTGCCTTTCCGGCGCTATTCATGGTCTGGGCCGCGAAGTACCTGAAGGAAAGCCCGCAGTTCACCGTCCGCCACGAGGCGAAAAAGCTCCTCCAGAACGGCCGATCAGACGAAGCCCACGCACTCGTCGAGGCCGCCGGGCTCGATCTGAAAGATCAGTCGGCCCCGCTCGTGTCCGCCTTCAAGCGTGAATCCCTGCGCTCAACTGTCGTCCTCAGCCTGTCCTTCTTCTTGATCTGGTTCGGTGTACTCGCTTTCAGCATTCTCGGAACATCGGTGCTCAACTCCGCTGACGGAAAGAACATCGAATTCGACGGAGCACTGCAAATTCTGATCGTCTCGAACTTCAGCGCCATCGCGGGCTACATGTTCTTCGGCTGGCTCGGCGACCGGATCGGGAGGCGCAACACCATCGCCATCGGATGGATCCTTTGCGGCGCGTGCTTCACTGCGATGCTGCTCACCCCGAACAGCGATTACGGCCTGATCGTAGCCCTGTACAGCCTGGGGCTGTTCCTCCTTTCCGGCCCCTTCGCTGCCCTGCTGTTCTTCGGCGGCGAGAGCTTCCCGGTTCACGTCCGGGCTACGGGCAACTCGATTGTCGCCGCTTCCGGGCAGCTCGGCGCGGTCGTCGCCGGTGCACTCATCACGATGACACTCGCCGGTGGAACTGGTTGGACCAATACCGCGCTGATGTGGGGAGCATTGCCCATCTTCGCTGCCGGCGTTGTCATCCTCGCCGCCCGAAACGTGAAGCCCGGCGAAGTGCGGATCTTCTAGCACCTCGATCGAGGGGCGGATGCACGGGAACGCCTCGCCAACGGGTGTTTCGTATTCGCCCGCGGTGACAGCGCTATTACGACACAAGCAGGAGATCTCATGACGAATTCCACACAAAGTGATCGCACAACATTTCTTCCGCAGAACAACGAAGACGCAACCCGGTTTCTCGACGCGTTCGCGACGATGTCGTCCTTCGGGGCCACCGAAGCCGGCGGCATCGAACGGCAGGCTGCAACCGAGGAACACGGACAAACCCGCTCCTGGTTGGCGGGCTGGCTCACGGAACGAGGATTCTCGGTCCGACGCGACCACGCCGGGAACATGTTCGCCTTGGTGGAGCTGACGCCGGGTGCCCCGTACGTGCTCGCAGGTTCGCACCTCGACAGCCAGCCCCGCGGCGGTCGATTCGACGGCGCTTACGGCGTCCTGGCCGCCGCACACGCTGCCGAACGCGTCGTGTCCCACTACCGCAGTTCCGGTGAGAAGGCCGCGCTGAACATTGCCGTGGTCGATTGGTTCAACGAAGAGGGTTCACGCTTCAAACCCAGCATGATGGGCAGCGCTGTCTTCACCGGCAAACTCGATCGCGATGTGGCACTCGGGACCACCGACACGGAGGGTACGACGGTCCGTGAAGCTTTGACGGCCATTGGCGAGATCGGAACCGAGGCAGTCTTCGGGGATTCCGAATCCGTCGCCTGCTACGCCGAGATCCACATCGAGCAGGGCAAGATCCTTGATAAACAGAGCGTCGAGATCGGGCTGGTTCCGTCGACGTGGGCGGCTAACAAGTACGAGATCTCGGTGCACGGCGCGCAGGCTCATACCGGATCCACGGAGATGGCAGATCGGCAGGACGCACTCTACGGCGCGGCCCTTGCCGTGGCTGCAGTGCGCGAACTCGCGGACCGCTACGAGCTCAAACTCCACACGTCCTGCGGACAACTCACCGTGTATCCCAACTCGCCGGTGGTGGTCGCCCGCGAAGTGCAGATGCACCTTGACCTGCGTTCTCCGGACGACGCCATTCTGGCCGAGGCGGACGACTTGCTGCGTCGACAGTTCGCCGAGATCGAGGTCAAAGCGAATGTGCGAATCGAGAAGCGCCATGCCCACACATGGAAGGCGAACTACTACCAGGGCGAGGGTGTGGAGCTCGCGCGTACCGTCGCCGACGACCTCGGACTGAGCAACATCGAGGTGCAGACACGGGCCGGCCACGACTCGACGAACATGAAGGATCTCGTGCCGACCGTGATGCTCTTCATCCCGAGCGTTGACGGTATCTCCCACAGCGAACTGGAATTCACCGAGGACAAGGACCTGTGCAATGGGGTCGAACTCCTCGCCGAGACCCTGTTCCGAATGAGCCGCGGCGCCCTGACCGGTAGCCCGGCGCAGTAGCCGTCAGCACCCAGAGCTGACCCGGGGTGCGTGCGCCAACGACATCGCACGCACCCCCGCCCATCAGGACATCGAACAGACAGACAGAGCGGACGCAAACCATGGGAAGAACACTGATATCGGGCGGCACGGTGATCAACGCCACCGGCACTCGCAAAGCCGACGTCCTCGTCGACGGTGAGACCATCACGGCCATCCTCGCGCCCGGCACAGACTCCGAACTGGTGAGCCGGAACACTGTCGAGCGGGTCATCGATGCGACAGGGAAATACGTCATCCCCGGTGCTATCGACGGGCACACCCACATGGAGATGCCTTTCGGTGGAACCGAAGCCTCGGACACATTCGAGACGGGCACCCGCGCAGCGGCATGGGGTGGCACGACGTCGATCGTCGACTTCGTCATCCAGAAGTCGGGGGAGAATCCCCTGCAACAGTTCGAGGCCTGGCACAAGAAGGCGGCCGGGAACTGCGCCGTCGACTATGGCTTCCACCAGGTGCTCAGCGACATCCAACCCTCCTCGTTGACAGCAATGGACGAACTGGTCAATGAGGGAGTGACCAGCTTCAAGTTCTTCATGGCATACAAGGGCGTCTTCCTCTCCGATGACGGCCAGATCTTCCGAGGCATGCAGAAGGCCGCGGACAACGGCGCGTTGGTCATGATGCACGCCGAGAACGGAAGCGTCATCGATGTTCTGGTGCAGCAGGCGATCGAGCGCGGCGACACCGCCCCGTACTTCCACGGTCTCACCCGGCCCTGGCAGGCGGAAGCGGAAGCGACCCACCGCGCGATCATGCTTGCTGATCTGACCGGAGCTCCGCTGTACATCGTGCACGTCAGCGCGAAGCAGGCCGTTGAGCACATCGCGGCAGCGCGCGACCGCGGGAAGAACGTGTTCGCCGAAACCTGTCCGCAGTACCTGTATCTCTCGCTCGAAGAGCAACTCGGGGCCCCCGGCTTCGAAGGTGCGAAGTGGGTGTGTTCGACACCTCTCCGGGCACGCGCCGAAGGGCACCAGGCGCACATGTGGCAGGGACTGCGCACCAACGACCTTCAGGTGGTCTCCACCGACCACTGCCCCTTCTGCATGAAGGGACAGAAGGACATGGGGATCGACGATTTCTCGAGAATCCCGAATGGATTCGGGGGTGTCGAGCACCGCCTTGATCTGATGTACCAAGGCGTCGTCATGAGGGAGATCTCGCTGCCGAGATGGGTCGAACTCTGCTGCACTACGCCAGCCCGAATGTTCGGAATGTACGGCCGCAAGGGGGTCATCGAACCCGGTGCCGACGCCGACATCGTCATCTACGACCCCAACGGGCACACCAGCATCGGAGTGGGCAAGACCCACCACATGAATATCGACTACTCCGCGTGGGAGGGATTCGAAATCGACGGCCACGTCGACACCGTCATGTCGCGAGGGAAGATCCTCATCGACGACGGCAAATACCACGGTCGGCCAGGCCACGGCGAGTACATCAAACGTGGTCTCAGCCAGTACCTCATCTAGCACTTACCCACTTGTGACATCGATACAACGTTCAGCACGAAGGGAAAGACAATGGAATTCGGTATAGTGGTTCAATGTAATCCGCCGGCATCGCGGACGATCGAACTGGCAGTTGCCGCCGAGAACCGCGGATTCGACTACTTCTGGACGTTCGACTCCCACCTGCTGTGGCAGGAGCCGTACGTCATCTACAGCCAGATCCTGGCGAACACCCGCAACATCAAGGTCGGACCGATGGTGACGAACCCGCTCACCCGCGACTGGACGGTCACCGCCTCGACCTACGCCACCTTGAATTCGATGTACGGCAATCGCACGGTCTGCGGTATCGGGCGCGGCGACAGCGCAGTACGGTCCCTCGCGGGCAAGCCGTCCACTTTGACGGATCTGCGTAATGCCGTCGGAGTGGTCGGCAACCTCGCCAACGGCCGTACCTCGGAGGTAAACGGCAGCACCGTTCGGTTGCCCTGGGCGGCGAAATCGCAGCTCGACGTGTACGTCGCGGCATACGGGCCCAAGGCGCTCGAGCTGACAGGCCAGGTCGCCGACGGGTTCCTGCTCCAACTGGCCGACCCCGCCATCGCGAAGTGGACCATCGAGCGGGTCAAGAACGCAGCCGCAGATGCCGGCCGCGATCCCGACGACGTCAAGATCTGTGTGGCAGCACCCGCCTACGTGGGCGACGACATCGAGCATCAGCGTGACCAGTGCCGTTGGTTCGGCGCAATGGTGGGAAACCACGTCGCCGACATCGTGTCGAAGTACGGAACCGACGAATCCGGTCGGACGGCAGGTGTTCCGAAGGAACTGACCGACTACATCAAGGGACGTCAGGGCTACGACTACAACGAGCATGGACGTGCGGGCAACTCCCATGCGTCCTTTGTTCCGGACGAGATCGTCGATCGGTTCTGCATCCTGGGCGGGGTCGACAACCACGTCGAACGCCTGAAGGAACTGCAGAAGCTCGGTGCTGACCAGTTCGCGATCTACCTACAGCACGACGGTCAAGATCAGACCATCGCCGAGTACGGCAACCGTGTCATCGGTGCCATCAACGCCGCAGAGAGCGCGATCCTGTGACACCTGAGGAGACATGACATGTGGTCTGTTCTGGTACCCGTCAAGCCGCTCACCGCGGCGAAGAGTCGCCTGGACGTCGGCGACATGCGAAAGCACTATGCGCTGGCTTTCGCCCAGGACACAGTCGCGGCCCTCAGCGGATGCCCGGATGTGGCTGTGATCTTCGCGATCACCGCCGACCCGGTCGTCCGCGAGGCGCAGTCCCATTCCCGAGTAGTTTTCCTCGATGACCTGCATGGGGACCTCAATCGATCGGTAGCGGCAGGGTTGGGTTTGGTCCGCCGCCTGGCGCCGGACACCCACACCGCCGTGGTGATGGCCGATCTTCCGGCCCTGACTCCCGAGGAATTCTCGGAGGTGTGCTTTCTCGCCTCACAGTGCGGCGAAAGCTACGTCTCGGATCGGGAGGGCTTCGGGACGACGGCACTGTTCAGCACCGGGGACCGGTTGCGGCCGAAGTTCGGTCCGGGCTCCGCCGGCGACTACGCCGCCGCCGGATACACCGAACTCGCTGTCCATTCGTATCCCGGTATCCGCCGAGACGTCGATACGGTCGAGCACCTCGAGGCGGCGGCGCGGCTAGGGGTCGGCCGCGCGACGAAAACGCTGATGTCCAAACAGCAACAGTATGTGACGGTCAATTCCTGAAGGTTGGTGCGCCCGCATGTGGGCGCTCCCAATAGCAGAACGCGGTAGTAGATGAATATGAGCGCTGAACCCAATCCGATCCAACCAAATGGATCGGCGATTCGCCGATCGTTGAATCGTGCCCGCAAAGGGCTGCCCCTCAACGTCGACGAGGCGACAGTGCTCCTCCACGCACGAGGTGACGATCTCGACGATTTGTGCACCTCCGCGTCGCGGGTTCGGGACGCGGGCCTGACGGCCGCGAACCGGCCCGAAACGGTGACCTACTCACGAAAGGTGTTCATCCCGCTCACACGCCTGTGCCGGGACAAGTGCCACTACTGCACCTTCGCCGTCAGCCCCCGCCGGCTCCAGTCCCACAACGAGTCCCTGTTCTTGGACCCCGACGAGGTAGTCGACATCGCACGGTCCGGCGCCGCGTTGGGGTGCAAGGAAGCCCTCTTCACCCTCGGAGACCACCCGGAATCCCGATGGCCGGAGGCGCAGGAGTGGTTGGCTTCACGCGGCTACGACTCGACCATCGACTACCTGCGGGCCATGGCGATCCGAGTGCTCGAAGAGACCGGGCTTCTCCCTCACCTGAACCCCGGAGTGATGACCTGGGAAGAGATGGCGCGACTCAAACCCGTCGCCCCATCGATGGGAATGATGCTCGAGTCCACAAGCCGCAGACTCTTCGACGTCAAAGGACAGCCCCACTACGGAAGCCCCGACAAGGATCCTGAGGTTCGTCTGCATACCCTGGCCGTCGCGGGACGACTTAACGTCCCCTTCACCACCGGCATCCTGGTTGGAATCGGTGAAACCCTCCGAGACCGGGTCGAGTCCATCATGGCAATCCGCGCCTCACACAAAGAGTACGGGCACATCCAGGAAGTGATCGTTCAGAACTTCCGAGCCAAGCCGGACACCGCGATGCGGTCAACACCCGATACGGATTTCGACGACTTCCGCGCCACGATCGCCGTCACCCGGCTGCTACTCGGCCCCGCAATGCGAGTGCAGGCCCCACCGAACCTGGTGAGCGAGCACGAATGCCGGGCCCTGCTCGCCGCCGGCATCGACGACTGGGGAGGGGTCTCGCCGCTGACGCCCGATCACGTCAACCCGGAGCGGCCCTGGCCTCAACTCGACGCGCTGACGAAGATCACTGCCGACGCCGGGTACATCCTGCGCGAACGCACGGCCGTCCAACCCGGTTACACGCTGTCCGGTCCGCCCTGGATAGACCCGCGTGTCACACCGCATCTTCGTGCGCTCACCGATATGAGCACCGGGTTGGCCCAGGCCGACGCGATACCGACTGGAATGCCATGGCAGGAGCCTGACGAGGTGTGGGAGTCCCTCGGCCGAACCGACCTCAACACCGAGATCGACGTCACCGGAAGAAACACCGACAACCGGTCCGACCTCGGGTCGGTCTTTGGTGACTGGGATTCCGTCCGGGCCCACACAACGGCAATCCGCGCGCCCGAACGCATCGACCGTGACGTGCATGCGGCGTTGTCCGCCGCCGAGCGCAATCCCGGCGAATGCACCGATGAGGAATATCTCGCGATGGCCACCGCGGAAGGAGACGCACTGACCGCGGTCACCAGCCTCGCCGACGACCTGCGTCACGCTGTCGTCGGGTCGGATGTCACCTATGTCGTCAACCGGAACATCAACTTCACCAACATCTGCTACACCGGATGTCGTTTCTGCGCGTTCGCGCAACGCAAAGGCGACGCTGATGCATTCACG
Source organism: Rhodococcus sp. B10 (assembly GCF_011770055.1). Lineage (NCBI taxonomy): Bacteria > Bacillati > Actinomycetota > Actinomycetes > Mycobacteriales > Nocardiaceae > Rhodococcus > Rhodococcus sp. B10. The sequence continues at coordinate 42,917 of NZ_JAAFYV010000041.1, read as the reverse complement.
CTGTCCAACTCGGACGTCGCCGATCGCGCATGGGAAGCGCATGTGGCGGGCGCCACCGAAGTGTGCATGCAGGGCGGTATCGACCCGGAGTTGCCGGTGACCGGTTACGCGGACATCGTCCGAGCTGTCAAAGCACGGGTGCCGTCGATGCACGTACACGCGTTCTCGCCGATGGAGATCGTCAACGGCGCCACCCGCGGTGGGCAGTCGGTGCGCGACTGGTTGACCGAACTATCCGAGGCGGGCCTGGACACCATCCCAGGTACGGCTGCGGAGATCCTCGACGACGAGGTGCGGTGGATCCTCACCAAAGGAAAATTGCCGACGCAGACGTGGATCGACGTGGTCACAACTGCCCACCAGGTCGGCCTGCGATCATCGTCGACGATGATGTACGGGCACGTCGATACGCCGAAGCATTGGATCACGCACCTCAATGTTCTGAAAGGGATTCAGGACCAGACACAGGGTTTCACCGAGTTTGTCCCGTTGCCCTTCGTCCATCAGAACGCGCCCCTGTATCTCGCGGGTGCGGCACGGCCAGGCCCGACCCAACGCGACAACCGCGCAGTCCACGCCTTGGCGCGGATCATGCTGCACGGCCGAATCGACAACATCCAGACAAGCTGGGTCAAGCTGGGAGTCGCCGGTACTCAAGCCATGCTCAGTGGAGGGGCCAATGATCTCGGCGGGACCTTGATGGAAGAGACGATTTCGCGTATGGCCGGTTCGCAGCACGGTTCACTCAAGACCGTGGCGGGACTGGAGGAGATCGCCCACGGTATCGGCCGAAGCGCCGCGCAGCGCACCACGACGTACGAGCCGGTCCATAGCATCGCGCACCGCAGTGTAGGGGGTGACGCGTGACCGTTGACGACGATCGCGGCACAAAATGCTCCGTTCGGCTCCGGCCTTCTCTACCACCATGGGGTCCTCGCGAGGCATCACGGTATCGACACACAACACAGCAAAGGTCATAGCAATGACGTTGCCGTCTGTCGCCGACATCATCGCGATGCCCGAGGTGCAATCGGGGCGGCCGCAGGTGCTCGCCGGCCACTCCAAGCTGGACAAGCGCGTCCGATGGGCACATGTCAGTGAACTGGAAGACATTTCATCGCTGCTCAAAGGCGGGGAGCTCATCCTCACCACGGGCATCGCTCTGCCCGAGAACGGGTCCGAGCTGCGCCACTACATCGAGGCCCTTGCGGTCGCGGAGGCGAGCGGCCTCTTCATCGAGACCGGGCGTCGATTCGCCACCGTCCCCGAGGCCATGATTCGGGCATGCGCACGGACGGGGCTCCCTCTCGTGGAGCTACGACGGGAGGTCCGGTTCGTCCACCTCACCGAAGCAGTGCATTCACGCATCGTTCAGCATCAGTTTGACGCCCTCAGTCTGTCCGCCCGAGCTCACGAAACCTTCACTGCACTGTGCATCGAGGGGGCAAGCGTCGCCGAGATCGTGCACGAGACAGCAAAGATGATTGGTTCCCCCGTCGTCTACGAAGATCTGATGCATCGAGTGCTGGCATACTCCGCACTCGATGTGGCAACAGAGGACCTACTCGCGAATTGGACGAATCGGTCACGGTCGATCCGTACCCACGGCCGCCCAGCGGAAGGCGATTCGGAAGGCTGGTCGGTGACGTCGGTCGAAGCACACGGCCAGACTTTCGGACGACTGATCGTGGTCCCGTCCGAAAGCGTCACCAATGAGCAGCAGATGGTCGTCGAGCGCGCGGCAACGGCGCTGACATTGAACCGGCTACTCGCCCGAAACACCGATGAGCTCGAGAACCGCGTGCAGCGGTCGATCCTCACCGACATTCTCGAGCACCGCTACCTCAACGAACGAGACATGCACGCGCGGACACAAGCATTCGGCGTTCCCACCACGCGAAAAATCCTGATCGCCGCCGTCATCCACAAGGTCCCGGGACAACAAGCCGTCCCAGCGCGGGGAACGGCACGGACCGCACGAACCATCGCCGCACAACTGCGCACGAAAGGGATCAAGTCCCTGGTCGCTCCTTCGCCTGACGGAAACATCGACGTGATGATCACGTTGAATACGGCCGAGGAAAAGGAACGGGTCCTCGCTCTGGCCGCCAGTGTCATCCATGTGAATCTCCCCGATGATCATCTGATCGGAGTCGGGACCTTTGTCCGCTCACTCGGTGAACTGGCGCGCTCGTTCGCTGAGGCGCGTCACGTCACACTCGCCGCTCGCGCGCTCGACGGGCAACGCGACTATTTCGAGATGCCCGACGTACAGTTGCGAGGCCTGCTCTTCACCCTCGCCGACGATCCACGACTGCAGGCATTCGTTGAACGCATGCTCGCGCCGTTACTCGATCACGACAACCGTCATGGAACCGATCTTGGCAGCACCCTCGAGGTGTATCTCGCCCACCGCGGAAACAAGTCCAGTGCCGCCGCTGCGGCCCATATCTCTCGACCGGCGTTTTATCAGCGGTTAGCGTCGATCGAACGCACATTAGCGGTGGACCTCGAGTCTGCGGATGTCTGCACCTCGTTGCACGCCGCCCTGATGGCGCTCAACGCCACCTGGCGAACCACCAGGTAGGACGTCTCGGTCGTCCTCGGCGATTGTGACGAGCGCCGAGGACGGCCGTCGCGCTACCGCGCCAGGACTCCCACTGCGGATGCCCGAGAATTCTCCTTCGGGATTACCGTCGTGCCGGTCGCACGGACCACCACAATCGGTTCGTCGAGGATGTCCGCGGCGCTGGGGGAGGCATCGTAGCGGGAGGCGACCACCTTGCGAGCTTCGAACTTGACGGTGCGACTGGTATTTCCGATCTTCTCGACCGTGCCGGCCACCTCGATGAAGTCGCCGGCATACACCGGGGCGAGGAACTGGATATCGGAGTAGCCGACGAACAGTCCTTCGTCGCCGTCCGTCTTGATGGCGATCTCGGTGATCACGTCACCGAAAAGCTTCAGAATCCGGGCGCCTTCGACCAGGTTTCCGCCGTAGTGGGCTTCCTCCTGCCCGATCCGTACGCGCAACGTGGAGGTGAGTTGGTCAGTCATGGTCGTTCTCCTTTGACATGTGATGCGACGAGTTGCCGCATGTGATCTCGTTCGAAAACCGCGTCTACCGCGGTTGCATGGTGTGGGCCGACGATCAGGGGATTGATGTCGATTCCGACGATGTCGGGGTTGGATACTCCCAGATGGGAGACCGCGCACAGAGCAGTGATCACACCGTCGAGGTGGAGTCTTCCGCCGCGTGCGTCGGCAATCATCTTGCCGACGCGGGACGTGGTGATCAGCCGGGCAGCGTCAGCGCGGCTGACCGGACCGACATGTAGGGCGACGTCGTCGAAGAACTCGGTCCACACACCGCCTAAACCGATCAGTGTGGTCGGGCCGAACACTGGATCGCGCTTGTAGCCGACGATCAGTTCTAGTGAGCCCGCGATCATCTCGGCGACGATGATCTCAAGGTCGGTGCCGGACCGCTGCGCCCACGCGAACATCCGCTCCGCTTCGGCACGGATCGTCGCAGAGTCGGTCAGGCCGACCCGGACCAAGCCGAGTTCGGTCTTGTGGATCACACCGGGGGCACTGCCCTTCAATGCCACGGGGCCATCGATCCGCGCAGCAGCGACTAAAACGTCCTCGGTCGTCCGCGCCCGGATTGTCCGCGGTATACGAACTCCTCGTTGCTCGAGCGCCGCAAGTGCCCGGTCCTCGGTGTCGACCTCACCGAGGAGGATATCGTCGGTGCAGGGGCCGCCGAGATCGCTGCGAACGACTCGCGGCGATGCCAATTTCGCCAGAGCGGACAACGCGGTCCGCGCGCCACGTACGAGCGGAATACATCGGGACCGACAGAATGCCTCGACGTCAGGATCCGGGTCCTGGCTCGTCGGGCTGAGGAGAACCGGGAACTTGCCCGTATCACGAGTTGCATCGTCGAGATAGCGCGCAAGGTCGAGCCCGAGTTGCCTCTCGAATTGTCCCGCGGTCCGCTGCTGGTCGATCGAGACGATCACAATATCGCCCGGCTCCTGAGCAACCGTCTCCAGGACAGTCGGGTAAATCGCGGCATACTGATCGGTTCCCCATGGGTCGAGCGGATTTCGGACGTGGAACCGAGGCCACTGTTCGGCAAGCGCATCCACGGTACGGGCTTGGATCGAAGGAAGCTCGAGACCGACATCCTCGACGATGTCGGAAATCATGTTGCCCTCGCCACCGGAGTTCGTCACGATGTGAGCCCGGAGCCCACGGGGTAGCGGTCGGCCGGCGCCCAGAAGTTCACCCACGGAAATCAACTCGTCGAGATCGTCCGCGACAATGGCACCGGCTTGGCGGAGGGCCGCGCTCGTGATTCGAGCACCGGACGCCAGTTTGCCGGAGTGAGCCGCGATGCCGTCCCGGGCGGCTTGGGACCGACCGACGACGCAGACTGCTAGCGGCTTGCCTGCCTCACTGAGACGGCGCACCGCGGCGATGGTCTCATCCGCGTTCGTAATTGTTTCGATGAACGCCAGGACGGCGGTGGTGTGTTCGTCCGTGGCGAAGAATTCGAGGAGGTCCGCGATGGACGTTGTCGCCTCGCTGCCGGAGGAGATGACCGTCGACAGTGGCACACGCCCACCCGAATTCACCATGGCTTCTACGATTGCACCGCTCTGCGCCACCACACCCACACCACCGCGTCGCACGGACTCCGGGACGGTACCGACATACGGCGCCGCACCGGTCACCAAGTCGACGACACCCATACAATTCGGTCCGATAACGTCGAAGTCATAGGTCGCACGCAGGTCACTGAGATGCGCCGACACCGCAAGTGCGGCAGAACCGGAGTCGGTGTAACCGGCGCCCGGAATGACAAACCCGCGGATGCCGAGCGCGAGCCCATGCTCGACGATCGCACCGACCTTGTTGGCGCCTACCTGCACGACTACAAGATCGGGGATCTGGCCGAGGTCGTCGAGTGCGGCAAAAGCCGCAATGCCCTCCACTTTTGCGTGAGTGGGAGTCACAGGCAGAAGGGTTCCAGAGAACCCGAGATTCAGGCAGTTCCGCAAAGCCACGCGCCCGACGAACGATCGAGGTGATGCCCCCACCACGGCGATGGACCGTGGGCGAAGCAACGAGTGAAGCGACATACCGAGAACTATCAGGGAGAAAGGCGTAACTCGGATAGTGGCACTGTGTCAACTGAAGTCAGCGCAAGTTAACAGACTGATAATGGTGGAAGGGGTTCGCGGCACCGAGACTGTCAGGACAGTCGTTTCAGGAAGGTGCTGGTCATGAGTATTCCCGAAGAGTTCCGAGCGTTCGTCGTCGACAAGGACACGGAGGGCGAGGTTCGACATCTCGGTGCCGAGGTCCTCGGCGACGGTGACGTCACCATCAAGGTGAACTGGTCTGGCGTCAACTACAAGGACGGCCTCGCCTCGCGGCCCGGCGGCAAAGTAGCAAGGATTTCACCCCTCATTCCGGGCATCGACCTCGCAGGAACTGTCGTCGATCCGGGGCAGTCAAGTATTGCCACGGGAACCTCCGTCCTGGTTCACGGCTACGACCTGGGCGTCGCACATCACGGCGGATTCGCCGAATATGCCCGCGTACCCGCAGAGTGGGTGGTCCGTCTCCCACAAGGTCTGACTGACAAGGAGGCCATGAGCCTGGGAACTGCCGGCTTCACCGCCGGGCTGAGCGTTGTCGCGCTCGAGGAGCACGGCATTACCCCAGACCGAGGCCCGATCTTGGTCACCGGTGCAACCGGTGGAGTGGGCAGCACAGCTATCGGAATCCTGGCGCGCCGTGGATACGACGTCGTCGCTTCGACGGGGAAGTCTTCCGCGCATTCATGGCTATTCGAAGTCGGCGCCCACAAGGTCGTCGACCGTGAGGAGACATCATCGGCCACCAAGGCGCTGCAACCAGAGCGGTGGGCCGGGGTTGTCGATTGTGTCGGCGGAGATACGCTCGCCTACGCGCTGAGCACCACGAAGTACGGCGGTGCTGTGGCAGCGAGCGGAAACACCGGCGGAACAGCACTGGCAACAACGGTGTTCCCCTTCATTCTTCGTGGTGTTGCTCTCCTCGGCGTCGATTCCGTGCAGTGCCAGCTCGACAAGCGCCAGGCGATCTGGGAGAGGCTCGCAAACGACCTGCGCCCATTCCACCTCGGTACGTCCGGCACCGAGATCGTGGACCTCGACAATGTGGCATCAGCACTGTCGATGATCTTGACCGGAGGAACCCAGGGGCGCGCCCTCGTTCAGCTTTGCAGCTGACAGAAGCTCCCCATCTGGATACCCGGCCGCCCGCCAAATTGCCGTAGGCACACCCACCCCTCGACGAGGTGGGTGTGCTCGCCGGACAGGTCACAACATCACTGCCCACCGTTATCAACGAGGAGACACAGAGATGGTTACGCGGGGCGATCAACCCATCGAGGAGGAACGGCGCGCGTCAAGCGTGGCATGGCCGCGATGTTGAAGGCGGGGTCATCATGGACATCGTCACACTCGACCAGGCGAAGATCGCCGAGGACGCCAGTGCGGTCGCGGTCATGGCGCTCGACGAGCGGGTTCCCGCGGACATCCGCGCCCAGGGCGGCGTGTCCCGGAGGAGCGACTCGGACATGATCGACGGCATTATCTCCGCGGTGTCCATCCCGGTGATGGCGAAGGCCTGCATCTGAGTGCTCGAAAACGCCGGAAGTGTCCGCCGCGAATTTTCCGAGCGCGTCCGCGCAGGTAGAAGTAGCTTTTGAAGACACGATTCTGTTACAAACAGGGGGGCTATCGCAGATTGAGCCGTGAAATACACGTCAGTACCAGTCGCTGCGGTGAGCTCGGCGTGCCGTGCCAACTCTTTCCCTCTGTCCCACGTCACGGACTTGCGAAGATGATCGGGCAGGGGAGTCATAGCCGCTGCCAGGGCGTCGCGGACCGATTCAGATCCGTATCCGGACAACGCCGGCCCGTTCTTGATCACGGGTCCGAGCCCATATCCGGCTTTGCGCGGCAAGTACAGTTACGTGGTAAACCTCTTACTCCGCTCGACCAGCGTGCCGACCGCGGATCTGTTGAGCGCGATGATCAGATCGCCCTCCCAATGCCCCTTCGTGGCCCGGTCCTTGACCTCGGCAGGTCGGGAGGCGATCGTCACTTCGTCGGTGATGAATCCGGTTTTCTGTTTCTTCGCTCGCGCGCGGGGTTTGCGCAGGGGGCGCCCGGTCCGCGGACACGCGACCGACTCTCGTTCGAGCCCGCCGCGGTCTTCGATGTAGAGAGACTGGTAGATCGCTTCGTGTGATATCCGCATCGACAAGTCTTTGGGGAAGTCGATCGGTAGTCGGTTCGCGATCTGTTCCGGGCTCCACCCGCTGGCCTACCGGCGATCCGCACGCCGCGGCTTGTCACGGCCCTTCCACGACGCGAACGGACCACGACATCTCCGTTCTCATCACGGATAACACCGGAGGATAGCTTTTGAACGTAGTCCCGAGAGCTAGCGTGTGGCCGTTCAGGCGCGATCAGTGACCCACGAACGTGTCACAAGAGCCAGACTTCTTGACGGTACAGTAATTGTCCTTCACGCCGGGTACCGGCCGTCGGTTGATCGAACGACTCTGCGCCGGTGTGAATATCGCTCGGGTGACTGGACGGCGCGAAGCGTACGCCTGGCAACAGGGCGGTTTCATGGCCCATTCGATGCGGTCGGACACCGCCCGCCGCCTCTAGCTGCGGATTTTAACGCCGCGGACGACTTGAGCACCTGCGCCGGACGACAGATCCTAGATGCGTTGACCTTTATACTCGGTCGTGATCAAAACGAGTGAGACCTGAACCACGTTCCGATCACTGAGGAGGGCGCGGTGCCGGTGCCCGGTCACGCACGAACTCCTGTCTACAGCACGGACACTTTCCCGGCAAACGATGCTGCACACATCGTGCGATGCGAGGGGCTCACTCTCGGTCGCCGTCTACGCTATAGCGGGCCCCGCTATGGGGGTGCACGCAAGAACAACGGTGAGGTGGCCCAAGCGTACAGCGAAAAGGCACTGCGCCGCGTCTGGCGATACATGCGCTCTTGCGGCGGACGGCCACGATACCTACCCGCCGCCGCTAACGAACTCTGCTCGAAATCGATTGCCGCAAAGCCACCTTCGAGAATTTGCCTGTGGCAGTTTTAGGGATTTCGTTCAGAATAAGCACTTCCTCGGGAATCCACCAGTTCGCTACCCGGCCGCGCAGGTGATCGTGCACATCACGTGGGGACAAGTCGCAGCCGTGCGCCGGCACCACACAGGCTAGGGGACGCTCGCCCCATTTCTGATCCGTGACGGCGATGACGGCAGCCTCGCTGACGCGGGGGTCGGCCATGATCTCGTTTTCGAGTTCGACGGACGATATCCATTCGCCCCCGGATTTGATGAGGTCTTTGGTTCGGTCCACTATCCGTAGGTGGCCGGCTCCGTCGATGGTCGCGACGTCGCCGGTGCGTAGCCACCCATCGGCGGTTGCTGCGTCGAGAGGGCCCTGTCGGCTGAAGTACGTTGCAGCGATGGTCGGCCCCGACACTTGCAGTTCACCTGAGCTTTCTCCGTCCCACGGCGCAACTGTGCCGTCCTCGCGCATCAGCCGAAGCTCAGTGGTCGGCAGCGGCGTGCCCGGTTCCGAAAGAATCTCGAGTGTCTGTTCGGGTGTGAGGTCGGAGTGGACGGTCGATGTTCGTGCGCTTGTGACCACGGGGCTCGTTTCGGTCATTCCCCAGGCGTTTCGCAACGGCAGTCCCACCTTGCTTTCGTAGGTTGCGGATAAGGAAGTTGGCACTGCTCCGCCGCCGCACACGATGTAGCGAAGACTTGATAAGTCTCTACCGTCGAGGTAGGCAAGGCAGGAGCGCCACACGGTAGTCACGGCGGCGGTGAAGGTGACCTTGTTCCTGTGGATCTGTTCGATCAGTTGTTCTGGTCTTGTTGCTGTCCCAGGCATCACCAGATCTGCGCCGCACATCAGTGCTGCGTAGGGCAGTCCCCACGCGTTGACGTGAAACATGGGCACAACAGGCATGATGACGTCAGCTTCGCGTAGTCCGAAGGCGTCTGCTGTCTGAAGCAGGAGTGCGTGTAGCACGATTGATCGGTGGTCGTAGAGAACGCCTTTGGGTTGTCCTGTCGTGCCCGAGGTGTAGCAGAGCGCTGCGGCTGACCGGTCGTCTTCGACCGCAAACGGACGCGGTGCCTCAATGGCCGCGCTCAGTAGGGTTTCGTAGTCGCGAATTCGTGCGTCCCGCGGAATCGGTACGTCTGCACCGTCGTCTACGACTACGATCAGCCGCACGGACTCGAAGCTGTCGACCAGGGGCCAGATGACGGGCAGGATGGAACGATCCACGAAGAGCAGATCATCTTGCGCGTCGTTGACGATGAAGGTGATCTGTTCGGCGAAGAGTCGATGATTGATTGTGTGCAATACCCGGCCCGTGCAAGGCACGGCCATATACAACTCTAGATGCCGCTGGGTGTTCCACCCGAAAGTCCCCACCCTCGCCGCCGCGGGCACGTCGAGTTGGTCGAGTACTCCGGCAAGCAGGCGCACCCTCTTGGCGACGTCACCGTACGTGGCCGTCGTGGTGTACCCGGCCTGTTCTGTAGTGACCCGCTTATGACGGAACTGATGCTCCATCCGGCTAATCAACATCGGCAACGAGAGGGGGCTGTTCTGCATCATTCCGCGCATGAGACTGTTCGGTTCCTTTGGTCAGTTCGTAGCCAGTTCGCAGAGCCTGATCGTCAAGATTGCATAAGCGGGATCCGCTCTCTCGTGATCGATCAGCATGTCTGGTGTGCAAGACACGTCCCAAACGCTCCGCTTTAAGCATATGCTTAACACGCGGTGATGCACAGCATATCTTCCGCCATCCACAGCGCAACGGTTGTGTCACGGTTCCGATCGGGGCATGCACTTACAGAGGAGAGCTTTCGTGACTATTAGGGTGGCTCACACCGGGGAAGCATCGAGCGAGTACTGGCTGTCGGGCCTGCACCCCGACAGTCCACCATCGACGACGGCCTCCAACGCCGCGAACCGGCTGTTGGTCTCCGCTCGCGACGCTTTCTCGACGAACGGCTACCGAGGGACTACCACCCGAGAGATTGCCGCCGGAGCAGGCATGAGCCCAGCAGCGATGTACATCCACTACTCATCCAAACAGGAAATGCTGCTCAAGTTGTGCCTGCTCGGTCACCGTGCGTGCTACGAGAGTCTGCTCGACGCTGCATCTGTCGAAGGTGGACCACGCCAGAAGCTGCGCTCCGCTGTCTACGATTTCACCAGGTGGCACGCTCAGAGCCACGTGGTCGGGCGGATTGTTCAGTACGAGTTGCGTTTTTTGGACCCTGACAATTTTGACCTCGTCGCTGACGTTCGACGCAGCATTCACGCGACGGTTGAGGACATCGTTCGAGATGGCGCCCGTACAGGCGACTTTGCCGTCGGAAGCATCCCCGCGACCACGCTTGCAATCTTGTCCCTGTCGATCGATGCAGTTCGCTGGTTTCCTTCACATGCGGTGTCCGATCCCGAAGAACTGGCGTCTCAGCACGTCTTCCTGGTGGACCGAATGGTCAGCGCAACCCGCTGATCCGGACATCGGCGGCTGCAAATGGAATGTTCCGTATCGCACTCTTGACATGAAGTGTCGTGTGACTCACACTAAGCAAGTGCTCAGTCGCTAAGCAAGAAGTATTGGCTGGCGGCGATAGCCCTCGTACGGCATCGCCACGAGCGCTCGACTGCAACTCGCTTCACCGGATCGACGATTTGAGTATCCCGGTCGTGACCGGTTACGACCCACAGCAAAGGCGTGTGACGTGAACGAATCCACCAGTACCCACCCAGGCCCGTCGGTGACACGAGGCGACGTCACCACCGACGAACTCGCCGATATTGGAGTCGACATTGCAGTCGACTTCCCAGGTTCCACCGCCGCCGACTTTCAGCGGTATCCGGTCCTTTCCGAGGGGGGTTGGTTCATCGTGATTAAGCATCAGCCCAGTTTGACCTCGGTGAGCCGTACACCGTGGACTGCGCTCGGTCCGATCGAGCTGACGTCGAAGAACCTGAACATCTATTGAATCTCATCGGCTCCCTCACCCCTTGTCTCACCGAAATAGGAAGTACACAAACATGATTGGTGTCGACGTCGGAGGAACATTTACAGATGTTGTCTCCATCGAGAACGGCCAGATCAAGACCACGAAGATTTCCACCGATGTACACACCACCGAGCAAGGTGTGCTTGCCGGTGCACGTGAAGTAGCAGTCGATCAAGCTCGGGTCTTCAACCACGCCAGCACCCATGGACTCAACGCAGTCATCACTCGTCGTCTACCCAAGATCGGATTCCTCACCACCGAGGGACACCGAGACATCCTCGACATGGGCCGGACCTGGCGCCCCGCCGAAGGCCTGATGAATCCACAGTGGCGCAGGTCTTACGGCGACGCCAACCGACCTCTGGTGCCGCGCTACCTGCGGCGCGGGATCACCGAACGGGTCACCGCCGACGGCGGGGTGCTCATTCCGCTCGATGTCGAAGCCGTACGCCGCGAACTTCGCGTTCTGCGCGACTGCCACGTCGAAGGTGTCGCGATCTGTCTTTTGAACTCCTATGTCAACGCGCACCATGAGGAACAACTGCGCCAACTCGTCGCCGAGGAGCTCGGCGAGGTACCGGTATCGATTTCGAGCGAAGTATCGCCACTCGCAAAGGAGTTTGCGCGCGCATCGACCACCGTGGTCGATGTCTTCATGCGGTTGATCTATTCGGACTATTCACGACGCCTCGACTCCGGACTGCGAAATCTCGGCTTCACCGGTGACCTCAACTTCGCAGACTGCGCAGCGCAGCTCGTCCACGTCGACGTCGCCATGGAGCACCCGTTCCGTATCGTGTTCGCAGGACCCGCCGCTGGTACGGTCTCGAGCGCGCATTTCGGCAGTTTGATCGGCGCCTCGAATCTCCTGTGTGCAGACGTCGGCGGAACTTCCTGCGACATCAGCCTGGTATCGGACGGAAAACCATTCGTCAACACCACATTCGAGCTCGAGCATGACCTTCTGGTCAACGCCCTGTCCAACGAGGTCACTGCAATCGGCGCGGGCGGAGGCAGCCTGGTGACCATCGACGCCGCGGGTGAGCTGAAAGTCGGCCCGGGTAGCGCCGGATCCGATCCGGGACCGGCGTGCTACGGAACCGGCGGCACGCAGCCGGCCACGACCGACACTTGCCTCTTGATGGGTGTGATCGACCCCGACGGATTCGCAGCCGGGCGGATGAAGCTCGATCCCGAGCTATCGCGCCAGGCATTCGAGAACCTCGACTCCGCTCTGTCGTTCGAGCAGAAAGTCAGCTACGCCTTCAACATCGCGATCAACAACATCGCCGAAGGCCTGACCAACGTCGCGATTCAGCACGGAGTCGACCCACGCGATTTCTCCCTCGTCGCCTATGGGGCCGCAGGCCCGATGCTGCTGCCCGCAGCGTTGAGCTTGGTGCACGCCGCCGAGGTGATAGTGCCCCCGCACCCGGGTCTGTTCTCAGCCCTTGGACTGGTCAGCACCGACTTGGTATACGCCGACAGTCGAAGTGCCTACACATTGTTGACCCCAGACGTCGCGGAGTCAGTGGACAAGATTTTCCAGTCGATGGAGCAGAAGCTCTCCGAGCAGGTACGCGACGAAGACCGCAGCCGCGTCGAATACCAACGCAGCTTCGACGGCAGACTTGCCGGGCAAACCTGGGAAACGCCGTTCATCGACGTGCCCAGCGGCGCAATCGACCCCGACGCGATCGCGACGATGGTCGGCAATTTTCACGACACCTATCAAGAACGGTCGGGCAACCGCTTCGAAGCGCTTCCGGTTCAGGGCGTGACGTATCGGGTCCAAGCTGTCGTACGAGCCGAGAAGGTCCAGTACCCCACGCTTCCCGAACGCCCTGCGGGCGAGGGGCCCACCCCGACCAGATCGATCATCATCAACTACCTCCGCGAGGAACCACTCGACGGGTTCGAATACGACCGCGCGTCCTTGCTTGCAGGCGACACCATCGAAGGTCCTGCCGTGATCCGAGAACCACTGTCCACGACGTTCGTCGTACCGGGGCAGACAGCGACAGTGGGACCGCACGCCGAACTTCGAATCAGGGAGCAGTGAGAAACGACATGAGCGACACATCGAAACAAACGGATCTCAAATCTCTGTCGGAGAACGAATTCGCCGACAAGTATCACTGCGACCGATTCAGCGCATCGGTTCTCTCGGCCCGCATGCGGTACGTGGTCCAGCACATGTGCACCGGACTGCTCAACAACGCCTTCTCGGTCATTCTGCGTGATTGGTACGACTTCGCAGCCGTGATCTCGGGGCCCCCTGCCATGAACTACCCCACCTCCGCTGTGAGCAACAGTCTCGCACTGTTCTTCGGCAGCATCTCCGAAGCGGTCCGCAACACCGTGGAAGAGTACGGAGTCGAACTCCTCCAACCCGGTGACGTACTGATCTGCAACGACCCGTATCGCGCAGGCACGCATGTCAACGACGTCTGCTTCGTCCGCCCGGTCTTCTCCGGTGGGGAGATCGCATCGTTCGTGACATTGCGCGCTCACCAACTCGACATGGGCGGAATCGTTCCGGCTGGATTCAGCGGAACCAAGAAGAACGTATACGAAAATGGTCTGGTCATCGCCCCGATGTTGCTCTATCGCAACGACAAACCCATCGCTCAGTCGTTCAACCTCATCTTCGACAATGCGCGCTACGGGGAATTGCTGCTCCCGGACATCAAGACAATCTTCCAGAACCTTCTGCTGGGCGAGAAGCTCATCCTCGAATCCATCGATCGCTACGGCATTGACGCTTACCTCGGATCGATCGGTTATAGCACCGACGTTTCGGCCGAAGCTATGCAGTCGGCACTCGAAAGCCTGCCCGACGGTGATTACGATGCGGAAGAAGGTATCGACTCCGACGGCATCGACGACACTCTCGAGTACACCGTCAAACTGAAGATTCGCAAGCGCGGCCCCAACATCGAGCTGGACTTCAGCGGAACATCACCTCAAGCCCGGACCAGCATCAATTGCGGTGCACTGGATACCAAGACTGCTGTCGGTGTCGCACTGAAATTTCTCATCAGCCCACACGTACCGTTCACCTCCGGTGAGTACCGAAATATCGACATCGTGCTTCCCGCGGGAACGTTCATCAGTGCCACCCCACCGGACGGCGCGGTGTTTCTCTACTTCGACAGTTCCGGAGTCGTATTGTTGGCGATTTTCAAGGCGTTGGAAAAAGCCCTCGGTGATCGAGCGGTCGGAGGCGATTACGGCTCACTCAACCTCCACAACGCCAACGGTGTGTTCGAGGACGGAACCCCCTGGAACACCACCGCGCAATGCGGCGGCGAGCACGGACCGTGGGGTGCAACGATGGCCGGCGACGGCGACAGCTATTCCGTCCAGTATCAGCTCAACAACCTCGATCCAGCTACCGAAGCCATCGAAGCGGAAACCCCCGCGGTCGTGCTTCGTAAGCAGTACCAAGTCGATAGCGGCGGCCCAGGCAGACACCGTGGCGGCGCGGCGGTGCTGAAGGACACGCTTTATCTGACAGCGGCCGAACATTTCTCGAGTCCACTGCACACGAAGTCGGCCAGCGGATCCGGGGTCAACGGCGGGAATGCAGGAGCTACGGGCGCGGTGTGGCTGTTCGACAACGACAGCACCGATGTCGTTCGCCACCAGAAGCTCCTCGGCACCACCGACGAGGTCTATGCCTCGTCGGTTCCGGTGGGCGGAGTTGTCGATCCCGTCACGAAGGTAGCCGTCGAAAGTGGCGAATATGCCCACTTTGCCAGTACCCCGGTCTGGAAGACACGACCCAACGCACTGTTCCGCTATCTGACCAACGGCGGAGGAGGGTGGGGAGACCCGTTCGATCGTGATCCCGCGCTGGTTCTTGCTGACGTACGCAACGAGTACGTCAGCATCGAAGGCGCGCGGCGTGACTATGGCGTCGCGATCGTCGGTGACCCCCTCTACGCCCCTGAGCAGTTGGCCGTAGTGGAGTGGGAAACAGCGAAACTCCGACAAGAACGTACCTAAACACTCACGTCGCTCCGCCGTCCCCGTTTCGCACACCAGAGCGCGAAACGGGCACGGCGCCTGCACTCTCGGCGAGCCGTAACCGAAGGGCAATCCACATGGTCGACAAAACCGCTCTCGTGGGTGCCTTGCGCAGCGAGGGCACTGCGATCGAGAACATGGTTCGCGGGTTGCCCGCGGAATATTGGTCCCGGCCAACACCGGCTCCGGGGTGGACAATCGCCCACCAGATCGGACATCTGACCTGGACCGACCACGTCAGCTCGCTGTCCATCGAAACACCCGAAGCTTTCGCGGATATCGCTGCCGCATACGCCGCAGCGCCGACGGGATACGTCGATGACGCAGCATCGGCATATATCGGCGACGATGTAGACGACCTCCTTGAGACGTGGTCCGAGGGACGCCGCCATCTCGCCGATCTCCTCGATGCCCACCCCGGAGGGACGAAGCTGGCCTGGTTCGGTCCGCCGATGAGTAGTGCCACTATGACGACGGCACGTCTGATGGAGACCTGGGCCCACGGCCAAGACATCGCCGATGCACTGTCGTTGCCTCATCCCGCAACTGCCGCACTCGAGCACATTGCGCACCTGGGAGTTCGCACCAGGGGCTTCGCTTACACCAACCGCGGTCAGCCGGTACCCGCCACCGACGTGTACGTCACACTTGCCGGTCCGAACGGCGAACACTGGGAGTGGGGGCCGTCTGGGGCACCGGACGTCGTCGAAGGCACAGCCGAAGACTTCTGTCTTGTTGTCACCCAACGCCGCGCACCCGCCGACACCGGACTACGGACCACCGGGAGTGCAGCCCGGTATTGGCTGACCATCGCCCAAGCATTCGCGGGGGAACCGACCGCGACCCGCCGTAGTGCACTTCCCACTGCCTTGCCGTCCTCACGGCCCGGGGACCACGCATAGCTAACAGAATCGAGCACCCCAACATGACCAACTTGTCGTTCGACTACAACGGCCGATCTGTCCTCGTCACCGGGGGAGCGCGCGGAATCGGATTCGAACTTGCGTCGCTGTTCGCTCGCGCAGGAGCCGACACCACTATCGTCGACAGCGACAGCACGGTGACTTCGAGCGCCGCTGCGACGATCGGTGCGGCACCCGCGATAGCCGATGTCACAGACTCCGCCCAGGTCGAGGCAGTTGTTGCCGACATCATTACGCGCACCGGACGTGTCGATATCTTGATCAACAACGCTGGCATTCTGCGTGACCGCGTGGTGTGGAAGCTCTCCGACGAGGACTGGAATGCGGTCATCGACGTTCATGCGGGTGGAACCTTCCGGTTCACCCGAGCATGCGTTCCGCATTTTCGGGCCCAGTCGTACGGCCGCGTAATCAATGTTGTGTCCTACAGCGGTTTACGTGGCAATACTGGGCAGGCGAACTACGCCACCGCTAAAGCGGGCATCATCGGATTCACCAAGACGGCCGCCAAGGAGCTTGCCGGATTCGGTGTCACGGTCAACGCGATTTCACCGAACGCCGAAACACGTATGGTTGCCTCGATCCCGCAGTCGAAGCGGGAGGAGTTGACGGCGGCGATTCCGCTCGGCCGCTTCGGGAGCCCCTCCGAGATGGCTGCCGCAGTCGGATTTCTGGCGTCCGAGGAGGCCGGCTACGTAACAGGGGTAGTCCTGCCTGTCGACGGCGGCGTCTCTATCTGACTCCTCGACTTTTGGGCTGCCCACCGCAGCCTTGGCGTAGTGGAACGGCGGAGCTCACCAAGGCTGCAGTGATCGGTGGTGATGATGCAGATCAGTAGGTATAGAAGCCTTGTCCGCTTTTGCGGCCCAGTCGTCCAGCTTCGACCATTCTGCGTAGCATCGGCGGCGCGGCATGCTGAGGTTCTCGGAATTCGTCGTAGAGCGACTCCGTGACAGCCAATACGACATCGAGGCCGACGGTATCGCTGAGTCGAAGTGGCCCCATCGGGTGTGCGCAGCCGTTGACCATGCCAGCGTCGATGTCGTCTGCAGTCGCGAAACCTGACTCGAGCATCCGGATCGCGGAGACTAGATAGGGCACCAGTAGTGCGTTGACGATGAATCCTGCGCGGTCACCAGATCGAATTGTCTTCTTGCCCAGCCGGTTCGTAGCATAGTCCGTTACCGCTGCGACAACGTCGTCCGAGGTCCGTAAGCTCACCACGATTTCCACCAGCGGAAGTACGGGCACGGGGTTGAAGAAATGGACACCGACCACCCGCTCGGGCCGAGATGTCGCGTTGGCGATACGGATGACCGGGATCGAGGAGGTGTTGGTCGCCAGAATCGTGGTGTCGGGGACGATATCGTCCAGGCGCGTGAAGAAGTCGACTTTGACCTGCTCGATCTCTGGTGCGGCCTCTATCACCAGTTCGCGGTCCGCGAAGTCGCCGAGATTCAGGGTCACGTCGACTAGGTTGCGCGCGGCGTCCGCGGCGCCCTGGGTGAGCCGTCCACTGTTCACCGCGCGAGCGAGCGAGGTGTCGATGCGCTGCGATGCTGCTGCCGCCGATGCAGTGTCTCGTTCGAGCACGAGAACTGGATCACCGGCTCTGGCAACGACTTCTGCGATTCCAGCCCCCATCGTTCCGCCGCCGATGACCCCAACCTTGTACATGCGTCCGTTCTCCTTCGAGTGTGTTGTGCAGCTATGGCAGTGCCCGTGCGCGCCTCGGGCAGCTCGTCAGAGCTCAAAGAGCCCAGCAGCGCCCATGCCACCGCCGATGCACATGGTGATCACGACGTACCTGCTTCCCCGCCTGCGGCCTTCGAGCAGTGCATGTCCGACCGCTCGTGCGCCGGTCATGCCGTACGGATGCCCGATCGAGATGGCGCCTCCGTCGACGTTGAAGCGATCGGGGTCGATTCCGAGAAAGTCGCGGCAATACAGCGCTTGAGAGGCGAAGGCCTCGTTGAGTTCCCAGAGATCGATGTCGTCGATCTTCAGATCGTGCTGTCGCAGCAGTTTGGGGATCGCGAAGACCGGACCGATGCCCATTTCTTCGGGGCCGCATCCCGCGACAGCCATACCCCGGTAGGTTCCCAAGACATCGAGTCCGCGTTGTTCAGCCTGCGCGCGCTCCATCAGTACCGACGCCGAGGCGCCGTCGGAGAGCTGGGACGAGTTGCCGGCAGTGACGCTGGCGTGGTCGCTGACCTCGCCGTCCTTCAGCACGGTCCGCAGTGCATTCAGACCGTCCAAAGTCGTCGACGGGCGATTGCCCTCGTCGAGGCTCAATGTGACGACTTCTTCGTGTGTTTCGCCGGTCTGTTTGTCGGTGACAAGGTTCGTTGCTGTGGTAGCGACGATTTCAGCATCGAAGTGGCCTGCGGCCTGTGCCGCAGCAGTGCGCTGTTGGGAGAGCAGCGCGAATTCGTCCTGCGCCTCCCGCGTGATGCCGTATCGTTGGGCGACGATCTCGGCGGTGTGCAGCATCGGCATGTACGTCTGGGGAAGTTGCTCCATCAGCCAGGGATCACGGGCGCGGTAGGTGTTCGCATGGTCGTTCTGCACGAGCGAGATCGACTCGACTCCACCTCCGATTGCGACGGTCATTCCGTCGGCGATGATCTGCTTGGCCGCGGTGGCGATGGCCATCAATCCGGAGGAGCACTGACGGTCGATAGTCATACCGGGCACGGTCACGGGAAGCGATGCCCGCAGTGCGGCCTGGCGGGCGATGTTGAGCCCGGAAGCGCCTTCTTGCATAGCGCATCCAAGTACGACGTCGTCGATGTCGGCGGGATCGACTCCGGCTCGTTCGACTGCTGCGGTGATGGCGTGGGCAGCGAGTTCTTGCGGTGAGGTGTTGTTGAACGCACCGCGGTAGGCCTTGCCGATCGGGGTTCGGGCGGTCGAGACGATGACAGCTTCGCGGGACACGAGTGATGCCTTTCGGTCAGAGGGATGTCGGCGCTGAAAGCGCGGAACGGCGGGCGTTTCCGAGGGCGACGAACTGATCGACTGCAGCAGCATCGTCGATGGAGTCGATGCTGAGCACGTCGTCGCGAGCGGCTCCCTGCAGGATGCGCTTGAGTGGTACTTCGATCTTCTTGCCCGTGCGGGTGTGCGGCAGGGATCGGACGGCGATCACCTCGTCAGGGACGTGTCGCGGTGAGGCTTGGGTCCGGATGACTTTTCTGATCTCGGCGACGAGTGCGTCGTCGAGTTCGATTCCGTCGGCGAGTACGACGAACAGTGGCATCCAGTAGCTGCCTTCGCTTTCGTCGACTCCGACAATGAGGGATTCGACGATCTGCGGGAGCTTTTCGACTGCTTGGTAGATCTCGGAGCTGCCCAGGCGTACGCCGTGGCGATTGAGAGTCGAGTCGGACCGGCCGTGCATGACCACGCTGGCGTCGGTGGTGATTGCGACCCAGTCGCCGTGTCGCCACACTCCGGGGAAGTGTGCGAAGTAGGCGTCGTGGTAGCGGGCTCCGGTCGGGTCGTTCCAGAAGAACACCGGCATCGACGGGATCGGCTTGGTGATCACCAGCTCGCCGACCCCTCCGATCAGCGCGTTGCCGTCGCTGTCCCATGCCTGCATGGCCATTCCGAGTCCGCGTGCGCTGAGCTCTCCGGGCCATACCGGGGTTGTGGGGGCGCTGCAGGCGAACGCGGTGACCGCGTCGGTACCGCCGGTGGTCGACGACAGTTGTATGTGGGGACCTACGTTGTCGCGTACCCAGTGGTACGAGGCGGCGGGCAGTGTCGATCCGGTGGAGCCGATGGTGCGCAGTGCGCTCAGTTCGAAGCTGTCCTTGGGCACCAGCGCTGCCCGTTCGCAGGCTTGTAGGTGACCGGGGCTGGTTCCGAGGAAGGTGACGTGGTGGGTGTCGGCGATGCGCCAGAGTGTGCCGACGTCGGGATAGGTGGGGTTGCCGTCGTAGATGACAGCGGTGGCCCCGGTCAGCAGGGAGGACACCACGACGTTCCACATCATCCAGTTGGTGCTGGTGTACCAGAACAGTCGCTCGCCCGTTCGTAGGTCCATGTGCAGACCCAGCAGCGAGAGTAGTGAGAGCAGTACACCGCCGTGACTGTGTACGATGCCCTTCGGCAGTCCTGTTGTCCCCGAGGAGAACAGTACCCACAGCGGGTGGTCGAATGGCACTGCTCTGTAGTGGGGGGCGGCCTCGAAGTCGACAACGTCGTTCCACCGGGTGACGTCGGTGTACTCCTCGCCGGCGAAGGCGTCCGGGGTGTGATGGTCCACCACGATGGTGTTTCGGACGGTGGGCAGGCCCCGTCGAATCTTGGCCAGCTCGTCGCGACGGTCGTAGTGGCGGCCGTTGTAGCTGTATCCGTCGGCGGCGATCAGGACGATGGGTTCCAGTTGTCCGAATCGGTCGATGACCGCTGTCGCCGCGAAGTCCTGCGCGCACTGCGACCAGATCGCGCCGACCGAGGCCGCGGCGAGAAATCCGATGACTGCATGTTGGCCGGGCGGAAGGTACCCCACGACCCGATCGCCCTGCGCGACACCGTATTGACGCAGTGTCACTGCCAACGCGGCCACGCGTGAACGCAACTCGTTCCAGGTGACAGTAGTTTCCCTGCCGTTTTCCTGAATGCAGATCAGGGCAGCGGAGTCGGTGTGTTCGTTGGTCAGCGCATACTCGGCGTAGTTGACGGTGGCACCGGCGAACCATTGCGCTCCGGGCATCGTCTCTTCGGCAAGAGCGCTTGTGTACGGGGTGTGTGAGTGGATGTCGAAGTAAGTCCACACCGCTTCCCAGAAGTCCCCGATATTGTCGGTCGACCAGGTCCACAGGCCGGTGTAGTCGAGCGGGTCACCGACGTCGGCGGCGAAACGCTTGTCGGCGAAGATGGAGAAATCGGCCAGTGTCGACGCCCCGGCCTGATCGGGATCCGGTACCCAGATTGGCTGTGGCCGATCGTCGTTGGGTGGTGTGGTGTTCATGAGCGGGTCGCCTTTCGGTCGCTCGCCACCGGAGCCGACCGAGGATGCGTCGGGCGGTTCGGGTGTGTTTCGCGGGTGGTTCAGGGATGCGTGGTCGCAGTGGCTGCGATGAGGTGGCGTTCGAGCCTTTCGGCGGCTGCTCGGCGACTTTCCGGTGTCCAGGACAGCAGTCCCGATCCAGTCTTGGCTCCCAGGTGTCCTTCGCCGATGAGCTTGGAGAGCAACGGCGAGGCGTGGTCGTCGTTGTTGAGGGTGGGGAAGAGGTAGTTGTGTACCGCGGCGGCCAGATCGAGCCCGACGTAGTCGGCGTTCTCGAGCGGACCCATCACGGCGAGACGGAGCCCGAAGCTGTTGCGCGCTACCAGGTCTACAGTTTCCGCGTCGCAAACGCCCTCTTCTACCATTGAGATCGCCTCGCGCCACATTGCATGCTGGAGGCGGTTGCCGATGAATCCTGGGATGTCTCTGCGAACGTGCACGGGTATCTTGCCTGCGGCGGTGAGGATGTCGAAGATCCAGTGCGCGGTGTCGGCCGCGGTGCTTTCACCGTGCACGACCTCCACCAGCGGCACCAGATGCGGGGGATTGAACCAGTGCGTCCCGACTACGCGTTGAGGGTCGACCGTCTCGCGTGCGACATCGCTGATCTTGAACACCGAGGTGTTGGTGGCCAGGACGGCGCGAGGCAGGAGTGCGCCGAGGTTGGAGAACAAGTTCTGCTTGAGTTCGAGAATCTCCGGGACTGCCTCGATAGCGAGGTCGGCGCCGGTCACCGCGTCTTCGAGCGAGGATGCCAGGCGAATTCGGCCTGCAGCGGCGGTGTCTCGTCCGAGGCTGCTCAGCTGTGCACGCACCCGCTCGTGGACTACCTTCAACGCCGCGTCCGAGGGGTCGTACACGGTGACCGCGGCGCCGGCGGCCGCGAATACCCCGGCGATGGAGTGCCCCATCAAGCCTGCCCCGACCACGACAACGGTGAGACTTTCGATGTTCTCTGGCCGGTCGTAGAATCCGGGCTGGCTCATGGTGGTGTCCCTTTCGATTGGCACTGATGCGGCCGTACATGGTCTTGATCGCATCGCTGCGCTGTCGTGCTCTGGATCACGATATCGACAATCGTGCGCCTCGCACGATGGAAGAATCTAACTCCGAATCGGCCGATTCATGTGAAAAATTGACACCACAGGGTCTGGTTCACAAGTGCTGGACTGGCTGAGAGGGCGCCGGTGCAGTGTCGGCCGACGGTGGGATTGGATCGGTGAGGTCGGACGGTGTCCGGGCGAATAGTCCCAACCGGGGCAGCGGAAGTTCGCGGCCACCTGTGATGCCGTCGGGTCGAAGTAGAAGGACGAGCACGAGGACTGCGGCTACGACGAGTTCGCGGGTGCCGGAGGGAAGGCCGATCGACAGACCGAGAACGTCGCCACCTCCTTGCCATTGTTCGAAGACGTAGGACACTGCGCTGATCGCGGCAGTACCGGCTACGGCTCCGAACAGGCTTCGGCTGCCGCCGAACACGAGCATCGCCAAAGTGATGAACGTGACCGACAGGAAGAAGTCGTTGGCCGAGAAGCTGCCTACCGAGTGGCCGTAGAGGCCACCGGCTATTCCGAACATCAATGCGCTGAGGGTGAAAGCGATTCGGCGTTCGCGAGCAACATTGATTCCGACCGCGCGGGCGGCGACTTCGTCTTCGCGGGCTGCTCGTACGCGCAGCCCGAACCGGGTCTGTTGGTAAACAAAGGCCACGACGATGGCGATCAGAGCCCATCCGAGCATCAGATTGACATTGGTGTCGGTAGGTATGCGGGTGAGATTTCCGCCGCCGCTCGATCCGGGTTTCCAGTTGGCGAAGAACGTGTGCACGATCAGCAGCAGGGCAAGCGTGCCGATCGAGGCACCGATGCCGGTCAGGCGCATCAGCGGAATCGAGACGATGTAGGCGAGGACTGCGGCGACGGTTCCACCCAGCACGATCGCGACCGTCGTTCCCAGGGTCGTGTTCTGAAACAGGGCGGGCGCGTTCGGAATGATGACGCCTTTGGCGATCTGGGGGATGGTGAACATTCCGCAGATGTAGGCCCCGACGGCCATGAAACTCACCTGTCCGAACGAGACGACACCGGAGTTGCCGACGAACACCGACAAGCCGACCACCATGATGAGGTTGATCAGGGCGATGATCAGGACCTGATCGAGGCCGGGGCTGTGGCCGGCCAGCGCCAAGCACACCACGGAGACACCGATGCACAGCCCGAGGGCGGGCCACATGCGGCCGGTAAGTCGGCGTGTAACTACTCGAGCTCTGTTCATCATCAGACACGTTCCTTGGCGAAAGCGGGGGGAAGTAGACCTTGGGGGCGGGCGAGCAGCATTGAGATGACGAGAACGAAGACGAAGGCGTCGCGGTAGACCTTGAGCGGATCCGGCAGGGCGGTCTGCAGAAGTACTGTCACGATTCCCAGGAGCAAGCCGCCCACGGCCGCGCCGGACAGCGACCCGATACCGCCGACGACCACGGCAATGAAGGCGATGATGACCGGCTGCACGCCGAAGTCGGGGGTGACGGTGGCGGTGCTCACGGTCAGCAGGACTCCAGCTACTGCGGCCAGGGCGCCGCTGATAGCAAAGGCATAGGCGATGACCCGATTGGCTTTGACTCCGAGCAGGCGAGCCATGGCGAAGTCTTCGGATGCGGCGCGCAGTTGTCGACCGACTCCGGTCTTGTTGAACAGCACGGTCAATGCCGCGACAATCACGATGGTTGCGCCGATGGTCACCAGATTGAACACGCTCACACGGACGCCGCCGATGGAAATGCTGTTGATCAACGCGGAACCGAAGTCGAGGGTCTTGGGTCTGCTTCCTTCGATCATCAAGATGCCGTTCTGCATGAAGTAGCTGACGGCGAAGGAGACGATGAGCAGAGTGGTCGGGGGTGCTGCGCGTACCCATCTGAAGACCAAGGAGTCCATGGCCAATGCGGCGAGGACGGTGACAATCACCGCTACGACGAGCACGATCGGCCAGTAGAGCCCGACCACGAGGACCATTGTGTAGCCGGTGACGGTCATCAATTCGCCGTTGGCGAAGTTGACAATTCGGGCGACGCCGAAGATTACTGCGACGCTGAGCGAAAACAGGGCGTAGAGCGCACCGAGGCTCAGGGCATCGATGCCGCTTTGAACGAACGTGGTCATCAGGATTCCTCGGTGTGTGGGGAGAGCCCGAAGTAGGCGTCGAGTGCTCCGACGTGGTCGTGGTCTTCTTCTGCTGTAATGGAGCCTTGACGCAGGAGAAGTGCGCGGTCCGCGATTGCTGCTGCACGCCGGGCGTTTTGTTCGACGAGAACGACTCCGATTCCGTCGCGTCGAAGCTCGTCGAGCAGTGCGAAGATTTCGTCGATCACTTTGGGAGCCAGCCCGAGTGAGGGCTCGTCGAGGAGAAGGATCGACGGTTTGGCAATCAAGGCACGGGCGATGGCCAGCTGTTGCTGTTCGCCGCCCGAAAGAAGTCCCGCCGGTCCGCTGGCCCGAGCGGCAAGGATCGGGAAGCGGTCCATCAAGTCGCGGATGTCGCGGTGCGCTGCGGGCTTGTCCTTGCGTGAGGCAGTTGCCACCTGGAGATTTTCACGCACGGTGAGGCTGGCCAAGATGCGGCGACGTTCGGGCACAAGAGCGAGTCCGCGAGCGACGCGGGTCTCCGGCGGCAGGGTAAGCAGAGCGGCACCGTTCACAGTGACGGTGCCGCTCACCCCGCTGCGCAGTCCGCCTGCGATGGCGAGCAGGGCACTGGACTTGCCTGCCCCGTTGGCACCGACAATGGTGACGATTTCGCCCTCGGCGCAGCTGAAGCTGATGCCTCGAACAGCCGCGACGGGCCCGTAGGTGACGGACAGATTCTCAACTGTCAGCATCGTCGACTCCTAGATATGCTGCGATGACTTCTGGGTGGTCGCGGATCTGCGCCGGTGTTCCGAGAGCCAGCGGTGCCCCCTGTGCGAGAACGAGAATGCGATCACTCAGGCGCATCACCAGAGCCACGTCGTGTTCGATGAGCACGATGGCTGGGTTGTGGGTTCGACGGATCGAGTCGATGGCGTCGCCCAGTTCGATGGTTTCCTGCTCGTTCAGACCTGCCGCGGGTTCGTCCATCAGGATCAGCTGCGGCTCCATCGCCAGGCACCTCGCGATGGCGAGGCGGCGTTGGTCGCCGTAGGGCAGGCTTCCGGCTGTGGTACGGGCTCGGTCCGCCAGTCCTAGGACTTCGAGCGCCTCGGCGGCGTGGGCTCGGGCTTTCTTGCGGCCTGCTCGGCTCAAGGCCGCAACTTCGATGTTCTCCTCGACGGTGAGGTGGTCGAAGAGGCGGACACCCTGGAAGGTTCGAGCCAGGCCGTGATGAGCTCGTTCGGTTGCCGACATCGTGGTGGCGTCGGTTCCAGCGAGGTGCACCGACCCGGTGGTGGGTCGCTGAAAACCGCTGATGACGTTGACCAGAGTAGTTTTGCCTGCCCCGTTCGGTCCGATGAGTCCAAGTAACTCACCTGGTGCTACCTCGAACTCGACTCCGGAGAGCGCTTTGAGACCGGAAAAAGTGACGCTGACGTCCCTGACAGCAAGGCTTGCGGTGGTAGTGCGGGCCGAAGACGGGTCGGTGATGGTATTCATCGCGGTCAGTTGCCCAAGTGGAGGTCGACGGTGCCCTCGACCGGGAGAGTTTCGGTGTACGCGGGCTTTCCGGCGGTGTATTCGATGATCGCCAGTGGGCGGTCAGCGGGAATGTGCAGTTCCGGAGTGAAGGTCGTCGATCCTGCCATTAGCGATTCATCGGTGAGTGAGTCGAGTTGTTCGGACAAGGCTGCACCGTCGGTGCTTCCGCCGGCCTTTTCGATGGCACCGAAGATCAGTTCACCAGCGGAGTACCCGCCTACGGCTGCGTCGGTCGCCGGTCCTGCTCCTGTGGCCTCGGTGAACTTGGCAATGAAGTCGTTGACCTTCGGGTTGGGGTCGTCTCCGTAAATCGAGGCGGTGGAGGCCGTGTAAAAATTACTCAAGTCGGGGACCGCATCGAGCCAATAAGTTCCGGCCATACCGATACCGGAGAGGATCGGCAGATCGATTCCTGCAGCGCGGATCTGGCGCACGGCGGTTGCCCCGCCCGGGGTGTACGAGCACAAGGCGATGGCCGTGGCACCGGAGGACTTGATCTTGGTGATCTGCGATGCGATCGACTGGTCTGAGTTGTTGAACGAGTCCTCTTGCGTCTGCAGTCCCAGATTGGCGGCTTGATCTCGGAACCCTTGGCAGACCTCGGTGGAATAGTCGAGTGATTTGTCGTCGAGCAAGAACGGGGTGGCCCACCCCTTGTCTTTCGCGAGTTGCGCCAGCGTTGCCCCTTCGAGGTACGTCGCCGGTGCCACGGTGTACGCCTGAGGGCCGATTCCTTGCGCGCCGTACTTCGGGGACGCGGCACCGATGCTGACGTTGAGGATGCCCTGGTCTTGAGCGGCGATACCGGCCGGGGACCCGACATCGAAATTAGCGCTGGTCAGCAGGACTTGCGCCCCCTGATCGATCAGGGTTTCGGCGGCTTTCTTCGCTCCGGCCGCGGTGGAGGTGGTGTCTTCCTGGATAAGTTCGATCTGACGTCCGCCGATGCCGCCTGCGGCGTTGACCTCGTCCATCGCGATCTTGAATCCGGCCATGTCCGGTTCGTCGAACGAGGTCATGAAACCCGATGTCGCTACGGCTGCACCGATGATGATCGGACCGTCCTGCGATCCGCTCGTCGAGGTTGCTGCGTTGGGGTCGGTCGAGCTTCCACACGCCGCAAGCGTCAGGCAGGACACCGCGACAGCGGCAAAGACCGGGATCCGGATTTTCATCATGCTGCGAACTCCTCGAATCTCGTGATCGGCTTCACGCCGCACAAGAACTGTGAACTGGACCACTTAATGGGTCAGCGAAACGTACCGCCGCATTCGTCGATCCGAGAGGGTAGGAAGTACCACTTCTGTACGGTTCTCAGTGTGGAAATCGAGCACACCCGTCCGTCGAACGCACTCGCCATGCCCAGCCTGAGCATCTCGAAGCCGCAGGACAGTCCAGCGCAGTCGTTATCCGACGTCGTCGAGCACCGTCAGCGCCGTGAGCGCGAGCTGGCCAGCCTGTATGCCACCGCCCGAGCTCTCACCGCTCTGGGCGAGGTCGACACCGTCCTGACTTCGATCGTGCGGCACGCGCACGAACTCATCGGAACGGACGTCACATACCTGTCGGTGTTCGACGATCCGTATTCGGAACTGACGCTGCGCGCTGTCGAAGGATCGCTGTCGCCGGAATTCAGAACCGCCCACGTGCCAGGGAACACCGGGGTGGGAGGTCGTGTCGTGGAAACTCAGTCAGCGTTCTGGGTCAGCAACTACCTCACGGACCGGTCGCTGACGCACGACCCGGGTTTCGATGCAGTTCTGCAAGCCGAAGGTATCGTGGCGCTGCTGGGTGTACCGCTGCGCGACGGAACACGAGTGTTCGGCATCCTCTACGCTGCCGACCGCGTCGAGCGCCCCTTCGACATCGACGAGGTAGCCCTGCTCAGCGCCTTCGCCGACCACGCCGCAGTCGCACTGCAAAACGCTCGTCTCTACGAGGAAAGCACCCGCGCTCTCGCTGATCTGCGGGACGCTTATGCGACCATCGAGCGCTCGGCGGCCGTTCACGAAGCGTTGACGCGGGTCGTGCTCACCGGCGGTGGCGCACGGGAAGTCGCGCAGTTGCTCGTGACCTCGCTGGGTGGGCGGGTCGCGATCTACGACCGGGACGATCATCTCTTGGTCACCACCGACAACGTCCGCGGGAAAGCGGACGCACCGTCGGACGGACTGAGCGGCGCGCAGTCCGACAGCCGAAGGACCGGTCGATGCGTGACCGTGCACGACGTCGACGCGGATCCGGAACCGCAGTTCCACAGCCTCGTAGCCATCCTTGCCGGCGACACTTACCTCGGAGCGGTGGTTCTCACGCACCTGCACAGCCCCAGCGCTGTCGAGCAGCGCACCCTAGAACGCGCATCACAGATTCTGGGCCTGATGACGCTGAAACAGAACGCCGTTGTCGAGGCCGAGGAACGCGTACGGGGCGAGCTGTTGACCGAGGTGATCACCTCACCTCGGCCTATCCCAGCCGAGCTGGCGACACGAGCCGCATCTCGACACGTGCAGGTCGAGAACTTCACCGCACTTGTTGTGGCAGAGGGTTTTTCACGCCGTTCGGTAGATCTGACCCGGAGACTGCACACCTTCTCCGCCGAATGGTCCGGCTTGGCGGGAGAGTATTTCGGTACATCGACGATGCTCATCGTCGCCGACGACCTCGACGGCGCCGCGGTCGCCATTCAACGACGGTTGCGCGCAACTCTGCACGAACCGATTCTGGTGTGCGCGACTCCTGTAACGGGCGCGAACGATGCGTTGACACGGCCCTTCACCATCGCATCGCGATGCCTGAAGATTCTGCGTGCCACCGGAATAGATGACCGCGGAACGACCAGTGCACATCTGGGCCTGTACGCAACCTTATTCGATCCTGATCGAGCAGAAGACCTGGCAATCCTTCTTGCCGACAACCTCGGTGCGCTGCTCGACTACGACACCCGGCGCGGTACTGATCTGGTCGGAACACTGGCGGTCTATTTCGACAATTCTGCGAACCTGACCAGAACTGCGAAAGCGCTGCATGTGCACATGAACACGTTGATCAAGAGGCTCGACCGCGTCGGCGCGGTGATCGGTGAACGATGGCAACAACCCGACAGCGCACTGTCGTTGCAGGTCGCCGTCAAACTGCATACCTTGACCGGGGTTCTCGGGCCGTCGCCGGTGAGGTGACTGGTCGGCCCACCCTTCACCGGCGTCGGTTGCGAGGCGTTCAGACGCCGCTACGGCCTGCTCCGACCAGTACGAACAGCATGGTCGCAGGGCGGTCGCTTCTGTTTTCCCACTTGTGCCGTGTTCCTCGTTGCACAACACACGTGCCGGGGAGGATCTGTTGCTCAACGTCATCGTCAAGACGAAGCCACATCTCTCCCTCCAAGCACAATCCGTAGTCGACGGAATCGGAGGTGTGAAAGCCCGGGTTCTCCGGCTCGAACGCTCCCATCAATCCAGGTAGCTGTCGCTCGGCATCGGCATTGAGTTCGTCGACATCGCCCGATGGCTCAGGCAAGGCAGATAGTGGCGCCCACCGCACGAGCAGGAAGCGCGTGCCGCCGGTCTCTGGCCAATAAGGGACAGATCCTGCGCTGTCGGGGGTCACTGGTCGCCCGTGGTGGTCGGTGGCCCAGATCGGGAAGAAGTCCAATCCGGCCAGAGCTGCCGGCGCGACGGGCTCGAGCACGTCGTTCTCTGCGATCACAGACCTCTTCTGCGCGTCGTAACCGGTGACGATCCGACGAATATCCACTACTGCCTCATTCTCTCGATGGGTTGCCGATGCTCACGAACCTGTGACGCACGACATATCGGTAACTTTATGCACGTGGCATGCCGGATGTGCATAGCTTTTTTCACTACTGCCATCCCGCGCTAGGTGGATATGTTCGCTACACGCAGGGCTAATCGCCACACCCTGCTGTTCGCAGCTACAGATGAGGCGGGCCACTCGAAAGGTGCATCGCGGACACGATCGGCCACTTACAGGGGTAAAAAATGACACCCAAATCCTTTGAATGGTGGTGGACTTTGCTCTCACGTCCGTCATGAGGCGCCGATACCGTGACCTACACCACGCAGTGAGGTGCGCAAGGTGAACGTCACACGCGACGACTACATCATCGGCTGAACCTCATGGATGCTTCCGCCCCCGAGAGGACCACACTCATGACCGCACCGATACCGCCGATACCGCTCGACGCGATCGAACGCCTGTACAAGTCAGCCACCCAGAAGGTGTGGGTCCGACTAATCCCCGTACTGATGTTCGCGTATGTGCTGAACTTCCTCGATCGCACCAACATCGCGCTGGCGAAAACCCGTCTCGATGTCGATCTCGGGATTTCGGCGGCGGCATTCGGCTTCGGCGCAGGTCTGTTTTTCATCGCCTACTGCGTCCTCGAGATACCGAGCAACCTCATGCTGCACAAGTTCGGTGCTCGGCGATGGATCAGCCGCATCGTCATCTCGTGGGGTGCAATCTCGACGCTAACGATGTTCGTGCAAGGCGAAACCAGCTTCTACATCATGCGGTTCCTCCTCGGCGTCGCCGAGGCCGGTTTCTACCCTGGAATGCTGTTCTACTTCACCCTGTGGTTCGCCGCCCGTGACCGCGCTGTCGCCGTCGGCATGCTCTTGGTCGCCCCGCAAGTCGCCACAGTGTTCGGCAGTCCGCTCGGCGGGGCCATCATGACCCTCGACGGCGCGCTTGGACTGTACGGCTGGCAGTGGCTTCTACTCCTCGAAGGCATTCCCACCGTCCTGTTCGGATTCTTCCTGTGGTTCTACCTGCCCAACGGCCCCAAGGATGCTCGCTGGCTTACCGGCGACGAGAAAGAAGCTCTACTAGCCAAGACCACCGTCGCCGGTGAAGAAAAGCACTCTGTCCGTCAAGCCCTTGCCTCGGTGTTCTCCAGCGGGGTTTTACTCTCGATCGCTGTCATCTACTTCGTCACCCAACTCTGCGTCTACGGCATCACCTTCTTCATGCCCAGCATTGTCGAAGCCTCGGGAGTATCGGGAACCTTCGCAATCGGCGCGATCTCAGGTCTACCCGCAGTCGGTGCGCTGATCGGTGTACTCATCTACCCCCGACTCTTCCGTAAATACGCCAACCCCATACGTTTTGTTGCCGTGGCAATGGTCGGGGCAGCCGTTTCGACGTTCGTCGCCGCCAACTCAGGACATGTCGTCAGCTTGATCGCCCTGGCCGTTATGCAGTTCTTCGTCACCGGCACAGCCCCTATTCTTTGGTCGGTTGCCATGAGCCGAATCAGTGGCGTTCAGTCGGCCGCAGGTTTGGCCATGATCAACTCCATCGGACTTCTCGGCGGTTTCTTCGGGCCGAATTTGTTCGGCATCGCTGAATCACGGACCGGAGACCCATCCTCGGCCATCGGACTCCTGACGATCGCGGCCATCGTGGCCCTCGGTATCGTGGTCCTCCTACGCCAGCTGCTACGGAGAACCCCTCCCGTGACCACAGTCGCCGCCGTTGTTGCGAAGAAGTCCAACACCGACACCACGACAGCCAGAAGCTAGTCACCACTTCCTCACCGCTTTCGGCTCTGCGTCGATCAACGCTCGCGGAGCCGAAAGCAGTTCCGTTAGGCTGAGTGCGCATATTTTGAAGGAGAACTCACGTGTCCGATCGAGTTCGAGTTGGTGGTCTGCAGGTTGCCAAGGTTTTGTACGGCTTCGTCGAGGGCGAGGCGCTTCCGGGTACCGGTGTCGATTCCGAGCAGTTCTGGAGTGGCGCGGAATCGGTGATCACCGATCTGGCTCCGAAGAACAAGGCGCTTCTCGCGGTTCGTGACGAAATCCAGGGCAAGGTCGATGCATGGCACGGCGAGCACGCCGGCCCCGATTACGACCGCGGCGCATACAAGGCATTCCTGAAGGAGATCGGCTACCTGCAGGGCGAGCCTTCCGACTTCTCGATCAGCACCTCGGGTGTCGACACGGAGATCACGTCCACTGCTGGTCCGCAGCTGGTGGTTCCGGTGCTCAACGCCCGGTTCGCGATCAATGCGTCCAATGCTCGGTGGGGTTCGCTCTACGATGCTCTCTACGGCACCGACGCAATCTCCGAGGATGGCGGCGCGGAGAAGGGCAGCAGCTACAACAAGGTGCGCGGCGACAAGGTCATCGCATTCGCCCGCGAATTCCTCGACGAGGCAGCTCCCCTGTCCTCCGGCTCGCATGTGGGTTCGACGAATTACGTCCTGCAGTTCGACGAGGCGCCTGCAGCCTCGTTGACGGTGACTCTCGCCGACGGGTCGACGGTCGGATTGAAGGATCCGGCGCAGTTGCTCGGATGCCAGGGTTCCTCGGATGCGCCGACTGCCATTCTGTTGGTGCACAACGGGTTGCACTTCGAAATTCAGATCGATCCCGAAAGCCCGATCGGAAAGACCGACGCCGCGGGCGTCAAAGATGTTCTGCTCGAATCCGCGGTGACCACGATCATGGACTTCGAGGATTCGGTCGCCGCGGTCGATGCGGACGACAAGGTGCTGGGCTACCGAAACTGGCTCGGGTTGATGCGCGGTGATCTCACCGAGGAAGTGTCCAAGGGCGGCAAAACCTTTACCCGCACCCTCAACGCGGACCGCACCTATACAGCGGTCGACGGCAGCGAACTCACCTTGCACGGCCGGTCGCTGTTGTTCGTCCGCAACGTCGGTCATTTGATGACTTCCGACGCAATTCTCGACGCGGACGGCAACGAGGTCCCCGAAGGCATTCTCGATGCCCTGTTCACTTCTCTCACTGGGTTGCATTCGATCGCTGCGGGCAACGTCCTGAAAAACAGTCGGACCGGGTCGTTGTACATCGTCAAGCCGAAGATGCACGGACCCGACGAGGTCGCGTTCACCGCGCAATTGTTCGGGCGGGTCGAGAAGGTCCTAGGACTGCCCGAGAACACCCTCAAGGTCGGCATCATGGACGAGGAACGTCGCACCACGGTCAACCTGAAGGCCGCAATCGAGGCGGCGAAGGAACGGGTGGTGTTCATCAACACCGGCTTCCTGGACCGCACGGGCGACGAAATCCACACCTCGATGGAAGCCGGCCCGGTCGTGCCGAAGGGTGAGATGAAAGCCCAGAAGTGGATCAAGGCGTACGAGGACTTCAACGTCGACACCGGTCTCGCGGCAGGCCTGGAAGGCAGAGCGCAGATCGGCAAGGGCATGTGGGCGATGCCGGATCTGATGCACGACATGCTCGAGCAGAAGATCGGCCACCCGCAGGCCGGCGCGAACACCGCATGGGTGCCCTCACCGACGGCAGCAACACTGCACGCCTTGCACTATCACAAGGTCGATGTCTTCGCCCGCCAGGAAGAGATCGCGAAGGCCAAGCGGGCCAGCATCGACGAAATCCTCGAAATTCCACTGGCACCGTCCACCGATTGGTCCGAGGAGCAGAAGCAGAAAGAACTCGACAACAGTTCACAGTCGATCCTCGGGTACGTCGTGCGGTGGATCGACCACGGCGTCGGTTGTTCGAAGGTGCCCGATATCGACGATGTCGCACTGATGGAGGACCGCGCGACACTGCGCATCTCGAGTCAGTTCATCGCCAACTGGCTCCGCCACGGCATCGTCACCGAGGACCAGGTACGTGCGTCGCTCGAGCGGATGGCACCTGTGGTGGACCGCCAGAACAGCTCGGACCCGACGTACAAGAATCTCGCGCCGGACTTCGAGACCAACATCGCCTTCCAAGCGGCCAGTGACCTGATCTTCCAGGGCACCAGCCAGCCCAACGGCTACACCGAGCCGATCCTGCACCGCCGCCGCCGCGAGTACAAAGCAGCCAACAGCTGAGCTGCGCTGAGGTCGACCCCTGCGCAGTGTCGACTTCAGGGCTGGGCCGATCTGGCGACCCTTCTTGATTGCTTCGAAGACGTCGGGGTCGACGGTCTCCTTGATCGGTGTGGGCTTGCCACGTCGCCACTGGCCGTCGGTGGTGATGACGAGTTTGGCTTCGGTGTCGTCGATGCGGGAGCGCAGTGCGGTGAGCCGAGTCGGGCGCACGTGAGGTGAGCCGAGTCGGGCGCACGTGAGGTGAGCCGAGTCGGGCGCACGTGAGGATGGAGACGATGGCTTCGGGGATCATCGGTATGTAGATCGCAACGCGGTCGCAGGCGACGAGGCCCAGGTCGGAAAGGGTGTTGGCGGCCTGGCTGACCTTGGCGAGCAGGTCGGAGTAGGTGACGTCGCGGCTGTCGCCGGGCTCGCCCTCCCAGCGGATGGCGACCTGGTCGCCGTGTCCGTCGGGCACGTGGCGGTCGACGCAGTTGTAGGCGACGTTGAGCTCGCCGTCGGCGAACCACTTGGCGACGGGGGCATCGGCCCAGTCCAGTACCTCGGTGAACGGGGTGCCAGTGAAGGCGGCGTGCCTGCTCGGCCCAGAACGCCAGACGATCGGTCTCAGCGTCGGCGTAGAGGTCGGCCGTCGCGTTCGCCTGAGCCCGGGTTGCTGGGGTGGAGGGGATAGGACTCGACTCCCGGCTGCGCCGACGGGCTGGTACTCACGGTGCGAGAAGATTCCTTCGTGCGGGTTCTACCGGGTTAGGTGAGCATGCTGAGACTCGGGGCCGCGGACAAAGTGGTTCCGCGCGGCGGCACCAAGGGGTGGTGCCGCCGCGCGAGATGGTGGAATCTTCAATCGGTCAAACCGAGTAGCGGCACAATGTCTCGCCACCGTCGATCTTGACCAGATCTCCGTGGATATAGCTCGATTCATCGGAGGCGAGGAAGACGGCGAGGTTCGCAACGTCCACGACCTCTCCCCAGCGCTTGAGCGGGATCGACTCGGTGAAGGAGTCGTCGAAAGCTTTGTCGTCGAACAGCTCTCGCGTTAGAGCCGTCTTCGCGTAGGTGGGGCAGATCCCGTTCACCCGGATCTGGTCCTTGCCGTACTCGATGGCCAGGCAACGGGTCAGGTTCGCTGCCGCACCCTTCGAGATGTTGTACACCGACTGATTCGGATGTCCCTGAAGCCCGGCTGTAGATACAATGTTGACGATGTTTCCGCCGTCCCCCTGGGCGAGGAACTGTTTGATGGCCTCCTGGGAGCCGAAGAAGGTGCCTTTGGCGTTGACGTCGAAGCAGATGTCGAGATCGGCTTCGCTGAACTCGTGCAGGCGTTTGCCTGCACGGAATATGCCGGCGTTATTGATGAACACATCGAGCCGGCCGAACTCGGTGACGGTCTGCGCGACCAATGCCGCGACCTGGTTGGACTTCGTGACGTCAGCCTGGACGAAAATTGCCTCACCGCCGGACTTCTGGATTGACTCGGCTGTAGTCAACGCGGCGTCGTCCTCGAAGCCGCCGGTGGTGGGCTGTTCGTGAATGTCGCTGATAACCAGTTTGGCGCCCTGCGC
The DNA here is from genome assembly GCF_011770055.1 of Rhodococcus sp. B10. Lineage (NCBI taxonomy): Bacteria > Bacillati > Actinomycetota > Actinomycetes > Mycobacteriales > Nocardiaceae > Rhodococcus > Rhodococcus sp. B10. The sequence continues at coordinate 7,712 of NZ_JAAFYV010000041.1, read as the reverse complement.
CGCACATGCTTTGGCAATTCCGCGGCCCAGGCCGGACGATGATCCCGTGACGACGATGACTTTGTTGTGTAGACGATTGGTCATGGTGAGGTGGTCCCTTCATACAAGCTGGAAAAACGAAAAATCGATCAGGAGGTTGCGCGAGGCACTCGCGACGTAGCGCTCGTTATTGTGCGAGGTGCTCGAGGAACCATTCGCGAGCCAAACCACTCGACTGCTCGAATCCCTTGGTGTAGATGTCGAAATGCCCTCCCGGTAATACTGCGATCTTTTTGGGCTCACGTGCTTTTTCGTAGGCAGCGATCGCCAGATCGGTTGGGGTGAGGACGTCGTTCGCCGCCGGGAGCAGCAGAAGTGGCGTCGGACTGATGTAGGCGATGTAGTCCGCTGGCACATATTCGCCGAGCAACTCGACGCTACGCAGGGTCACCTCGTTCTTCCACGACGGTGCCAGGTTCTTGTGGCCCTCGGTGAACCACTGATAAGAGTCGGGCGTCGGCAGTGCCGATGGTGCGTATGGATCCTCGGCGACGACCGGGACCATGGCCGGTGCCTCTCCTTTGAACCGGGCCAGTCGATCTGCATCGAACTGCTCCTGGAATCCGCCGATGAAGTCCGGGCGGACCAAGCGACGCAGGTTCTGATAGCCGTCGACCAAGGCCCCCTGGCTGACAACAGCTTTGACTCGACGATCGATCGCGCCGACCACGAGAACGTGGCCGCCTGAGTAGCTGCTTCCCCAGACTCCAATGTGGTTCGAGTCCACCTCGGGCAAAGTAGTGGCGTAGGTGATGGCGTGGCGGTAGTCGCGGATTTGAGCCCAGGGGTCGATCTCCTGACGTGGTTCGCCGTCGCTGGCACCGAAGTTGCGGTTGTCGAATACGAGCGCATTCAGTCCCGCTGCGGAGAACACCTCGGCATACCGGTCGAGGTACATTTCTTTGACGGCCGAATAACCGTGTGCCAAAACGATTGTTGGGCGCGGAGCACCATCGGAATCTTCTGCGGTGTAGAACCATCCACGCAGCGTGGTGCCTTCTGCACTGAACTCGATATCGCGGCGAGTCATTGTTGATCTCCTTCGGTGGGTTTGCATTTAGCCCGAAGGGAGTACTGCAACTCACCGACGGGCTGGTGTGACTCCAGTCTCACTCAGTGGGGCTTTGTGGGCGATAACACGTGGGCCATCTTTTTGTATGTTTGCGACACGGCCGGCGAAATAGGCTTCTCGAAATTCTCTGGGTGTCGTTCCGTAGGTTGTTTTGAAAGTGCGGCTGAAATGGCTGCCGTCCGAGAATCCCCACTTGCTGGCGATTGCCCCGATGGACTTACCGGCCTCCGCGAGCTCACCGCGAGCCCGCGCGAGCCGACGTATGCGGATGGTTTCGCTCACCGTCTGCCCGGTTGCGTTGAACGCGCGATTGACCGTACGCACAGACACCCCGTGCGCGGAGGCGATGACGCTGGGGCTGAGATGGCCATCGAGAAGATTGTGTTCGATGAAGCGATCGATGGCGTCGCGCAGAGCTGATCCGATGCCTGATGAGGCGACAACGGGGGAATCGGAACGCACAGCACCGATCAACAGTTCGAGTGTGGCATTGCGGGCCGCGGCGACCGCAGACTGGCTCAAGTGCGGCAGGCTGCAGGCAAGGGTGTCAAGATAGCCCGTCAACAGCTGCGTTGCAGCAGAGTCTGCGCGCAAGGTGACGCCGGGATGCGCCCATGCCTTGCCTCCGACCTCGTCGAGTGCGGCGCGAGGAATGACGAGGCTCCGTTTTGACAGTTTCTCCCACACAGTGAAGCGGGCAGTCTTGGTACTGTCCCATACCACTGCATCACCCGGACCGAGTGTGACGGTGACGTCGTCCTGGGTGACCGTCTCACGTCCGGCACGATTGATCAGCACGACGAAGAATTCGCCTTCAGTTTCGGCAACCTGGCGTCGCTGCCGGGTTCCCGAACATGGATCGCATTCGCAATCGACGAGGGCGAGATCATGGATCCACCAGCGTCGAACGTAGGCATCGAACGGCTGCGAGGATTCGTCAGGGACCGCCACCGACCATGGCAGATGTGTCGTGGAGAGCATTTGCTCCCATCGCTGCACACGGTCACCGGCGCTTTCGTCGGCCGTCGGCGCTGACAGCCGATACTCGTCGTCTCGTCTCGACATCGTTCTGCTCCCGTCGTGAGCATCAGTGCTCACTCATCAAGAATTACGGTACCGCTGATACTCGCCGGTCAAAGGGGCACTGGTGCGTATCGGCGCGGTGCTCTTCTGTGTTTTAGGCCAGCCTGTGCGGCGGACGACGCCTTTTGCTAGAACTAACGCGACAAGCTTCCGGAGATCCGCGACAGTTTCGCCCGATGACGGGTGGTGGCGGACTTCAAATAATCACACCGAAGCGATAGCCTCAGCATGGACGAGTGGAGAGCAGCGTCGTCACCATCTCGACGCCGACAAGCCGGGTTGCTGTCTCCGTGGACCGGAAGGCCAGCAATTCGGAGATAATCAGCAGGTCTTGGGCGAGATCCCTGCTGAAGATCGGCTCGTAGTGGGCTATACGGTTGCCTAACTTGCGGATTCGTTCGAGATCTTAGTAGATCCGAGGCAGTTGCTGTCGGACAGAGTGTGCGGAACGATTTTGGGGAAGGCGCGTCGCAGGCCGGGACCCATAGGCGGGCATCGTTGCGGCTTGTGAACATCTTCTGCCAGGACGCGACTTAAGTCGATACAGCTTGACTTCCGTTAGCCACCGAATAATAATTGTTAGGTGGCTAACGATCGTGAGTCAGTCGGCGCATGGGCAAAGCGCTACTACGTCACCGGTCGGTCGCTGGTCGACTCGATTCTGCGCCCGTTCGACTTGGGCTGGACACAGTGGCACGTTCTGAATGTGCTGGTAAATCAGGGGCCGACCATGCAACGCGATCTCGGAGTCCTTCTCGAGATCGAGCGACCGACCATGAGCGGCGTGGTCACTGCGCTCGTGCGCAAAGGTTTCGTCGACCAAAGCCCCAGTGCCACGGACCAGCGTCAACGGATACTCCACCTCACCGACACTGGAAAAGCTCTCTGGGAATCGCTGCCGAACCCCATCGAGATCGTTCTGACAATCGCATTCGAAGACGCGGACGATGCAGATTTAGCGATTGCTCGCCGGGTTCTTCGAGACGCTACCCATCGCATCGTCCATTACCAAGAAAAAGGAACCAACCTATGACGATTCTCGTCACCGGCGGCACAGGCCTCGTGGGCAGCCGCCTCATTCAGCGACTGGTAGACGCGGGTGTCGAATGCCGCGTGCTCGTTCGCCCGGGTAGGCCCGCACCCGCTGGCGCAACCGCAGTCCAGGGAGACATTCTCGATCCCGGCACACTCGAAGCCGCCGTAGACGGAGTTACGGCCATCATTCACCTCGCCGCGGTTCTTCGGACTCCGGATCCCGACGAAATTCTGCAGGTGAACCTGGAGGGCACACGCAACCTGATCGATGCTACCTGCGCGCACGCGCCGCATGCACGTCTCGTCATGGCAAGCACTGGTCTGGTCTACTCCGAGGTCGACCGTCCTCGACCGGCGCGTGAGGACGACGTCGCAGATTCAGCGCAACCGTATCCGGCGAGCAAGATCGCTGCCGAGGAGTTGCTGCGCGAGAGCGGCCTGACGTGGTCGGTGTTGCGCTTCGGGTTCGTTTACGGCGACGGTGATGGGCACCTCGAACAACTTCCCCGGCTTGCCGCGATGCTTAACTGGCATCCGGCTCGTGCGGTGAGCCTCATTCATCACCGCGATATCGCTGGGCACGTCGATCTGGCTCTCGCCGGAGCGTTCGACAACCGCATCGTCAACGTCACCGACGATGCGCCCACGACCGTGTACGAGCTCGCTGCGCTCGTCGGAGCCCCAATAGAAACCACCGACGAACCTTTGCGTAACCCATGGGCGGGTCGACTCGACGGCACGTTGGCAAGGAAGCTGGGGTTCACTACGCGGCTTCCCACAGTTCACCAGGCAGTCCTGGAGAACGCCATCTAACTCCTGATCAGACGCTCGGTCTTTTCGATCACCGCCTGGTCGGCGGATGGGCTCGGCTCCGCTGGATGATTTCTGGCATCATTACCACTTTGTAGTAGCCGATGTCCTCTACTTGACGTCAGCTGACTCCGGTGCAGAACCGAGCCGATGGGACCGAAAGCAAGAGCACAAGGGGTTCGGCGGTCAGTAGTTCGTGGACGCGGATGAAGTGCTGCGTTGTAACTGTTGACACCGAGTCCACATACGTATGCGTCGGCGTTGGCTTTCAAGATGTCGGCGGTGGTCTGGCCGTACGAGGCACTGCATGGTTGCGGTCAACTTGCCGCTTTCTGGTCGCTCCGCAATTAAGATCGTAAATTCGGTTCGACAAGACTGGGTTTCGCGCGCCCAGACAACATTGCACGACTTCACCCTGACGCGGCCCGCTGTGCTCGCTAGATCAGCTCGTTGAGTCGTGCAGCAGCTCGGACAGCCTGCTTGGGTCGGAGAAGACGCTCATGTGCCACGAGTCGCGCAGCACGGAAAACGTTGAACGCTGCAGTCGCTCATGCATCGCCTTCATAGAGACCGTATCGGAGACTGCGTCATGTTCCGCGGCCACGACCTGAACCGGGCACGTGATCGACTGCGTCCGCATCGAACAGTCGAAAACCGCTATAGCGCGGAGAGCCGACGCCCACGACGCCGGATCAGCCGTGTCCAACGTTCGACGGGCGTACGAGACGACGGAATCGTCGCGAGCGAGGTCCTCAGGCCCGAACCACCGCTGCAGCGCACCATCGACATCGACCGCGCCTGCTGCAACAGCGTCTGCCGCACTAGCGAAGGCTGGAAAAGGCGTATCCTGGGTGCACAGCAGTGTCATCCGTGCAACGAGATCCGGCCGAAGCAGTGCGAGCTCGAGCGCGACCTGGCCGCCGAACGAGTGGCCGACTACGTGCCACGACCGATCAGGTGGAAGTTGTGCGGCCACCTCGCCCGCCAAACGTGCTGGAAGCCCGCTGGGGTCGGCAACGCTCGGCGGGATGATGTCGGGCGCGAGTACTAGCCCACGTTCGGAAAGCGTGGCCCGCACCTCGCTCCAGACGGCAGGAGTCAACGGAGTTCCGTGCAGCAGAAGCCAGGCCGAGTCATCCATTCCAGTTCCTGATCTTGTCGAGGTCTTTACCGATGCGGCGGATGTCGTCGTCGACGGACACGGCCTTACCGCTTGAACCTGCGGCATCGACGATAGCGACCACGCGGGTGATGTCGTCGACGACTCGCTCCAACTGCAGAGTGTAGGGAAGTAACTGCATTGCAGCAGTATTCACCGGCGGCGGCGCTGTCAGTGCGCGTTCTGCGCTGTGCCGCGCCAGGTGTGCAGATCGGTACGCGTCGTCCCGGGTCCGCTGCAACGCCGGACCCGACCCTCCCCCGGCCGCGGCGAGGTACACCTCGGCCGAGTCGACGGCCTGTTGCCGCCGCTGACCCTCCGAGAACCTACGCGTACCCGGCCACAGAAGGTAACCGATGACGATGGCGATGAGTGCTCCGAGCGCGGTGTCGAGGAGCCTCACCAACGGTAGGACGTCGTCGACCGACCCGGTGGACGACGACGTCAACAACGCGGCCGCCGTCACTCCGGTCATATTCAGTCCGTACGGCTTCGGTGCCAACAGGATGGCGAATGCCAACGCGACCGCAGCACCGACCGCAACCCCGACACCGGTAGGTACAACAAGGAGAACGACGGTTGCCACCGCAGCGCCCACCAACCAAAACGAGTGACTCGTGCCGCGCAGCGCCACGCTCACTGCCGTCGCAACGCCCATGCACACACCCAGCCGCGCTCCGGCGTCGAACACATCCCGCGATAGCACTGATCGCAGTCCCGAGGCCGCGCGCTCGGCTACCGGCGGCGTCGCCGCGCCCGGAAGCCCTCTGGGCACCTCGGAAAACGCGTCGACCAGGGCATCCCAACCCGGCGTCATCGGAGCCTGTTCGTCGAGTGGGGCCGTGACACGAGTGCCGGACCGAGTCGACTCGGCTGCATCGCGTAGCGCAGCGACGGCCGCAGCGGGAACGCCGGCGTGTTCGGCGTAGAGGGTTGCTGCTGCGTACCCCGCCAACTCCGCCCGAGTATTGCGTCGTCCTGCCCGGGCGGTGGCCGACGCCGCGGCGAGGCGAGCTCGGCAGCCGGCGGCGTCGGGTCCGCCGATTGCCTCACACAGGTCGGCTGCCACATTGAACACCGACGCTGCGGCGGAAGAATCGCGGGTGTCGAACAACTAAGGCCGCAACCAATTCCGTTCACGGTAAGTGTCAAGCGCTATTGTCCAAAGATCGCACGACGGCAGTACGTCTTGCGGTCGAGGGACCGCACGCGGTCGCCGATCAGTTGCAACGCGCTCTTGTCGAACTTGCGGCAGCGACCGCGGTGACTCCCCGTTATCTTTTAGGTGGTCCTTGAAACCGAGGGCTGCGGTCGCCAGACCTGGTATGACTTCTTGCCCCTGTCATTAATGATCCGGGGGGTGGTGTCGCCGGGTGTGGTGGCATCGATGAACCGCTGATAGGGACAGGGCCGCTGATCGTGAGTAGGTCTCTTCATAACGTGGGTGTCGGGTATCGATGTCGGATCGGCGACCGGCGGTACACCGGACGAAGGACTGCTTCATGGACACGAGTTACGCCGTGTTTTGCGGCATTGACGTGGGAAAATCCGAGCATCACGCTGTCGGTCTCGCCGTCGACGGCACCCGCCTCTACGACAAGGCCCTGCCCAACGACGAGGCTCGACTACGCACAGTTTTCGACCGCCTCGCCGCGTACGGACCTGTGTTGATCGTGGTCGATCAACCCAACACGATCGGTGCGCTACCGGTCACCGTCGCCCGCTCCTGCGGTCACCGAGTGGCGTACCTTCCGGGCCTGTCGATGCGCCGAATCGCAGATCTGTATCCAGGGCAGGCGAAGACCGACGCGCGCGACGCGTTCATCATCGCCGACACGGCCAGGACCATGCCGCACACGCTGCGACGGGTCGACACAGGCGATGACACACTCGCCGAGCTCGGTGTTCTGATCGGTTTCGACGACGACCTTGCCGGCGAAGCGACCCGCGTCAGCAACCGAATCCGGGGACTACTGACCAGCATTCACCCCGCGCTCGAACGAGTACTCGGACCGCGAGTCACGCACCCCGCCGTGCTCGAAATCCTCTCCCGGTGCGGTGGCCCCGCCGGCATCCGCACCGCTGGCAAGCGCAAGCTGACCGCCATCGCAGTGAAGAACGCCCCACGAATGGGCGCCCGACTGGTCGCGGAAATCTACACCGCTCTCGAGGCCCAGACCGTCGTAGTCCCCGGGTCCGCGGCTGCCGAGACTGTCCTACCAAAACTTGCAGATTCCCTCAAAGAGACGCTGCAACAACGTAAAGCAATCGGTCTGGACGTGGAGAGGATGCTCGATGCCCACCCTCTTTCCTCGGTCCTGATCTCGATGCCAGGCGTCGGAATCAGGACAGCAGCACGCATCCTTCTCGAAGTCGGTGACGGTTCGGAGTTCGGCCGGACACATCGGTGCCGAGCATGAATTCCGGTGCCCAGCCGCCGAACCCGCCGGTTCGGACGAGAGTATCGGCCTCGACCGCACGTCTCGCCGTCGCCAACATCAGCAGCAGTGCGAT
>NZ_JAAFYV010000040.1:0-57894 GCF_011770055.1 Rhodococcus sp. B10 | reverse complement strand
GCCGCGGGCTCTGGAGGGGTTACGGGTACTGGAGGGGCGGCGGGTGCTACGGCGGCAGCCTCGGCAGCCGCACGTTGCGATGGCCGAACGAACTTCGGCGCGACCTCGTCGGCCGGGGCAGCAGCAGGTGCGGGTGCCGATTCGATCGGGCGACGCGTCGTTGCCTGCTGTACGGCTGCCTGCTCACCGGCGGGCAGAGTCACGTCGAGACGACGCTCGAGACGTTCCAACCGTTGCAGCACAGCCGATTCCGCGTCGGACGCCGACGGCAGAAGCATGCGCGCACACATGACTTCGAGCAGAAGCCGTGGCGCCGTGGCGCCGCGCATCTCGCCGAGTCCGGCGTGCACGATCTCCGCGTAGCGGGCGAGGGTCGCCGAACCGATGCGTTCGGATTCGTCCTTCAGACGTTCCAACACGTCGCCGGGGACGTCGACGAGACCACGCTCCCCCGCGTCGGGAACCGCGCGCATGAGAATCAGGTCGCGGAGACGCTCGAGAAGATCGGTCGCGAACCGTCGCGGATCGTGCCCCGCGTCGACGACCTTGTCGATCGTGCCGAACAGCGACGCACCGTCACCGACGGCCAGGGCGTCGACGGCTTCGTCGATCAGTGCGACGTCGGTGACGCCGAGCAGCGACAGCGCGCGCGAATACGTGACGCCCTCGGGCCCGGCGCCTGCCAGCAGCTGATCGAGCACGCTGAGCGAGTCACGCGGCGACCCACCGCCGGCACGAATGACCAGCGGATACACCGGATCCTCGACCGGAACGGATTCCTGCGTCGTGATCTTCTCGAGCAAACCGCGCATGGTCGACGGCGGAAGCAGTCGGAACGGGTAGTGGTGCGTCCTGGACCGAATGGTCGGCAGCACCTTCTCCGGCTCGGTGGTCGCGAAGATGAAGACCAGATGCTCCGGCGGCTCCTCGACGACCTTCAGCAAGGCGTTGAAGCCAGCCGTCGTGACCATGTGCGCCTCGTCGATGATGAAGATGACGTAGCGCGACTCGGCCGGGGCGTACACGGCCTTGTCTCGGAGATCACGAGCGTCGTCGACGCCTCCGTGGCTGGCCGCGTCCATCTCGACGACGTCGAGGTTGCCCGGCCCACCCGGGGCGAGAGCGACACACGAACTGCAGACGCCGCACGGCGTCGACGTGGGCCCTTCGGCGCAGTTGAGAGACCGCGCGAGAATACGCGCGGACGACGTCTTACCGCAGCCACGAGGGCCCGAGAAGAGGTATGCGTGGTTGATCCGACCTGCGTTGAGTGCGACGCTCAACGGCTCGGTGACGTGCTCCTGCCCGACGACCTCGGCGAACGTCGCTGGACGGTACTTCCGGTAGAGAGCCACGCACAGAAGGGTACCGGCGAGCACCGACACCGGCACTCATGGCCCACGCGCCCCCGCGCGACTCACTTCTTCTTCGCGGCCGCCTTCGCTGCCTTCTTGAACTCCCGGACTTCGAGGAGCGATTTCTCGTCCACGACGTCCGCGATCGACCGACGTGACCCCTCGTCGCCGTACGCGCCGGCGGCCGTGCGCCAGCCGTCGGGAGTGACGCCCATCTGCTTGCCGAGAAGTGCCAGGAAGATCCGCGCCTTCTGATCGCCGTAGCCGGGTAGCGCCTTCAGTCGCTTCAGCACCTCGGCGCCGTCGGGATTCTCGCGTCGCCAGATCTCGTCGGGCTTGCCGTCGTAGTTCTCCACGATGTACTCCGCCAACCCTTGGATCCGCTTGGCCATCGAGCCCGGAAACCTGTGCACGGCAGGCGTTTCCGCGCACACCGCCGCGAACTCGTCGGGATCGGCGGCAGCGATGGAATCGACCTTCAGATCACCGAGACGGTCGACGAGCTTCTTCGGACCGGCGAAGGCGGACTCCATCGGCACCTGCTGGTCGAGAAGCATGCCGATGAGCAACGCGAACGGATCCTCGGCCAGCAATGCGTCGGCTTCGACATCGCCGGTCAGGTGCAACGTGGGAGACATGGCCCCGATCTTCTCACGCAGCGCTAGGTGATCGAGACCATCTGCGTGATGTCGTCGAACGGCAACGGACCGTCGACGACCGCTCCGACGATCGTGTTGTTCAACGTGATCGCGCCGCCATGGTTGTCGAGGAACGCCGTGTCGGCGGCGTCGCGCCCCGTCGCGATCCGGACCAGCGTCGACCTCGGTGCCAGGCAGGTGGCGTCGACCACCCGCCATGTGCCGTCGACGAACGCTTCCGCGACAGCGTGGAAGTCCATCGGATCACATCCCGGCGCGTAGACCGCGACGAGCCGCGCGGGCACGCCCACCGCGCGCAGCAACGCCACGACGAGATGCGTGTAGTCGCGGCAGACGCCTGCACCCGCCAGCAGCGTGTCGACGGCACCGTCGATCGGGTCACTGCTGCCCGGTACGTAGTTCAGGCGGGCACCGACCCACGACGACACTTCGGCGAGAAGCTTCTCCGACGGCTCGTAGTTACCGAATTCCGTTGCGGCGAAGCCGAAGAACTTGTCGGTCTCGGCATAGCGACTGGGTCGGAGGTAGAGCGACAGATCGTAGTCGGACACCGGCGCCGGCTCGGCGTGGCCGAGAACCGTCGCCGAATACGACACCTCGAGCTTCCCGACGCCCGCGCGCAGCGTGTGGATGCGGGTGCCGTGCGCACCTTCGATCTCGCGGACCCGAACGGGAGCGCCGTCGAGCGTGAAAGACAACTCCTCGGTGACGTCGGCGCCGGGGTGCGGCGCGACGGCGATCTGGAACTCGAGAACGCTGGCCTCGGTGACATCCACGTCGAGGTAGGCGGACACGTCACGTTTCATCGTGCCGATCCTGCCACTGCCGACGGAATTCCGCTGTTCAAGCGTCGTCGGGACGAAGTTCACCGGTGACGAGGAAGGTGACTCGCCTGGCCACTTCGACGGTGTGGTCGGAGTACCGCTCGTAGAACCGGCCCAACAAAGTGATGTCGACGGCAGCAGGGACGCCGTGCGGCCACTCGGGCGACGACGTCAGCTCGAACAGGCTGCGGTGCAGATCGTCCATCGCCTCGTCCTTGACGCGAAGCTGTTTCGCCAGGTCGGCATCACGGGTCAGCAACACCTCACGTGCCGCGTCTGCCTGCTCGACGGCGACGCGTCCCATGTCGGCGAACACGGCCTCCACCTCGTCGGGCAGCACGTGAGCCGGGTGGCGCCTGCGCACGAGTTCCGCGATGTGAATCGCGAGCCCACCCATCCGCTGGAGGTCCGCGACAATGTGGATGCCACTGACCATGATTCGAAGGTCGAGGGCCACCGGCGACTGCAACGCGAGCACCGAGAACGCATCCTGTTCCCACTGCGCGGCGAGCACGTCGATCTGTTCTTTGCTGCTGATGGTCGTCTCGGCCAACCCGAGATCCGCCGTCAGGAGAGCCTTCGTCGCCGACGCCATCGCGTCTTCCGCGAGCGTGCACATCTCGGCGAGATCAGCCGAGAGCGCGTCGAGCCGGCTGTTGTAGTTCTCACGCACCGCGGACCACCGTCCTGTGCCCCGAAATCGAATTCATGCCCCATGTCCTCACCGTCGCGCCGCCGATTACGCCCTCTTCTGGACGGAACGATCCGCCTACAGACTGGCACATCATGGTAAGCGCCGGTTGCGCGACGGTGAGTTCGGCGTCAGCAGTTGGTCGGAGCAGGCACGCCGTAGAAGCGGTCCTTCATCCAGTTCTGCGCTTCGCCGAGGCCCAGGATGTCCGGAATCAGATGTCCCGCACCGGATCCCGGAACGATGGCGGGAAGCTGCGCGCTGCTGAGCTGAACCGTCGCGCCCTTGCCGCACCACGCACCGCCGAGTTCGACGGCCTGGCCATGAGGCACGATGTCGTCGGACGTGCCGGACTGGATGAGAACGGGCGCGTTCGGTGTCCGTTCGCCGATCTTGTTCTTGGCCAGGATCTCCTGCGCGACGGGAAGACGGTCGAGCACCACGGACATCGGTTCACCGGTCGTCGTGTACTCCTGAGTCCGATGCAACCCCACGGTCAGAATCGTCTCTCCGACACATTGATTCGCAACGAGGTTCAGCATCGCCTTGCCCGCGTCGTTGATGTTCTCGTCGATGATCGGACGCAGCCCGGGATCCGATTCGAGCAAGCCGTTCAAGGTGTAGCCGATGACGCCGGTGAGAATCGTGCCGTCGACCTGGTCGAGCGTCTGCTTCAGATCCGCCGGGGGTGCACCCGCGTACGTTCCGGCGATCTCGAGTTCGGGAGCATATTCACCGGCCAGTTCCGCTGCAGCCGCCGTCGCGCCACCTCCCTGCGAGTAGCCGTACAGACCGAGGGGTCCGCCACCGGACACCTTGGTGCCCTGGATCTTTCGCGCCGCGCGCGCCGCGTCGAGCACCGCATGAGCCTCGGCCGCCCTGTTGACGTACGTGTGTGCACCGGGAGTACCGAGGCCTTCGTAGTCGGTGATGACGACGCCGTAGCCCTGCGACAACATCGAGTACGCCGCGAGCACCTCGTACTCGACCATGAAGCCGAGCGGCGGCGTGTACGTGATGACGTTGTTGAGCATCTTCGACGGCGCGCACTGATCACCCTGTCCCTGGGTGCCGGGGGCCAGTACGACGAGCGGACGTTCGCCGGGCCCGGTCCAGTTCGCGGCCGGGTCGATGTAGGTGCCCGTCACCACATTGGCATCGCCGTTGGAATCGGTGCTGCGGTACATGATTCGCGTGGCCTCGCCGGGAAGGGTGCCGCCGATACCCGGGACCGACAACGCGAGGTGCGACGGTTCGGTGCGGATCAGGTCACCCGGGGACCCCGCGGGAAGCGGGTTGGGCGGAACGTAGAAATCGGATTCGACGGTCGACCCGGTCGAGGGCGCCGCCGTCGCCATCGGCGTCAACGCCGTGGCGGCGATGACCGCGAGGCCCACAGCCGATCCGAACACCCGTGACACACGCATGCAACAACCCCCGTCGTCTTCGAGACTCCGCTTTCTTACTCAGCGGTAGCAACACTCTCGACGGACCCTACGTGATGGGAGCCACAAATCGGAAGCGTGTGTTTCACCCACCACGACGACTAGTGAGATCTCACAAGACCCACACGGTTCGACGTCGAGCTCCATCCGACGCTTCTCGTGCCACCTGACAATCAGCGCTTGCGACGGTGCAAAGCCGTCTTGGCGACGAGAATTTCCTCGGACGTGAAAGCGCGGCCAGGAAGGTCGCTCGCAGCTCCCGGTTCGGCGCGCAGGCCGTCGAGCACGAGAGTGAAGTATCGCTTCCAATTCGCCGGCTCGACACTGCACGTGAATTCCGATGCTGCCCCGACCATTCCGATCAACGGAAAGAAATCGTTGACCTCGACGTCGGCGCGGAGCTGACCCGACTCGCGTGCCCGTCGGACGATCTTCTCGACGAACGGATCGATCTTCTCGCGCACCTGGGCGATGCCGTGACACCCCTCGTCGGTACCCATGACGACGTCGTTCAGCCCTCGGTCCGCCGAGATCCCCTGACACAGACTCTCGAGGAACATCACAAGACCGTCCCAGGCGTCGTCGGCCTGCAGGGCCTTCTCCGCGTGGGCGAGCATCTCCTCCAGCCGCTGCTCGAAGACGCCGTCGATCAACTCTTCCTTACAGGAGAACCGTCGATAGACAGTGCCGACTCCGACCTTCGCATGGGCTGCCACGTCGTCGAGGGTGATGTCGATACCGCGCGACGCGAACAGTTCGCGCGCCGCATCCACGATGCGTCTGCGGTTGCGCTCCGCGTCGGCGCGCAACGGCTTTCGGCCTGCGCCTGCGCCGGCTGTGTCGGCTCTCACACTCATTCGATGTCCGTTTCACCCGATAAGCGGAGGAAAGTCCTCCGCTTAGCTGCTACCTTGTCCACTAACCGGAGGATACACCTCCGCATAGTCGATCAGAGGAAACCATGACCGCACTGTCTTCGGACGACGTCACGTCGTCAGGGCCGGCAACGGAGGAACTCGCCGATGCCAGAGCCCATCGCAATCGCTGGCTGATTCTGGCCACGCTGGGGCTTGCCCAGCTCATGGTGGTGCTCGACGCCACCGTCGTGAACATCGCGCTTCCCGCCGCCCAGCTCGACCTCGGCTTCGACAACGCGGATCGCTCGTGGGTCGTCACGTCGTACGCTCTCGCCTTCGGCAGTCTGTTGCTGCTCGGCGGTCGCCTCAGTGACTTGTTCGGACGACGCAACACGTTCCTGATCGGGCTCGTCGGATTCGCCGTCATGTCGGCCGTCGGAGGGGCTGCTGTCAACTTCGGCATGCTGGTCGCCGCACGCGCCGGCCAGGGTGTGTTCGGCGCTCTGCTCGCACCCGCCGCTCTGTCGCTGCTCGCGACCACCTTCACCGACGCGAAGGAACGGGCCAAGGCATTCGGCATCTTCGGTGCGATCGCCGGTGGCGGCGGTGCACTCGGCCTGCTGCTCGGCGGTGTGTTGACCGAGTGGGCAAACTGGCGATGGAGCCTCTACATCAACCTCGTGTTCGCCGCGCTGGCCTTCGTCGCCGGTTTCGTCCTGCTGGCGAAGCACAAGTCCGACCACCGTCCTCGCCTCGACATCCCCGGCACGCTGACTGTGTCGGCTGCGCTGTTCGCCATCGTCTACGGCTTCGCCCACGCCGAGTCCGACGGCTGGGGTAACACCGTCACCATCGCGTTCCTGGTGACAGGCGTCGGCCTGCTCGGTGTGTTCTTCAGCATTCAGCAGCGCGTCGCGCACCCGTTGCTGCCGCTGCGCATCATCCTCGACCGCACACGTGCCGGATCGTTCCTCGCAGTGTTCGTCACCGGTGCCGGCATGTTCGCGGTGTTCCTGTTCCTCACCTACTACCTGCAGAACACGCTGGGATTCACCCCGATCACCACCGGCTTCGCGTTCATGCCGATGATCTTCTCGCTCATCGTCACCGCAACGCTGTCGACGGCCATCGTGCTGCCGCGCTTCGGTCCGCGCGTCCTGATGACGACCGGCCTGTTCGTCGCCGCGCTCGGCATGGGACTGCTGACGCAGATCGACGTCGACTCCAGCTACGTGACGCACATCCTGCCCGGCTTGATCGTCATGGGTCTCGGCCTGGGCGCGACGATGGCTCCGGCGATGCAGGGTGCGATCTCGGGCGTCGACCCCGACGACTCGGGTGTCGCGTCGGCGACGGTCAACACGATGCAGCAGGTCGGCGGTTCGATCGGTACCGCTCTGCTGAGCACCATCGCAGCCAGCGCGGTGACCGCATACGTCACCGACAACATGGCAACCGCGACGGATCCGCTCGCGCTGCAGGCACACGCGGAGATCGCCAGCTACACCACGACGTTCTGGTGGGCCACCGGCATTTTCCTGCTCGGCGCGGTCATCTCGGCGATCGTCGTCAAGCCGGGCCTGCTACCCGCCGCGCCCGAGGGTGCGGTCGTCGTAGGCCACTGACCGGCCCGTGAGTGCGAATACGTAGCGGGCTATGTATTCGCACTCACGAGGTGTGCAGCAGCTTCTCGGCCGCAGCCAACAGAACACAGGTCGCGACGCCGTCCATGGCCTTCTCGAGTTCGTCCAACGACGGGAAACTCGGGGCGAGACGGATGTTGCGGTCCTCGGGATCCTTCTTGTACGGGAACGCGGAGCCGGCCGCGGTCAACGCGATACCGGCGTCCTTCGCCAGCGCGATCGCCCGAGCAGCCGTTCCTTCCAGCACGTCGAGCGAGATGAAGTACCCGCCCTTCGGCTCGGTCCAGGACGCGATCTTCGACGCACCGAGACGGTCCTCGAGAATCCGAAGAACGAGCGCGAACTTCGGCGCCAGGATGTCGCGATGCTTGGCCATGTGCGCCTTGACGCCCTCGGCGTCACCGAAGAAACGCAGATGGCGCAGCTGATTCAGCTTGTCCGGTCCGATGCTCTTGATACCGAGATACTTCTGGTACCACGCGAGGTTCTCGTCGGAGCTGCCGAAGAAGCTGACGCCTGCCCCGGCGAACGTGATCTTCGACGTCGACGCGAACACGAACGGTCGATTCGGGTTGCCGGCTTCCGCTGCCCAGCCGAGGACGTCGTACGCAGGCGCGAATTCTTCCGCGATCGGGTGGACGGCGTACGCGTTGTCCCAGAACAACCGGAAGTCGGGTGCGG
Source organism: Rhodococcus sp. B10 (assembly GCF_011770055.1). Classification (NCBI taxonomy): domain Bacteria; kingdom Bacillati; phylum Actinomycetota; class Actinomycetes; order Mycobacteriales; family Nocardiaceae; genus Rhodococcus; species Rhodococcus sp. B10. The sequence goes on along the minus strand of NZ_JAAFYV010000040.1, from coordinate 49,739 downwards.
CCGTCGGCATCGACGCCAGCGTCCGGACGACTTCCTCGGAGTAGACCGCACCGGTCGGGTTGGCGTAGTTCGGAACGACCCACATGCCCTTGATCTGCGGGTCCGACGCGACCAGCCGTGAGATCTCGGCGACGTCCGGGCCGTCGTGCAGCATCGGAATCGGGATCATGTCGATGCCGAGCGATTCGGTGATCGCGAAGTGGCGGTCGTAGCCCGGAGCCGGGCACAGGAACCGGATGTTCGGCTCGGCGGACCAGGGCCGCGGCGAGTCGGGAAGACCGTGCAGCAGGGACCACACGACGAGGTCCTGCATGATTTCCAGGCTGGCGTTGTTGCCGGCCAGGAGGTTCCCGACGGGGATGTTCAGCAGTTCACCGAAGATCGCACGCAGCTCGGGCAGTCCGGTGAGGCCGCCGTAGTTGCGGCAGTCGGTTCCGTTGCAGTCACGAAAGTCGTCTCCGGGAAGCGTCAGCAATTCCGCGGACAGATCCAGCTGCTCGGGCGACGGCTTTCCGCGGGTCAGATCCAGGACGAGCTTCTCTGCCTTCAGCTGCTCGTACCTGGCGCTCTGCCGGTCGTGCTCGGAAACGAGCTCCTCATGGTTCATCAACCCGTACTGGGTCTGCGCTGACATGCGGAGCGGCCTTTCGCAGAAGCTGGTCCTCGAACAAAGGGGACCCCGCGCACCCGGCAGAGCCCGTTGACCCTTGCTGCCTTCCGGCCCTGGGGGAGTTCACAGGATGCGCGCCGCGCGGGATCCACCAGAGAGTGTAGCTGTCCCCGTCGCGGGGACGCATCACCGCCCCGATTTGGGATCTGGAGGGGGTGACCCGGTATGCTTCCCCACGGAGGATTCGCCTAGTGGCCTATGGCGCTCGCCTGGAACGCGGGTTGGGTTAACGCCCTCAGGGGTTCAAATCCCCTATCCTCCGCCAACGGGCAAAGCCCCCTTGCATCACGCAAGGGGGCTTTTCTCGTCTTCAGCTGTTCGCCAGCATCACCACTCCGAGTGGGCCGCTTCCGATGCACACCTCACCGGTGGTCGACGCCGTCACCGCACTTCCGGCGCCGGTCAGCCGCACGTACACGGTGTTCAACCCGCTCCGCAGCGGCACCGACACCGCGTCCCCGGTATCGAGTTCCAGGTCGACGACGCTGTCACCGTCGGAGAAGTAGTTGAGCTGTACCGTCCAGTCCCAGTTCGGAACTGCCGCGTCGAGCGGCATCCGGGTGCGATTCCCGACGCGATATCCGCACCCCGCCTCCGGACCCTGCGTGATGCTGCGCGACGGGCTCACGACAGCAGGCACGACGTGACCGGAGTCGTCCAGATACTGCAGCACGGGCGTCGACGACGCGAAGTTCGGGTCGAGACTGCCGAAAATCCTCGCTGCGGAGTTCTCGGGATACGCCAGCGGCGTCAGCACCCACGGTGACACGGCCTGGTCCAGCAAGGGAATGTCTCGATGGTCCGCGAGCGAGTGCTTCGCGGTGGCCAGGTAGTCGCCTGCGGGATCGTCCTGCCACTTCGATACGAAGGTGTACGACGACACGAGACTGCTGATCACGAAGACTGCGGCGACGACGATCCATCCGCGGCGCACCGGCCCGCCGGCTCGCGACCTGAGCATCAACGCGGCGCCGACGGTGATGACGACGGAACTGTCGGCGACATATCGAAGCGTCTGCGCCAGTTCGTTCGCGGTGTCGGGGCCGGAGCGCGACAGCACCATCACCGCGACGGACACGGCGACATAACCCACCACGGCCGCCCAGACCGACCAATGACGTCGAAGCGAAAAGACCACTGCGACAACGACTGCCACCCACGCCGCCACGACGAGCACGAGCGGCGGCGACGCCCACGGCCCCGCGGGTGGCCAGCGCTCCCACATCCAGGGCCCACCCACCAGTGTCGGCACCAATCCGAGCGATGTTCCGTGATGCACGAGTTCGGCTGTCGTTCGCCACCCGTGGAACGCGAGGCCGGCCCGGACGACGATCAGAAACAGAACGGCCCACACGGCCACGACGACACCGCACGAACACCACAGCGGTGCAGCACGTTTCCACGCCGCCCTCACTCCGAACACGAACGCGACGACACCGAACGCGAACAGCGGCACCACCACCGACTTCTCGAAGAACAGCAGCGACACCGCCGTGACGACCGCACCCGTCACCACATATCGCCGACGCCTCGTCCTCACGTAGTCGAGCGCGTCACCTGCGACCCAGGCCAGCGCGAACTGCAGAGGGAGCGCGTTGAGCGCCGCAGCCCACCACGCGAACGACGGTAGCGTCAGCGGGGCGAACAGGTAGAACGTCAACGGCAACAACAGAATCGGAGTATCACCGAGGATCTTGCGCAGCAATCGAAGAACCGCGTACGACGCGGCCGCCTGCATGATCAGCGACGTCGCAGCGGGCAGGAACCAGTCGAGCGGAGCGATTCTCGCCTGCAGGCCGGCGACGACGAATGCCGCGGGCATGAAGTGTCCGTCGTGGCCGTACAGCAGCAGGTCGGTCGAGAAGAGCGGGAAGGCGCTCCCGCGTCCGGTCAGGATCAGGTCGTCCCAGTAGAAATTTCCCGACGCCACCACGTACGCCCGGACGACCAGTTGGGCGGCGATCAGCACCAGCGCGATCGTCATCACTCGGTGCGTCGTCGTACGGACGGGCGGCGCCTCGCGCGCCGCCGTGCTCACGGTCATGGTGGCCCTCCCCCGCCGGACAGTACGACGCCCGAGCGTAGACGACGAGCCGTTTTCGAACTCGATCACTCGATGTCGGGAATTTCCAATCCGTCGGCAACCTCGATGTCGGAGAATCGGCACCATGACTTCCACCGAAACGGTTGCCGACCGCTACCGTCGCCTCGCCGACATCCTCACCCGCCGCATCGACGCCGTGCCGTCGGAGAAGTGGGACACGCCGTCGACCTGCGAGGGGTGGACGGTCCGCGACGTCGTCCAACACATCGTCGACACCGAGAAGGGTGCGCTCGAACCCGTCGGCCTGTCCATTGCCGACGGCCCGTCCGCAGGCGACGATCCCGTCGCGGCCTGGGTTCACACGCGTGACGCCATGCAGGAGATTCTCGACGACCCGTCCCGCGCGAACCGAGAGTACGAGGGCCACTTCGGCAAGACCGACCTCGCGTCGTCGATCGGCTCGTTCTACAGCCTCGACCTGATCGTGCATGCGTGGGACATCGCGCATTCCGTCGGCGTCGAGGACTCCATCGCCGACGAGGATCTCGATTTCGTCGAGGCGTTCATCGCGCAGATGGGCGACAACATCCGCATGGACGGGGTGTGCGGGCCTGCCGTGGACGTGCCGGAGTCGGCCGATCGACAGACGAAGGTGCTCGGGCAGCTCGGTCGCGACGTGCGCTGACGCACCCGTGCGTGCGTGGTTGCCCTATGGTCCGACCATGCACGCACGGGCGCGGAGCGCATTACCGCGCCGACCACCCACCATCCATCGTGTAGGACGCACCGGTGACCATGCCTGCGTCCTCGGACGCCAGCCACCCGACGAGCGATCCGACCTCCGCAGGTTCGACGAGCCGCTTGATCGCGCTCTCGGTCAACATGACCTTCTCGAGCACCTCGTCCTCGGCGATTCCGTGCGCTGCCGCCTGGTCCGCGATCTGCTTCTCCACCAACGGGGTTCGCACGTAACCGGGGTTCACGCAGTTGCTCGTGACGCCGTGCGCACCGCCCTCGAGTGCCGTCACCTTCGACATGCCTTCGAGTGCATGCTTGGCGGTGACGTAGGCGACCTTGTACTCCGATGCCCGCAGACCGTGCACCGACGAGACGTTCACGATACGACCGAACTCGCGAGAGTACATGCCGGGCAACGCAGCTCGAATCAGCAGGAACGGCGCCTCCACCATCAGCGTCTGAATCCGCCGGAACGCAGCGGGGTCGAACTCGACGATGGGAGCGACGGTTTGGATTCCCGCGTTGTTGACGAGGATGTCGACGTCGAGCTTCAGGGTCTCGAGCGCGGCGACGTCGAGCAGATCGACGGTCCACGCGTCGCCCTGCAGTTCCGACGCCAACTCCTTCGCAGCGACCTCGTCGACGTCGGCGATCGTGACTTTTGCACCGCGCGTTGCCAATTCACGCGCACACGCGGCGCCGATCCCGGACGCACCACCCGTGACGAGGGCGGTGCGACCGGTCAAGTCAATCACTTCAGACCCGCCTTGGAAAGCTCCGCCTCCGTCGCGAGGTTCTTCGCGTCGGCGATGTCGATGGACTCGAGAGCGAGGCCCTTCGTCTCGCGAGCCGCGATCACGGCGACGAGCGTCACGGCACAGGCCGCGGCGAGGTACCACGCGATCGGGACACCGGAGCCGAAGCGGTCCAGCAGCGCGACGGCGATGATCGGCGCGAGCGAGCCGGCGACGATCGACGTGACCTGGTAGCCGAGCGACACACCGGAGTAGCGCATACGCGTCGGGAACATCTCTGCCATGATCGCCGGCTGCGTCGCGTACATGAAGGCGTGGAACACGAGACCGATGATGATCGCCAACATGATCACGGCGTTGTGGCCGCTGTTGAACATAGGGAAGGCGAAGAAGCCCCATGTGCCCGCGGTGACGGCGCCGATCAGGTAGACCGGTCGACGGCCGATGCGGTCGGCGAGCTTGCCCACCAGCGGGATGACGCAGAAGTGCACGGCGTGCGCTGCGAGCATCCACCACAGGATGGTCTGGGTGTCGGTGCCGACCTCGACCTTGAGGTACGTGATGGTGAACGTGACGACGAGGTAGTACATGACGTTCTCACCGAAGCGCAGGCCCATGGCGGTGAAGACGCCACGCGGGTAACGCTTGAGGACCTCGAACACGCCGTACGATGCTGCCTTGATGACCTCGGCCTGCTTCTGCGCCTCGACGAAGATCGGGGCGTCGGTGACCTTGGTACGGATGTAGTAGCCGACGAACACGATCACGGCGGAGAGCCAGAAGGCGACACGCCAGCCCCAGCTCAGGAACGCATCCTCGGACAGGACGGTCGTCAGGATCAGCAGCACGACGGTCGCGAGGAGGTTACCTGCGGGCACGCCCGCCTGCGGCCAGCTGGCCCAGAAGCCGCGGCTCTTGTTGGGGCTGTGTTCTGCGACGAGCAGGACCGCGCCTCCCCATTCGCCACCGACCGCGAAGCCCTGGATGAAGCGCAGCGTGACGAGCAGCGCGGGAGCCCAGTACCCGATCTGGTCGAACGTCGGCAGGCAGCCCATCAGGAACGTCGCGCCGCCGACGAGTACGAGGCTGAACTGCAGCAGCTTCTTACGTCCGTACTTGTCACCGAAGTGGCCGAACACGATGCCGCCGAGCGGGCGTGCGACGAAGCCGACGGCGTAGGTGACGAACGCGGCGAGGATGGCGTCGAGCTCGCTCGTTCCCGCGGCGAAGAAGATCTTCGAGAACACCAGTGTCGCGGCGGTTCCGTAGAGGAAGAACTCGTACCACTCGACGATGGTGCCTGCCATCGACGCGCCGACGACCTTTTTGAGGCCGCTCGGGGTGGCGTCCGGGTCCTTCCCGGACGGGTCTGTGCGTTCTTCGACGCTCATTGCAACTCCTCATGTGAGACGGCATGCGAGGGAGCGGCAATTGTGACCGCTCCCACACATACTGGGTACGGCTGAGTATCGATGCAGAAAGTTGCGCCCGCAATGACCAAGCGTGCAACTGCGATCTGCAAGAATGCACATGTGCCACTCGGTCATCCCGATCACGGTCGGCTGCCCAGCGCGGACGACCTTCTGATCCTTCTCGCAGTCGGCCGGACCGGCAGATACAACACCGCAGCCGACGATCTGGGCGTCAACCACACCACCATCTCGAGGCGAATCGCCGCGCTGGAGGCGACGCTCGGAGGTCGCGTCCTGACCAAGTCGGGCAGCGGGTGGGAGCTCACCGCACGCGGCAGGGACGCGCTGGCCGCCGCCGAGAACATCGAGGCCGCAGTACGGTCCCTGATCGGACCCGACGACGAAGCGGAAGGCGTCGTCCGAATCTCCGCCACCGACGGGTTCAGCGCTTACGTCATCGCACCTGCAGTCGCGCAGGTGAGGCGTCGGCACCCGGGCATTGCCGTCGAGATCGTTGCGACCACGCGCCGGGCGTCGCAGCAGCGGTCGGGCATGGACGTCGAAATCGTCGTCGGCAAACCGCAGGTGCATCGCGCCGAGGCGATCAAACTCAGCGACTACCACCTCGGCCTGTACGCCTCACGCTCCTACCTGCACGAACACGGAGAACCGACCACTGTCGCCGATCTGCAGGCCCATCCGCTCGTCTACTTCATCGACTCGATGCTGCAGGTCGACGACCTGGACATCGCAGCTGGCTTCGCACCACTGATGCGCGAGTCCGTGACGTCGACCAACGTGTTCGTGCACGTCGAAGCCACCCGCGCCCACGCAGGCATCGGACTGCTGCCGTGCTTCATGGCCGACCGTCACGACGACCTGGTCCGCCTCCTGCCCGACGACGTCTCGATCCGACTCGACTACTGGCTGGTCTCCCGCGCCGAAACGTTGCGACGCCCCGAGGTGGCGCGTCTCGTCGACGCCCTCCGCACGTGCGTCACAGAACAACGGGATGCGCTTCTCGGCAAACGGTGATTCACTCGGGCTGGCACGACGGACACCACCACGTTCGACGACGGGCCGGGTCTCCCGAGACCTCGGCCACCACCTTCACGACGGTTCCGCAGCGCAGGCACGGTTTGCCCGCCCGCCCGGCGACCCAGTGCTGCCGACCGCGACGGGTGTCCCCGGTGGTGACCTGCATGGCTTCCCGAACGGTCGCCGAATGCGTCATCGCGCGATGCAACAGCGCAACCAGTGATGGCGCGTCGACCTCTCCCGCCGGTCGCCACGGCCACAGACCCCTGAGGAAGCACAGTTCGTTGGCCCAGAGATTGCCCGGACCGGCCACGACCCGCTGATCGAGCAGCGCGGAGATGATCGGCGTCCGGCCTTGCGCGACGATGTTGGTCGCGGCGAGGGTGGCGTCGAAGTCGGGGCGCAACGGATCCGGTCCGAGATGGGCGACGAGCTGGTCCATGTCACGGGTGGTGCCGTAGTCCACGACCGGCAGTGTCAGACCGTACGCGGTGGGACCGTCACGAACCCCCAGTTCGACGCGTACATCCGGCCGGACCCGGGCGGGCAGGTATCTGCCGGGACGTGTCACGGTCCACGAGCCGGTCATCAACAGGTGCGTGTGCAGCGTCGAACCGTCGTCGAAGTCGGTCAAGAGGTGCTTGCCGTGGGTCCGATGCCCCAGCACGGTTCGACCTGCCAAGTTCTCGGTCGCGTGCTTCGGGACGTTCAGCCGTCCTCTGCGTAACTGCGTGCCGTCGAGTGCCGCGCGCAGTCTGATCGCGAGACGGTAGACGGTGTCGCCTTCGGGCACGTCAGAACGCGTATCGGACGGTGAGCCAGGGCGTTTTCCGACCGATGAGGTCGGTCAGCTCGGCGACGGCCCGCGCTTTGACGGCATTGCGGTAGCGCACGTTCATACCGCCGCTCTGCGACCGCTTGGGCTGTTGGATTTCCGGCGTCCACAACACGCGTTCGGCGCGAGGATGCCAGCCGAGGTTGGTCTCGTGCAGGCCTTCGTTGTGGGTCAGCATGATGACCTCGACGGCAGCTTGCCGTTTGAAGGCGTCGCCGGTGGCGTCGTCGAGCAGGCCCAGGAGTTCGCTCCACCGGTCCTGCCATCCATCGGAGATGACGACGGGTGAGAAGTTGAGGTGCACTTCGTAGCCGGCGTCGACGAAGTCGTCTATCGCCGCGAGCCGTTCGTCGATCGACGACGTTCGGATGTCCAGCAACCGGGCCTCGGGTTTGGGCATGAGCGAGAACCGGATTCGTGTACCGCCGCGCGGATTCAGTTCGAGCAGTTCACGGTTGACGAACTTCGTCGCGAACGACGCCTTCGCGCCGTCCCACCCCGCGAAGGCATTGATCAGGTCGGCGACGTTGTCGCTGACGGTGGCGTCGACACTGCAGTCGCTGTTCTCGCCGATGTCGTACACCCAGTCGACCGGATCGCATTGATTGGCTTCGGGTTTGGGGCCCTGCCGCCGAATGTGACGACCGAGGTAGCCGACGATCTGGTCGATGTTGGTGAACACGGTGATGGGATTGGCGTACCCCTTACGCCGGGGAACGTAGCAATACGCGCACGCCATGGCGCATCCGTTCGCCGTGGACGGCCCGATCCAGTCGGCCGATCTGCCGTTCGGCCTGGCCGAGAGCGACTTCTTGACGCCCAGGACCAGATCCTCGGTCTTCACGCGCACCCAGCGGTCGATGTTGCCCTCGTTGCCGTGCAGCTCCGGAATCTGCCAATGCGACGCGACCTCGATGACCTCGGCGTCGGGAAACCGGGCGAGGACTTGCTGACCGCGCAGATCGGCGATGGCGTCGGGCTCGGCCCAGATGCGTTGGACCTGCAGCAAGGGTGCGTGAGGTCGTGGCGTCTCGATGGGCATCACTCGTGTCTATCAGGCCTCACCGACAATCAGTGGGTCAGCAGTTCGTCGACGAGGAGATCCTCGGCGTCGAGAGCCTGGAAGATCATCTTCACCGGTCGCGTCGTCGCCATGACCCGCAGGCGGCCGTCGGCACGTGCCGCGGCAGCGATGACGGCGTTGGCCGCACCCGAGTACATGAACGCCACCGCCGACAGATCCACGTCGACGACCACGCCGGGACGTACGAACCGGTCCAGCGTGGCCACCAGCTCGGAACGCGACGACATGTCCAGCTCGCCTGAAGCCCGGACCACCGCGTACTCGGCGGAGTACAACTCGACTTCGATTGTGTACGAGTACTTCTCACGGATGGATTCGATCACCGTGTCCAGATTCGACGACATTCCCGGGCCTTTCGTTGCTCCGACACAGAGAACTCTGTCAGCGCGAGATCTCCGATCGGCCGACGCATCCATCACGGATAGGACTCCATGAGATCACGGTTCGATAACGCAGCACGGGCGCCATCGGGGGTCCTACAACACCCCCGCTCGGTTAACAGGTGCGGGCGTTGTGAACGAGCGGAGCGGTTGTGAAAGTCGAATGTCCCCCGAACCCGTCACCGAGGCTTGAACCGTCTGCGTTCGGCTTCCGAAGTCCCGCCCCATACGCCGTGCCGCTCGGTGGCATCGAATGCGTGAGTCCTGCAGCATGTGGCGACTGGGCACTCTCTGCATATGGACTTTGCCATAGCTTCTCGCCTCAGCCGATCTCCCAGATTTTCGCCGTCCGGTCCGTAGAACAAGTACGCGAACCCACGGCATCGAGCACGCGCCCACCAGTGCCGTTCCACGACACTCCTTCCGAGACACCGCTGCCGCGGAGAGTCGCTCTCCGCGGCAGTGAACCAGAACCATTCGTCAGTCCGTGGTGGTGATGACCTTCCCGCGTGTCTCCGGCACAAGGAGGCACCCGAGCATTCCGACAATTGCGCCGGCCACACCGAAACCCATTGCCTTGTGGACGTTTCCGCCTGCCAACATGAGGGCGAACAGAGGGAACAGGCCCGAGCCGATCCCTCGGGCCACGTAATACGTTGCGCCGGAGCCGAATGCCCGGTAGCGGGTGGGATAGAACTCGGAAATCCAGGTTCCGATGACGCCGAATCCTGCGTAGCCGATTGCGGTACCCGCCAATGCAACCGTCGCGGCGGAAACGATCGTGCCAGACCCCGTCGCCGTTTCCGTATCCGAGCCGACCCACAGAAACAGGCCGAAGCCGACGACGCCGACTGCGCATGACCAGAACGTCGAACCACGACGCCCGATCTTGTCGGAGAGCGCACCGAACGTGATGTACGACGCGATGCCGAGGATCGTTCCAATGGTGAGCACCAACGTCGCCCAGCCGAGAGACAACCCCGCGTATTCACGTAGATAGGTCGGCCCGAACGTGATGTAACAGTAACTGGCAGCGAAGATTCCGGTCGTCGCGAGCGTCAGGAAGATCCCACCGACGATTGTGCGTCGACGCTCCTGCGGATCCATCGGTTCGCGGTCGGGCTTTTCGACCTCCGAATGGGCCACGACATCACGAGCGGCTCGCCACACTCTCGACTCCGGCAGCATCTTGAATGCAACAAGCCCCACGACGACACTCATGGCGCCGATGATGACGAACCCGATTCGCCAGCCCGATTCCGAACCGAGTGTCGTGATGGTCGAGAACAAAATCGCCTGCGTGATCAACGTTCCGCAGATGAACATGCCCTGCAGGACGCTGCCCATCAGACCGCGGTTCTTGGCCTTCCATGTCTCCGTGAACATCGCGAAGATGACACCGAAGGCACCGCCCATAGCGACGCCGGCGAGAATTCTTGTGACGGTGAACAGTTCGAAGTTCGTCAGGAACGCACCGAGAACTGCGAGGATTCCGTAGATCGATGTGAACGCCACGTACGTCGGGCGTCTGCCCCACCGATCTGCGATCCAGCCGAACACGAAGCCACCGGCGATCGAGGCGATGCTCTGCATCGTGATCACGCCGACGACGGCCTGGGTCGACACGGAGAACGAATCGGACAGGTCGCGCAGTGGGTAGCTCAACAGGTTGAGCTCCATGCTCTCGATGAGGGCACCGATGATCGCGAACGTCAGCACCACTTTTCGTTCACGCGGCGTATACGCGTTCTCGGCGTTGAGTTGCTTCGCTCCGACGGCGGTTCGGGCTGCATCGGGCGCGGTCATCGCGCACTCGCATGTTCGACCGGCCGCGCGGCGGGAACACCTGGAGCGGTGAACTTGTTCGTCATCGTTCCGATGCCCGAGATCTCGCTGGTGACGACGTCACCGTCGGCAAGATACCGCTGCGGCGTCCGACCGAGGCCGACGCCTGCCGGTGTACCCGTGAAGATCAGGTCACCGGGAAACAGCGTGACTTTCCTCGAGATGTAATCGATGAGTTGCGCGATCGAGAACACGAGATCCGACGACGTGCCATCCTGCATCAGTTCATCGCCGACCCAGCACTTGAGGGTCAGCGCGTCGGGGTCGTCGAACTCGTCGGGTGTGACGAGGACCGGGCCGATGGGAGCGAAGTTCGCGAACGACTTACCGAAGCTGAATTGAGCTGTGGCGCCATGCAACTGGACGTCCCGGTCGGACACGTCCTGCCCGATCGTGAGGCCGGCAACGTGGTCCCACGCATCGGCGGCAGGAACCTCGACGCACTCCCTGCCGATGACGACCACGAGCTCGACCTCCCAGTCGACACTCGGACCGGACAGTTCGATCTCCGTGTTCGGACCAGCTATGGCCGACGGGAACTTCGTGAACAGCAGCGGCACCGTCGGCAACGGCGACCCGGCTTCACGAGCATGGTCCACGTAGTTGAGCCCGACTCCGAAGATCTGACGGGGCCGCGGATTCACAGGTCCGACCGACGCGTTGCCCGTGGGATTCGTTGACCGTGCGTCGGGCGTTCGACTCCAAGCGATGAACTCGTCCCACCGGTCGTAAATTGCCTCGATACGGTGGTCGAAGCGCCCTGCGCTGGCGTCGGCGACATCGACGGCGCCGTTTCCGGTCAGGAGCGTCAGCCGGCCGTCATGATTTGCGATACGCATGTTTCTTCAGTCCTGTTCTGTGCTGACGGAACGGGGGGCGGCCTGTTCGCTGACCAACCGGTATGTCGACCAACGAACTGTTGCGCCGGTTCCCTCCACCGCCGTACGGAGAGTATGCACAGTAGGCGGCTGTACCGACCCGTGCTGGTCGACGATCAGGAATATCGTGCCGGGCGCGTCGTCGGTGAGACCCGGACTACCTGCAGCTCTTCCTTCTGCCGTGTTGTTCTTCGCAGACGCGGCGACCGCGTCTGCCTCGTACACCGCGACGCCTTCCGCAGATCCGTCGACGACGGCCGATGCGGCGATCTCGCAGATGCGACGGCTAAGTGCGGTTCGGTCTCGACCGTCGCACGTGATGCGGCCGAGAAGAACCTGACCGGTCCGTCCGATTCCGTTGCGATAACGCAAATTTCCGACGGTACGCTCGTTCTCACGGAAGAGCCCGACTGCCTGCGTGGTGCGAACAGTCGGCGAATCGAGAGCGGCGAGGTACTCCTCGCTGGTCAACACGTCCACCGAGTCGGTCACGTAGATCGAGAAGTATTCGACGAGATCGTTCCCGCGATCGGGGTGTTCGACGAACCGCCGCGCATTCCTGAATCCGGTGACCGACAATCGTTCCGGGAAATGTTCCCGCGAGTACCAATCGTCGAACTCGGAAACGTCGTCGCGATCGACGGCGATGACGTTCATCAGCGCGCCTTCCGCTACGGCAGTATCGACCGTGCCGTCGGCAACGCTCGGCGCGAACGTTGTCATCAGAACTGGCCCTGACGCTGTTGGAACTTGGTGGGCTTGCCGAGGAGAGCCCCGCCCTCGGCGACCCACGCTGCGACCGAGTCGATCATCGTGGACAGTGTCGTGGACGGAAAACCGAACTCGGACTGTATCGACGAACCGTCCATGACGTAGGACGTCCCGGTCTCGGAGCCGGTGAAACGTGGTTCCTTGCCGAGGATTTCACCGAACCTGTGCGCGAGCCAACGAATCGAGACGATCTCGGGCCCGGTGATATTGAGTCGACGCGGCGGCGAACTCGCCAACGTGAGCGAGCGGATGGCGTAGTCCGCGACGTCTCGCTGCCAGATGACGCTCGCGTGACCCATCTCCAGTGGAATCTCGGTCCCGTCCTTGACCGCCTGCGCGATCTCCTGCAGGACGCCGTACCGCGTCTCGATCGAATAGCCCAGCCGGAAGATCAGCAATGGCGTACCGAATTTCAGTGAGTGATGCTCGAATACGCGTTCGCGACCGACGCACGAGGCGGCGTACTCACCGATGGGCCCGACCGGGTCCGATTCACGGGAGCCACCGGTGGCGACGTCGGCAAGCGGATAGGCGACGAGCGTCGAGAATGCGACGATTCGACTGTCGCGGTAGCGGTTTGCGACACGCCCTGGCAGGTACGAATTCATGGCCCACGTGAACGACTCGTTGCCGGTGGTGCCGAACTTGTTGCCTGCCATGAAGATGACATTCGACGCGTCCGGCAGCGCCGACAGCTGGTCGTCGTCCGTCAAATCTGCGGCGACGCACTCGACTCCGTTGTTCTCGAGGAATTCGCGACTGTGCGGATCGCTGAAGCGTGCTACGCCGTAGATTCGCTTGTCTATTCCTGCAGCCTCCGCGGCACGCTTGGCCATGACGGCGACACTGGGTCCGACTTTGCCTCCCACCCCCAAGACGACGATGTCGCCGTCGATCGATGGCATCGCCTCGATCAGCCCCCGGGTCGGTTCGGCAAGTGCGTTCTCGATCGCATCGACGCCGTCGTACGACGCAGTCTGCTGGGGCGTGTCCTGCACGATGCTCACATCATGTCCTCTCGTTGTGACCTACGCCATACATCGTGATACACATTCGAGCGATGCAAAACCAGGCCATTCCCTAGCGATGCCAGCAGAATACTGTGTGATTCCCACAGTATGCTGTACGAATGGCCACCACGGAACGATCTGTCGACGACCTGGTCGACGAGGCCGTCCAGCTCATCTGGAACACCTATCGCGGCTACACGAGCAACGTGTTCGATCGGGTCGAGCTCGACCACTTCGTTCGAATGAATGTCGTCGTGGTCCTCGACTGCGTGCGACGACGTACGCCTCTGCGCCCGGACGAATTGGTGCACGCGCGTGAGTTGGGCGAGCAACGCGCACACCAAGGAGTGCCGCTGGAGTCGGTCATCCAGGCGTTCCGGTCCACAGAACGCGTCATGTTGCTGCACGTGCTGCGCACGCACCGGGACGGCTCGAGCGACACTCCTACGGAACTCGCGCTGTCATGTTTCGATGCTCTTACGAACGCGATGATCGACGCGTATCGCGAGGCGTCGTCGGCCATCGATGCCGTCAGTCGACGCGCAGAAACCGAATTGGCGACTGCTCTGACCAACGGGTGGGAGCTCGATCCCGCGGAGGCGGAACGCTGGACAGGCGTGCTGGGTGTCGATCAGGGTAGAGCACACACCTGCGTGGTGTTCACACTGTCGAAGCATTCCGAACCCCTTCTCGCGCAACGATTTCGGCGTCGTATGGTAACGAAACTGAGTGCTGCCCGAATCGAGCCCGTCCTCTGCTGGGAAGGCGACGGAAGTTTGATCGCTTTCGCTCCCGTCGACTCCGATTCGACATCCCGGTTCGACGCGTGCCTGACGACACTGCTCAACGACCCGAGCGGCGACTGCACCGGAATCTTCGTAGGGGATACGGCGCCCACGCTACGGGCCGGCCATCGCTCCTATCTTCAGGCGCGCGCCGTGCAGGACGTGGCATCACGGAAGCAAATGACCGGAAAGATGTTGCTTTACAACGATGTTCTGCTGGACGTATTGCTCGGCCATGACGTCCCGGCACGGGAGCGATTCGTCGCCGACAGACTCGGACCGATCGAGGACGCGACTCACCTGCTCGAGACGATAGCCGCACTGGCGAACTGCAACATGTCGCAGGCGAGAGCAGCCAAGCAGATGTACGTGCACGTCAACACCGTTGCGCTGCGCGCCAGAAAGATCCACGAATTGACCGGCCGCAATCCGCTCGTCTTCACCGATCTCGTCGAACTGTACCTCGCGACACGGTGAAACTACCCCACACTCCCCGTCGACGGATCGGTCATTTCCTCGGTCTTGGAACGCAATTCGTCGATGAGAGCCTTGACCGCCGGGCGACGCGTGGCGTCGGGGCGCGTGACGAGCCAGTAGTCGAGCGGTACTCCGACTTCGTCGGGCAGGAGTCGAATCAAGTCGTCGTGCTGCTGGGCCATGAATGTCGGTAGGAGGCCGAGCCCCGCTCCCGCTTTCGTGGCCTGGACGTGCGCGAAGACGTTGGTGGACGTCACCGCGTCGCGCATCTCGGGAACGTAGCGCCGGCCCACGTCGAGTTCGTCGACCTGCAGCATCGACGGGATGAAGTAGACGAGTCCGTGCCGGGTCACTTCGTCGAGGGTGCGCGGCGTGCCCATGCGCTGGAGGTAGTCGACGGATCCGTACAGGCCGAGCGTGTACGCACCCAGCCGCGAGGCGTCGGCACGCAGGACCTTGGGTTCGCCGACGACGATTTCGATGTCCAGGCCGGACCGTTGCAGCGCAGCCCTTCTCGTCGCCGAGACGATCTCGACGGTCAACTCCGGATGCTTCACGCGTAGACGCGCCGCCGACGGCGCCGCGATGTAAGCGGTGAACGCGTCGGTCGCAGACATGCGCACGACGTCGCGAAGCACCGGCTCTGCGCCGGGTTCCTTCTGCAACTCGGCGAGCACGGCGTGCAACTTCTCGGCCGCCGCCAGCGCTCGGTGCCCCAACGCGGTCAGCTCCCAGCCGTCGGTCGCTCGAACCAGCACACGGCCGCCGAGCGAGACCTCGACCGCCTTGATGCGTCGGGAAATGGTGGTGTGGTTGAGCCCCAGCGTCTCGGCCGCACGCGTGAACCTGCCCGTGCGAGCCACTTCCATCAGCACCAACAGGTCGTCTGCACTGGTCGTCGACACACTGCATATTTTCGCACACCAATTCTGCCCAACTGGTCATTGCATGTCTGTTCACGCAGATCCAAGCTGGTGAGCACCAGCGAACGAGGAGACAAGGATGCGTACCTTCACCGAGGTCTGGAACGCCGCCGTGCGTGACCACCCCGACAACACGTTCCTCGTCTTCCGCGGCGACGACGGCAGGGTGACGGAGTGGAACTACCGCGACTTCGACGCCATCGTCGCCCGCGTGGCCGGGACCCTGGTCGAGTCCGGAGTTGAGCCGGGTTCGACGATTCATCTTGCACTGAGGAATTCCCCCGCCTTCATCGCCCTGTGGTTGGCGGCGGCTCGAATCGACGCGACGATGGTCCCCGTCGATCCGGCATCGGCTGCGCGGGACATCGCGAACCAGGTATCACGTGTGCGCCCCGTCGTCGGCGTCTGCGCCACAACACGTTCCGACGTCTATCGCGCCGGTGCGGACGAGTCGATTCCTGTCGTCTTCGACCTCGCCGAGGACGCGACCGACGTCTCCGGCGGCTCGCCGTTGCTCGGTGATGCCGTTCCTTCGGCCGCCCCGACTCCGGACCGGACGCTTGCCGTCATGTTCACCTCCGGCACCACCTCGACGCCGAAAGGCGTTGTGTTGACGCAAGCCTGCTACGCGAACGTCGCACAGCGCATGGCCGAGGCGTCGACACTCCAGGCCGGGCACCGCTGGTACGTGACGCTTCCGCTGTTCCACGCGAACGCCCAGTACTACTGCTTCGCTCCCGCGATTCACGTCGGCGCGAGCGTGGCTCTGACGCAGTCGTTCTCGGCATCTAAATGGGTCGATGTCGCCGCGGAACTGAACGTCACGCATGCCAGCCTCTTCGCTGCGCCGATTCGAATGATCCTGGCGCGCAACGACTCGCACCGGGCTCTGGGCCTGACGCATGTCTGGTTCGCACAGAGCCTCGGGGCCGAGCACTACGACGACTTCGCAACCCTGGTCGGAACGCGTCCCCGTCAGCTCTACGGAATGACGGAGACCGTCGCGATAGTCTGCTGCGACAGCGCCGAGAAACCGACACACGACGTCATCGGCCTGCCGATCCCCGGCCGGGAGGTGAGGATCGACGCAGAAGACGGTCAGCCCGGGCAACTGTCGGTCCGAGGCACGCCCGGCGTCGACTTGTTCGCGGGCTACCTCGACGACGAGGCGACGACGAACAAGTCCTTCCGCACCGAAGGCGACGAAACATGGTTCGCGACGGGCGATCTCGTCCGATCGGAAGACGGAGTTCTCCGCTTCGTCGGACGGGTCGACGACGTCATCAAGGTGGCGGGCGAGAACGTCAGCCTCACCGAGGTCGAAGCAGCCGTCGCACAAGCACCGGGCGTACTCGAGGCCGCCGTCGTCGCGAAGGACGATCCGATCAGGGACAAGGTTCCGGTGGCCTACGTCGTCCCGAAGGATGCGGCGCACGCACCGGAACTGTGCGACCTCGATCAGTGGGCCACGAAGAACCTTGCACCGGCGGCACGTCCCCGTGCGTGGCACATCATCGCCGAGCTTCCCAGAACGAGTGTCGGCAAAGTTCGACGCTTCCGCATCGCAGAGTAGAGGACCCGTCGTGACCACACCTGTAGCAATCGTCACCGGTGCAGCCCAGGGTATCGGCCGCAGCATCGCCACCCGCCTGATCTCAGACGGTTATTCCGTTGTGCTGCTCGATATTTCGGACGCAGTCGGCGACACCGCCCGCGACATCGCGGCCGCGGGAGCGAAGATCGTCGACGTGCGCGACATCGAAGGACTGCAGAAATCCATACGCGGCGTCGGCGACGACTTCGGTCGGCTGGACGTTCTCGTAAATTGCGCCGGCACGTGCGGGCGCGAGTCGTTCGAGAACCTGTCCGTCGACACGTGGCACCGCGACATCGACACCAACCTGACCGCAACGGCCTTTGCGTGCCAGGCAGCGGTGTTCCCCCACATGAAGACTGCGGGGTACGGCCGTCTCGTGAACATCGCGTCGGTGTCGGGCAAGGTGGGCGGCGTCGGGCCGGTGGATGCAGACGGCTCCGGCGGCCGGTCGGGTGCCGCATACGCGTCGGCGAAGGCGGGGACGATCAACCTGAGCAGGTGGATCGCCCGTCAGGTCGGGTCGTGGGGCATCACGTGCAACGTCGTCGCGCCCGGACCGATCGCGTCGCCGATGGCCGCGGGAGCCGAGTACGGGGTCGAGAACATTCCGATTCCGCGGATGGGCCGGCCGGAGGAGGTTGCGGCAGCGGTGTCGTACCTCGTCTCCGAGGGCTCGGATTACGTCACCGGAGTGACGATGCACGTCGACGGCGGCATGGTCCCTGCCTGAGGGTGGGCAGACAACGCTTCCGCGGTAGCAAGACTGGTACCTCATGCCCATCTAGAGTGGAGAAAATGAGCACAGGAGCCGGCCGATTCGCACCGAGCCCGTCGGGCGACCTGCATCTCGGCAACCTGCGCACCGCATTGCTCGCCTGGCTGTTCGCGCGATCCACCGACCGCGATTTCTTGATGCGCATCGAGGACCTGGACCGTGTCCGCGAGGGCGCCGAAGCCCGGCAGCTCGCTGACCTGCAGGCCATCGGCCTCGACTGGGACGGTCCCCTCACCAGGCAGTCCGAGCGCACGGCCCTCTACGACGACGCCATCGCCCGACTCACCGCATCCGGGATGACCTACGAGTGTTTCTGCACGCGTCGGGAAATTCTCGAGGCTGCATCCGCCCCGCACGCACCCGATGGCGCCTACCCCGGCACCTGCCGCACCCTGACGGCGGAGGAGAGGGCGTCGAAGACTCGTCCGCCTGCGTTGCGACTGCGCGCCGACGTGACCGATTTCTCGATCGACGACGTCGTGCTCGGGCGGTTCCACGGCCAGGTCGACGATTTCGTGCTGCGCCGCGTCGACGGCGTGGCCGCGTACAACCTGGCGGTCGTCGTCGACGACGGGGAGCAGGGAATCGACCAGGTGGTTCGCGGTGACGACCTGTTGACGTCGTCGCCACGTCAGGCGTATCTCGCGACGCTGCTCGAATTGCCAACGCCCACATACGCACATGTGCCACTCGCGCTGAATGCGCAGGGCAAGAGGCTCGCCAAACGCGACGGTGCCGTGACACTCGAGGACCAGGCTGCGATGGGGCTCGGGCCGTTCGATGTGCTCGCGCTGTTGGCTCAGTCGTTGGAGCTCGCGAAGCCGGGTGAGGCCGTCACCGTCGCGGACCTGCTGGCGCGCTGGGACCCGTCGAAGCTTCCCACGACGCCGTGGATATTCGAGACATAGAGGACAGCGATTCGGACCTGGGGATTTCCCGTGTTTGGATGAAGCACGTGACAGCTCAGAATTCCGAAGACAGACCCGACGCCGTAGCGCAGTTCGCGCACGTCAGCCGTGGTTACTATCCGACAATCGTGGCCCTCTTCGCGGCAACCCTGATCATCTCGAATGTGACGGCGAGCAAGGGCGTCGCCTTCTTCGGTGGGAGCGATTTCTTCATCGGCCCGTTCCAGGTCCTGCCGATCAACACCGACGGCGCATTCTTCCTGTTTCCGCTCGCCTACATTCTCGGCGACGTGCTCAGCGAGGTGTACGGCTTCAAGGCCACCAGGCGCGCCATCTACCTCGGGTTCGGTTCCATCTTCCTCGCGGCCCTGTGCTTCTGGATCGCGATCGAACTGCCTGCAGCGAGCTTCTACGAGAACCAGGAGGCGCTCGAGTCCGTCGTCGGTGTCGTGCCACGCCTGGTACTCGCAGGTCTGGCGGGCTACTTCGTCGGACAGATGCTCAACTCGCTCGTCCTCGTCGCCATCAAGGAGCGCACGAAGGAGAAGCACCTGTGGGCGCGTCTGATCGGCTCGACGATCGTCGGTGAATTCTTCGACACCCTGATCTTCTGCTCGATCGCCGCGGGCGTCATCGGTATCTCGACGTGGGAGGACTTCATCAACTACGTGATCGTCGGCTTCGTCTGGAAGACGCTCGTCGAGGTGCTCGTCATGCCCATCACCTACCGGGTCATCGCGTTCATCAAGAAGCGCGAGCCCACCTACCAGGAACCCGTTTCCGTCTAGATCTCTCGCGACGAAGCCCCGGCCCGATGGCCGGGGCTTTTCGTGTCACCGCCATGTCGTGACCGCCGCCGGGATCGGTGCGACGTAGGTTTTCCCCATGGTGACTGCTCAGGACAGCCGAACTCCGGTCGCGACCGAACGCGTGGTGGCTACGGTGATCACGGTCTGTGCTGCGCTGGCGTTCGTTCTCCGGGGAGTACCGCGGATCCGAGATGCCGCTCTCTTCGCCGAGGACGGACAGATCTTCCTGGCCGACGCGCACAACGACGGACTCGGCGCCGTCGTCGCGCCGTACGCCGGCTACCTGCATGTCGTCCCCAGGATCGTCGCGGCGGTGTTCGAGCCACTCGACGTGACCGCCGCGCCCACCGCGTACGTCTGGGCGGCCATCGTGGTGCATCTGATGATGCTGTTGCCTGCGCTGTCAGCTCGGCTCGAGTGGCTCCTACCGTCGCCGATTCTGCGTGCAGGACTGTTCGCATCGCTGGCGTTGATGCCGCCGCTCTGGGAGCCGTACGGCAACATCGCCAACCTGATCTTCGTCGTGGGTATCTCGCTGTTGCTGCTGACCCTCTCCGCCGATCCCCGGAGTCGCTGGGGTCGCGTCGCCGAGTTTGTCGCCGTCGGGGTGATCGGGCTCAGCGGTCCCCTGATCGTTCTGTTCACACCGTTCTTCGTCTGGCGCTGGTGGAGAAACGGTCGAACCACGGCGTCGGCGGGCGTCGTGGCCGTCGCGGTCGTCGCCGCCGTAGTCCAGCTGTCGGTCTATCTCACGTCGAGCCGTTCGACGCCTGGCGGCGGAACTCTGGTTCTGCTGGTCAAGGCAGCAGGTGAAAAAGTCGGTGGGGGTTGGATCGCCGGCGACGCGAACGTGTTCGTGGGAACGCCGCACCCGTGGCTGACGGTGGCCGCGTATCTCTGGCTCGGCACTGTCGCGGTGCTGTCGATCGTGTGCATTCCGCGGACGGCCGTCGTCCTGTGGGTTCTGTTCGGCGTCCTGCTCTATTCGGCGGTGAACGCGTACGGGCCGTCTCTGGTCGGCTCGGCGACCGCATTCCAACGCCACGTCCTCGTCCCGACGGCCATCTGCATCACGCTGCTGTGGGCAGTACTCGGATCGCGCGGTCACCTGTTCGCGAAAGTCGTCGCGACGATCTGTCTGGTCGCAGGCGCAGTCGGCGTCGTGCACGATTTCACTCCCGCGCCCTACCCGCTGAGGCCGGACCTGTCGTCGGTGCAGGAGTGCCTCGACGCAGGCACACAGGTGTGCCACCAGGACATCTTCGACGACGGCTGGTCGATCGACCTCGACCCGGCCTAGTAGAAGCGGCCCAGAAATTCTTTCTTGAACTCCTCGAACCGACCCTGCTCGATCGATGCACGGATGTCGTCGACGAGTTTCACGGTGAATCGCTCGTTGTGGATGGTGCACAACGTCGACGCCAGCATCTCCTTCGCCTTGAAGAGGTGATGGATGTACGCCTTGGTGTAGTGGGCGCACGTGTAGCAATCGCAGTTCTCGTCGATCGGCGTGAAGTCACGCTTGAAGCGTGCGGTGTTGATGTTGAACCGTCCTGTCGGAACATAGATCGCCGCATTCCGAGCCACGCGTGAGGGATTGACGCAATCGAAGGTGTCGGCGCCGTTCTCGATGGCGGTGAAGAAGTCGTCGGGCTCGCTGATTCCGAGCATGTGACGCGGCTTGTGCTCGGGCAGTTCCTCGTTCACCCACCGAGTGATGGTGCCGAGGTTCTGCTTCTCGAGCGCGCCGCCGATGCCGTAGCCGTCGAATCCGCGTCCCGTCTCGCCCTCGATGGTCTCGAGCCCGCTGGCCGCCTTGCGTCGAAGATCCTCGTACTGCGCGCCCTGCACGACACCGAACAGAGCTTGATAAGGCTTCCCGACGCGTTCTGCCGTCAACCGTTCATGTTCGGCGACACACCTTTTCGCCCATTCGTGCGTGCGGTCCACCGACAGTTCCTGGTATCCACGGGTATTCATCAACGTGGTCAGTTCGTCGAAGGCGAACATGATGTCGGCACCCAGCTGATGCTGGATCTGCATCGACACCTCGGGAGTGAACCGGTGCCGGGACCCGTCGAGATGCGATTTGAAGGTGACGCCGTCGTCGTCGACATGCGCGAGACGTTCCTTGCCCTCGGCGATGACGTCGTCGGATTCGACGCGACTCGCATCCATCGAGATGACCTTCTTGAATCCGACGCCGAGCGACATGACCTGGAATCCGCCGCTGTCGGTGAACGTCGGGCCGTCCCAGTTCATGAACTTGCCGAGACCACCTGCTTCGTCGACGATGTCCGGGCCCGGCTGCAGATACAGGTGATACGCGTTGGCGAGTACGGCCTGCGCGCCGAGTTCCTTCATCGCCTCCGGCAGCACAGCTTTGACCGTCGCCTTGGTTCCGACGGCGATGAACGCGGGCGTCGCGATGTCACCGTGCGGCGTGTGGATGGTGCCCGTCCGGCCCAGACGATCCTCGATCCGGGTGCCGATGCTGAAGAAGGGGTCGTTCGGAGCGCTCACCGGCACAACCTTAGGCGCTACGCGCATGTGAGCAGAAATGTGTAGCGGGCTACACATTTCTGCTCACGTGCGGCGAAGCCGCCTAACTGAACTGCGACGCATACAACCGGTGGTACGCACCGCCTGCCGAGACGAGCGAATCGTGATCGCCCTGCTCGACGATGTGACCGTCCTCCATGACGACGATGAGGTCTGCATCGCGGATGGTCGAGAGTCGGTGAGCGATGACGAAACTCGTGCGGTCGTTGCGCAGCGCCGCGGTGGCCTGCTGCACGAGCAGCTCGGTGCGGGTGTCGACGGAACTGGTGGCCTCGTCGAGAATCAGGATCATCGGCTTCGCGAGGAACGCCCGCGCGATCGTGATGAGCTGCTTCTCACCGGCGCTGACGTTGTTGCCTTCTTCGTCGATGATCGTGTCGTACCCGTCGGGCAGCGAATGCACGAACTTGTCGACGTAGCTGACGCGGGCGGCCTCGAGAATTTCTTCCTCGGTGGCATCCGGATCGCCGTACGCGATGTTGTCCCGAATGGTGCCGCCGAACAGCCAGGTGTCCTGCAGCACCATGCCCGTGCGTTCGCGTAGTTCGTCGCGCGACATGTCTCGAGTATCGACGTGGTCGATGGTGATGCGTCCTGAGTCGATGTCGTAGAACCGCATGATCAGGTTCACGAGCGTCGTCTTGCCTGCGCCGGTGGGTCCGACGATCGCGACGAGATGGCCCGGCTGGGCCACCAGCGACAGGTTCTCGATGAGCGGCTGATCCTCGCGGTAGCGGAACGAGACGTTCTCGAACTCGACGCGTCCGCAGTTGGCGACGGGCACGATAGTCTTGGCCGGATCCGGCTCCTCGTCGTCGGCATCGAGCAGGTCGAATATCCGCTCGGCCGACGCGACGCCGGACTGCACGAGGTTCACCATCGACCCGATCTGCGTCAGCGGCTGAGTGAACTGACGCGAATACTGGATGAACGCCTGCACCTCACCGAGACTCAGCGTGCCCGACGCCACCCGCAGGCCACCGACGACGGCGATGATCACGTAGTTGACGTTCCCGAGAAACATGATGGTCGGCATGATCATTCCGGAGATGAACTGCGCCCGGAAGCTCGACTCGAAGAGGCTGTCGTTTCGTTCGCCGAACTCGCGCTCGACCTCGGCCTGACGTCCGAATGCCTTGACGATCTCGTGCCCGGTGTAGGTCTCCTCGATCTGCCCGTTGAGCCGTCCGGTGTGCTTCCACTGGTTGATGAAGTGTGGCTGCGACCTCTTGGCGATCATGGCGGTGACGACCAGCGACGCCGGAACCGTCAGTACCGCAACCAGAGCGAGCAGCGGCGAGATCCAGATCATCATGCCGAGAATTCCGAACACCGTCAGAACGCCGGTGACGAGCTGACTCAACGTCTGCTGAAGACTCGTCGAGACATTGTCGACGTCGTTGGTGACGCGGCTCAGCAACTCACCACGGGTACGCGAGTCGAAGTAGGACAACGGAAGTCGATGCACCTTGCGTTCGATCTCACCGCGAAGGCGTCGAATGGTCCTCTGCAGCGCGATGTTCAGAATGTACGCCTGCGCCCAGGCGAGCAGCGACGACAGCACATACAACCCGAGGACGAGCAACAGAACGTTTCCGACGGCCGAGAAGTCGATTCCGACGCCGGGGGTGACGTCCATTCCGGCGACCATGTCGGCGAAGGTGTTCTGACCGTCGGCGCGAAGACTGTCGACGGCTTGTTCTTTCGAAACACCCGGCGGCAGTTGATTCCCGACGACGCCGTTGAAGATCAAGTTCGTCGCATGGCCGAGGATGCTCGGTGCCGCGACCGAGAGAACCACGCTCGCGATGGCGAACAGCAACACGGCGACGAGTCGAACACGTTCGGGTGCGAGCTTCTTCAACAGCCGGACGAACGACGCCTTGAAGTGAAGCGCCCTGGTGCCGGGCGCGTTCCCCGCAGGTCTGCCCGCAGGGGCGGGGGCGGCCGGCGCGGCGGGAGCTTCCGACGGCTTGGTAGCGGGCCTGGTCATGACGCCGCCACCGCGTGCTGGGAGTCGACGATCTCGGCGTACGTCGGGCACGTCGCGAGCAGATGTTCGTGCGTCCCGAGTCCGACGGGTTTGCCGTCGTCGAGAACGAGAATCTGATCGGCGTCGACGATGGTCGAGACACGTTGGGCGACAACGATCATGCAGGCGTCGGCGATGACGGGTTTCAACGCCGCGCGAAGCTTCGAGTCGGTGGTCAGGTCGAGCGCGGAGAACGAGTCGTCGAACAGATAGATGCTGGGGCGCCGCACGAGAGCCCTGGCGATGGCCAGACGCTGGCGTTGACCACCGGACACTGTCGTACCTCCCTGCGAGACGGCCGTTTCCAGGCCTTCCGGCATCTTGCGGACGAAGTCGGCGGCCTGAGCGATCTCCAGCGCCTCCCACAGTTCGTCGTCGGTGGCGTCGGGTTTTCCGTAGCGCAGATTCGACGCGATGGTTCCGGAGAACAGATACGGTTTCTGCGGGATGAGCCCGATGTGGCTGCGCAGTTCGTCGACGTCCAGGTCTCGAATGTCGGTGCCCCCGACCAGGACCTGGCCCGCGGTGACGTCGATCAGACGCGGAATCAGATTGATCAGTGTCGACTTGCCCGATCCGGTGCCGCCGATGACGGCGGTCACCTTGCCCGGCTCGGCAACGAAGTCGACGCCGCACAGGACCGGGAATTCGGCGCCGGGGAAAGAGAACTCGGCATGCCGGAGTTCGACGAGGCCCGGCGTCGTCACGAACGGCTTGGGTGACGACGGCAGCACCACAGACGACTCGGTGGACAGCACCTCGCTGATACGGTCAGCGCACACCGACGCGCGCGGAACCATCATCGCGATGAACGACGCCATCATGACCGACATCAGAATCAGCATGATGTAGCTGAGAAGTGCGGTGAGCGAACCGATTTCCATCGTGCCGTTGTTTATCGCGTGGCCACCGAACCAGATCACGGCGACGCTGGTGACGTTGCTGATGAGCATGACCGTCGGGAACATCAACGCCATCAGGCGTCCGACCCGCAGAGCCGCCTGCGTCAGATCGTCGTTGGCAACTCCGAAGCGGTCGATCTCGAAGCGTTCGCGTACGAATGCACGGACGACGCGGATGCCGGTGATCTGTTCGCGCAGAACGCGGTTGACGGCGTCGATGCGCACCTGCATCGCACGGAAACCCGGCACCATGCGGACGATGATGAGACCCATGGAGAGTGCGAGGCCGGGGACTGCGACGAGCAGGACCCAGGACAGGCCCAGGTCTTCACGCAACGCCATCACGACGCCGCCGACACACATGATCGGGGCCATGACGACGATGGTGAATCCCATGACGATCAGCAGCTGCACCTGCTGCACGTCGTTGGTGTTCCGAGTGATCAGCGACGGCGCACCGAACTGGCCGACCTCGCGAGCCGAGAAGGTTCCGACGCGATGCAGAATCGCCTTGCGCAGATCGCGTCCGGCGCCCATCGCAGATTTCGCGCCGATCAGGACGGCGGAGACCGAGCAGACGATCTGCACGAGCGACACCACGAGCATCCATCCACCGGTGGAGAGGATGTAGTTGGTGTCGCCGCGCGTCACACCGTTGTCGATGATGTCGGCGTTGAGGCTCGGCAGATACAGCGCGGCCGCCGTGGCCACGAACTGCAGAGCGATCAATGCTGCGATCGCCCGCTTGTACGGAGCCAGATACGTCTTGAGCAGGGGGATCAGCATGATGGCCGAAGATTACTCGTACACATGTCAAACAGTCTCCACGTTTTCGCGGGTGAACGAGAATCTCCGGCCGTCTGCACGTCAGGCCCTGACCGTCTCTTCCTCGTCCCGCTTCGGTTCTGCCTTGGCGAGCTTCGCGCCTTCGATGTCGACGTCGGGCAGGATCTTGTCCAGCCACTTCGGCAGCCACCACGCCTTGTCGCCCATGAGCGCCATGACCGACGGGATGATGACCATACGCACGACGAACGCG
This sequence comes from Rhodococcus sp. B10, assembly GCF_011770055.1. Taxonomy (NCBI): domain Bacteria; kingdom Bacillati; phylum Actinomycetota; class Actinomycetes; order Mycobacteriales; family Nocardiaceae; genus Rhodococcus; species Rhodococcus sp. B10. The sequence goes on along the minus strand of NZ_JAAFYV010000040.1, from coordinate 23,470 downwards.
TCGAAGAAGACAGCCGCCGCGAGGGCGAAACCGATCGACTTGATGAACGAGTCGGGTTCGGCCATGAACGCCGCGAAGACGGAGATCATGATGACCGCGGCCGACGTCACCACGCGGGCGCCGTACTTGAAACCGTTGACGACGGCCTCCTTCGCCGGCGTGCCGTGGACGTAGTCCTCACGCATGCGCGAGACCAGGAAAACCTGGTAGTCCATCGCAAGTCCGAAGACGACACCGATCAGGAAGATCGGCATGAAGCTGACGATCGGCTGCGGATTGCTGATCAGACCCAATCCGCCTTCCTGGAAGATGAACACCGTCGCACCGAACGTGGCGAGCACGCTGAGCAGGAAGCCGAGAGTCGCCGTCAACGGAACCAGGATCGAGCGGAACACCAGCATCAGCAGCAGGAACGCGAGACCGACGACGACCGCAAGGTACGGCGCGAGAGCATCCTGCAGTCTCTCCGACACGTCGAGTTCGAGCGCGGTCTGACCCGTGACGCCGTACGACACGTTGTTCGCCTCGGCGAAACCGGATTCGGCATCGCGAAGGTTGGCGACGAGATTCTTGGTCGCGTCGCTGTTCGGCTCACTCGACGGTGTCACGAGGATCTGTGCGGTGTCCCCCGCCTCGTTGACCGCGATGATCTGCGCGTTGGTGACGTCGTCCTCGGCGGAGATCGACTCGACCAGCTTGGCGAAGCCTGCCGTCCGATCGGCTTCCGGCGCTTCGCTGCCGTCGGCGATGACGAGCAGTGGGCCGTTCTTGCCGGGACCGAAGCCTTCTTCGACGAGGTCGTAGGCCTTGCGGACCGACGTCGACGGGTCGGAGGTGGCGATGCTCGGCAGTGCGAGCGACAGGCCGGTGGTCGGACCCGCGATGACGGCGAGGAGAACAACGCCGCCGATGAGTCCGATCGCAGGACGCTTGACGAGTGCTCGGGCCCACCGGAGGCCGTTCGTGGCGGGAGCCTTCGGATCCTCGGGATCGGCGGTGTTGACGAACTTGATCTTGCCGCCGAACGCCTTGCCCTTGAACAGGCCGAGGAGTGCGGGCAGGAACGTCAGTGCGATGAGAACGGCGATGAACACCGCGAAGCCGGCCGCGTAACCCATCTGGGACAGGAACGGAATGCCGACGACGCGCAACGCGACGAGTGCGATGAGCACGGTCGCACCGGCGAAGACGACGGCCGAACCTGCCGTTCCCACCGAGCGTCCGACGGCTTCCTCGCGGTCGTCGGTGAGCGTCAGCTCGTGCCGGTATCGGGCGAGGATGAACAGCGAGTAGTCGATGGCGACGGCCAGGCCGATCATGATCGCGAGGATCGGCGTGAAGGTCGACAGATCCGCGAAACCGGACGCGGTCGTGATGGCGAGGCTGCTGATGCCGATACCGACGATCGCGGTGATGAGCGGCAGTGCTGCGGCGACGGCGGATCCGAACATGATGAGCAGTACGACGGCAGCGACGGCGAGGCCGACGAGTTCCGACGTCCCGCCCGGCGGCGACGCGTTCTGCGCGACGGTACCGCCGAGCTCGACGGTCAATCCGGCGTCGCGGGCGGGCTGGGCAGCTTCGTCGAGCTGGGTGCGCAGTTCGTCGGTGACGTCGGCCAGCTCGACCGAGATCGGGACGTCGAGCGTGCCGATCTGCCCGTTCGGGCTGAGCGGCGACAACGCTGCGGCATTGGCGGCCGCCACGTCGGGAGGGGTTCCGTCCTGCTGCGCGAGCTGGTTGTACTGCTCGACGATCCCCGTGTTGCCGACGACGGGGTTGACCAAAGGCTGCTGGCCACCGGGCTTCGCGGAGGCGTCGACGTCACCGATCTTGTCGATCTCAGCGATCGTCGCGTCCATGGCCGCGGTGTACTCGGGAGTGTCGAGCGACTGGCCGTCGGGAGCGCCGAAGACGTACTGGGCGGAGACGGCGCTCAGCGGATCCTCGACCTGTCCGAAGCGCTCGCTCTGCAGGTCGAGCGCCTCCTGAGCAGGTGTGCCCGGGATGTTGAACGAGTTGGCGGTGGGTCCGGACAACGTGCTCGCGCCGACGCCCGCGAGCACGAGAATCGCGAGCCACAGACCCAGGACGATGCCTTTTCGCCGGTAGGCGAACTTTCCGATTCGATAGAGATAGGTGGCCACGTGACGGCTCCTCAGTTGGTTTTCGGTTCGCGCGGGTCCGGGAGTCCGGCCTGCAGTTGGTCGAATGCGTCCTCGACTAGCTGTTGGGGCGACAGAGCTCCTGTGGGGTCGTTGGTCCAGATGGTCAGAGCTGCCGCGACGGCTCCACCTACCGACATTTGCACCAGGTTCGGATAGAGGTCGTGGTCGACGTCGGTGCCGGTGCGTTCGGCAATCGCTTCTCCGAGTACCCGGGTCAGCGAGCGATGAACTTCCAACTTGCGTGCCATGACGCTGGGGTTGGATTCGATGAGCTGTGCGACGGCGAAGGTCTCGGCCAGGTCTTTGTCCGGGTCGGTCACCATCGCGACGCCGACGTGCCGTAGCGAGTCCCAGAGCGGCTCGTCCGACGGCCGTGCACGCAGCATCTCGAACCATTCCAGCGCAGAAGCCTCGACGTGATGCAGAACGGCTTCTTCTTTGTTGGCGAAATAGTTGTGGAACGTACGCGTGGACACCCCCGCCTCGGCGGCGATGGCATCCGCGGTGACCGCATCCAGGCCTCGAACCTTGGCGAGGTTCAAGGCCGCGAGACCGAGAGCGTCTCTCGTGGCTGCCTTCTTCTGATCACGAAGGCCGGGGGGATGATTGGTCACGCATTCTAAAGTACGGAAAGTGCAGAGTTCTGCAATATTGCACGAACGTGCAGTTCTGTCGGGTGCGACACAGTGGGGTGAACACTGTGTCACCGGTCACCGTCGAGCCCACGCCCCCGGATCGCTGGTCAGGTCGTGAACGAAGGACGGAAGATGCTCGTCGACGATGTCGGCCAGCGACACTTCCTCCAGCACAGCACGCAGATTCGCCCGGACCGCAAGCCAGACAAGCCGCAGCGGCTCGGCAGGCCCGGGATATTCGACATCCTCCGGACGCTGACCGCGTACCGACGCGAGCGGACCCTCCACGGCCCGGACGACATCGGCGACGGAAATCTCTGCGGGTGGGCGGGCCAGCCAGTATCCGCCGTCGGGGCCGCGTCGGCTGCGGACGAGATCGGCTCGACGCAGATCCGACAGCACCGATTCCAGGAACTTGTGCGGAATGTTCTGCGCACCCGCCAGCGCCTCGGCCTTGCCGGGGGCGCCCTCGTTGGCCGCAAGCTCGAGCAGAGTGCGTACGGCATAGTCCGCCTTGGCGGTAATGTGCACGGCAATCTCCTTCGACGGGCTTTCCTTAATTCCTACCACTTCGGTAGGGAATAGGCCAATTCCTCGCCGCCCCTCCCCCTCCCCGGACCGACCGAATGTCACCTGTGGTCACTCAGAGTGACCGGAAAGCCACATTCGGTCCGGCCCGCCGCGCGCTCCGACCCGCGCCCCAGCCCGAGCCCACCCAGCCCAGCCTATGGCCTAGCTCACAACGAAGCGTTACACTGAGACCTCAAGTGTTACGCAAGAGGGGTGCGGTCGGATGTTCGAGTGGATCAGTTCAGCATGGAACTCGTTACCCGAGCCGCTGCGTGACCCCGTCGCTCTGGCGATCCCCGCGTTCGTCGTGCTGCTGGCCATCGAATGGTTCGCGGCGGCCAAACTCGAGGAAGGCGAACGCGGCAGCTACAAGGGTTCGGACGCACGCGCCAGCGTCAGCATGGGTCTCGTGTCGATTGCCACGACGACTGGCTGGAAGACGCTCGCCCTCGTCGCATATTCGGCGCTGTACGCCTACGTCGCTCCGTGGCATCTGCCTGCCGACGCCTGGTACACGTGGGTGATTCTGATCGTCGGCGTCGACGTGCTGTTCTACACGTACCACCGCATCGCGCACCGAACCCGGATCATCTGGGCGACGCATCAAGCTCATCATTCGAGCGAATACTTCAACTTCAGTACTGCTCTGCGTCAGAAGTGGAACAACAGCGGCGAGATCGTCATGTGGCTTCCGTTGCCGCTCTTGGGAATTCCGCCGTGGATGGTGTTCGTCGGCTTTTCGATCAACCTGGTCTATCAGTTCTGGGTGCACACCGAGCGGATCGACAAGCTTCCGCGCGCAATCGAATTCGTCTTCAACACACCGTCGCATCACCGCGTGCATCACGGACGCGACCCGCAGTACCTCGACAAGAACTACGCCGGCATCTTCATCATCTGGGACCGGATGTTCGGGACGTACGCCGACGAGATCGAACGCCCCCACTACGGCCTGACGAAACCGGTGGACACGTACAACATCTGGACGCTCCAGACACACGAATACCGCTCCATCGCAAGGGATGTAGCGGCATCGCGGTCGTGGCGTGAACGGTTCGGTTTCGTCCTCGGCCCGCCGGGGTGGACTCCGAGCAGGCCGAGACGGAAGGAAACTAGTTCGAGTTCAGGTTGATCAGGAAGTCCACGGTTCCCGAATCCTCGACGGTGACGAATCCCAGTGATGGTGGCTGGATTCCGTAGTCGGCCCACGTCGTCGGAATGCTTCCCGACGCGATCAGCATGTCACCGGACTGCAGCACCTCGATATCGACGGACACCGGACGCGTCTGGTCCTTCAGCGTCAGGGTGCCGTCGGCCTTCACCGTCGTCACGGTGCCGTCCTTCGGAACCGACGACAGGTCGACCGGCGAGGTGAACGTGAACGTCGCCGTCGGGTACGTCGCGGTGTCGAAGATGTTGCCGCGGAACTGATTGTCCCGTCGGTCGCTGTCGGTGGTGATCGAGTCGGTCTGCACGACGACTTCACCCTCGGTCAACTCGTTGTCGGCGATGGTCACGTCACCGCTGACCTCGGTCGTCGAACCGACCACGGTCACGTCGGATCCGTTCAGAACCTCGTCGACGGTATAGCCCGCCGCTGTCGTGTTCGACGCGTCGCCGGGCACGATGGTCCATGATCCATTCAGATCGTCCGTCGTCGCCGCTTGCGCACCCGACGTGGAGACGGTCGCCGCAGGGGCGTCGTCACCCTGGAAGGACGCGTAGATCTTCGGTCCGAAAAACGCAGCGAGTGCGATCACGACGACCGCTGCGCCTGCTATCCACCATTTCTTCGTCATGGCCGCCAATGCTAGTTGCACCTTCAAGTCAAAGGGAGGGTCAACAGCTGTCAACTTCCTGAGAAAGCGTGCGGCTGCGCGGCGCCGCCGCACTAAGGTGAAACAGTGCCGGACGACGTCCATCTCGTGTCCCTGGCCGTGGGAACGGTGGCGGTGGCGGCCGACGCCACCCGCGGGGCCGTTCGCGCTCTCGGCCGACTGCCGGTGATCGGCGCTCGCCTTCGGACGGTCTCGGCCCGCGGCGAGCGCACGGTCGTGGCCGCCACCGCCCTCGCCGACGCCGTTCTGCGGGCTGTCGTCGTCAAGGTCGTCGCCACTGCGCTCGAGGAGATCGATCTGACGCAGCTGATTCGCGACAACGTCGACATCGATGCCGTCATCGAAGGCGTCGACCTGGACAAGGCCGCCGCGCAGGTGGATCTCGACGCGGCAATCCGACGCGTCGACGTCGACGCCGTCATCGATCGGATAGATCTGGACGCCGTCGTCGACACCGTCGATCTGGATCGACAGGTTGCCCGCGTCGACCTCGACGGTGCCATTGCGCGCGTCGATCTGATCGCGCTCGCCAACTTCGTCATCGACGGAGTCGACCTGCCCGAGATCATGCGTGAGTCGACGGGCTCGCTGTCGGCAGAAGCTGTGCGAGGCGTCCGCAGCACCGGAATGCAGGCCGACGACGCGGTATCTCACTTCGTCGGCAAGCTCTTCGGTCGCGAGCCAGGGCGTGAGGTGACCACGTGACACTCCCGCGCGCCGAGGACATGCGTCCGGCCGGCGTCGTGACCCGCGGGGTGGCTGCCGTCGTCGATCTGGCCGTGGTCGCCGTGCTGATGGGGTCGGTGTACGTCGGAGCGGTGTTCGTGCAGTTGCTGTTCGATCCGCAATCGCTCAGTTTCAGATCGCCCGCCGTACTCATGTCGGTGACACTCTTCGTCTGCATCGCCATCGGATACCTGACGCTGTGCTGGGCGACGACGGGTCGCACGGTCGGAGCGACCATGATGGGGGTTCGGTTGATCAGCCGACGTCACGGCCTGCTGCGATGGCCCGCGGCCGCACTCCGTGCGTTCCTGTGCGTCGTCTTCGGCTTCGGCCTGCTGTGGGTGGCGGTGGACCGACGCCGACGCTCCCTGCAGGACATCGTGTTGCGCACATCGGTCGTCTACGACTGGCAACCGAACACCGGCATGGTCGATCCGCACACCGCTACTGGACAATAGAGACATGGACCCGATCGAAGCCCTCCGCGAGATCGCCTACTGGCTCGAACGCTCACGCGCGGACACGCATCGCGTCAAGGCATACCGGCGAGCGGCCGACGTCGTCGAAAACCTGAGTGCTGCACAACGTTCCGAGCGCGCGAAGTCCGATTCGTGGTCGGCGCTACCGGGCATCGGAGCCAAGACGTCCCTGATCATCAGGCAGGCGCTGGCGGGCGACGTTCCGGACTACCTGGCCGAGAAGCGCGCAGAGGCCGAGCCGATCGGCGAGAACGATCTGCGGGCGGCACTGAGGGGTGATCTGCACACACATTCGAACTGGTCCGACGGCGGCAGCCCGATCGACGAGATGATGCGCACGGCCAAGGAGCTCGGGCACGAATACTGTGCTCTCACAGACCATTCACCGCGGCTCACCGTCGCCAACGGACTCAGCGCCGAGCGACTCAGGGAACAGCTGGACGTCATCGCCGAACTGAACGAGCAACTCGCGCCGTTCCGGATACTGACCGGGATCGAGGTCGACATCCTCGACGACGGCAGTCTCGATCAGGACGAGGGCCTGCTCGCCGAGCTGGATATCGTTGTGGCGAGCGTGCATTCGAAGCTACGCGCGGACTCGGACACGATGACGCGACGGATGGTGAATGCCGTCGCGAATCCTCATGTCGACGTGCTCGGACACTGCACAGGCAGGCTCGTCACCGGTGGACGCGGTACGCGACCCGAATCGACATTCGACGCGGACGTGGTCTTCGAGGGCTGCAGGCAATATGGAACGGCCGTCGAGATCAATGCGCGGCCCGAGCGTCAGGACCCGCCGGAACGCCTCATCGATCTCGCGCTCGAGCGCGGTTGTCTGTTCTCCATCGACACCGATGCCCACGCCCCAGGCCAGCTCGATTGGCAGGGCTACGGCTGCGTCCGCGCCGAGGACAGAGGTGTGCCCGCTGACCGAATCGTCAACACGTGGCCCGTCGAGAAACTGCTCGAGTGGACAGGTGACCGTTGACGGCGCGAAAACTTCTCATTGCCCTCGTCGTTCTTGCCTCCGGCTGCGCGTCGCCCGCAGCACCGACGCCCACCCACACGCCCGCGCCCTCCCCCGCGCTCGTTCCGGCCGAGTCCGGTCCCGCGATGCGGCTGCTCTACGGACCGGACGCGGACAACGTCGGCGATCTCTACCTGCCGGACAACGATGCCGACTCGCTTCCCGTCGTCGTGATGGTGCACGGCGGCGGGTGGCAGAAGGCCTTGGGCTCGTCGTACTTCGCACCGATCTCGCAGGCCGTCGCCGATCAGGGAATTGCGGTGTGGAACATCGAATATCGGCGCGGAACCGGTAATTGGGCCGACACACTCGCCGACGTCGACAACGCCACCGAAGCATTGGCGACGACCGTCCAGGAGGCCGCAGGTGGCCGCCTCGATCTCGACCGAGTGCATGTCGCCGGTCATTCCGCGGGCGGTCAGCTGGCGGCGTGGCTCGCGGGTCGGCACACGCTTCCGGCGTCGGCTCCGGGAGCACAGCCACGCGTGACGCCGAAGAGCGCGACGATCATGGCAGGCGTGTACGACATGGCGCGCGCGGCGACCATCGGCGGCGACAGATTCGTGCCCGCGTTCCTCGGTGGCATGCCGGACCAGGTGCCCGATCGCTACCGCGTCGCGTCGCCTATCGACCATCTGCCCATCGACGTCCGCGTGTCCGCGCTGCACGGTGACAGCGACAAAACGGTGTCGGTGAACCAGAGCACGGTGTACGTCGATGCGGCCCGGGCCGCAGGCGACCCCGCCGAGCTGACGGTTCTGCCGGGCGTCGGTCACGACGACTTCGTGCATTCGGGGTCCGTTGCCTGGACGACGGCCGTCGACACCATCACCGAACACGCCGCGACGCTCGGTTGACCTGTCTGGTACACACGTCCGCATGAAGAGAGTGGTCTGGGTGGTCGCTGCCGCCGTCCTCGTGCTTGCCGGGTGTGGGCAGGAGACGACCGATTCCGGAGCCCAGCCATCCACCTCGGCGACTGCGGCCGCCGCGTCGACGACGACTGCGCAGCCGACCACGGCTGCCGAACCGTCGGCCGAGCTGCCGGATGCGTCTGAGGAGCCGGTCGATTCCGACCAGGCCGAGACGCTGCCGGTTCCCGTGCCCGCCCCGGAACTCCCCGCAGATCCCACGTCCGAAAACATGCCTCACGGCGAACAGCTCTATCTGGAGACGTGCGCGCGCTTCAAGACCGCCATCGACGCGGTTGCCCTCACCGGGGCCGCGTCGCGCGACCAGTCCGTCACCGGCCTGCGCGACAAGCTGCAGGAAGGACCGAACTGGTCGACGCTGTCCGCCGACGATCAGCAACAGATCCTGCGGGGACTCGACGCGGCCGGCCGCGGCACCTGCTGAGCGTCAGGTGTAGAGGCGTCCGATGAATGCGTCGACGTTCTCGCGCACCCGTGAGGTCCGCTCTTCCGGCGTCAAGTTCTCGCGGTACCTGTTGCCGAGTGCGGGCGTCTTCTTCCCGCGCGCATACAGCGAGCACAGCAGGTCGGTGCACATGTAGGTGCCGACGGAATTGCCCTTGCGCCCGGACTCGCCGATCTTGCGTGCCGTCATCAGCGACACGTAGCCGCGCGAATGCATCGTCATGCAGACGGTGCACATCTGGGCACGATCCGAGCCACCGGTTTCGTGCCGCAGTGCGACGCCCACGAGCCCGCCGGACTGCGGCACGACGATGTAACTGCGCCCGGCGTACGACGGGTCGGACCAACCGAGGAAATCGAGTTGCTCCCAATCCTTGTCGGCCAGATCGGCCGGAATGCCCATCCGTTTGGTGTCGCCCTTCGAACAGTTCACGAACGACGATCGAATCTCTTTCTCGTCGACAGGTTCCATCTCGGTTCTCCCTAGGTCTTGTTCGGCCAGTTCGCGAGGGCGTGGTGCAGCACGTCGAGCATCTGCACCCACGACTCTTCGGTCGGCCGTGGCGTGTGGCTGAATCCGCCCGCGGACTCCAAGGCGATGAAGCCGTGAAAGAAGCTGCCCAGCAACCGAACAGCATCGGTTTCCGCCGGCTCACCCAAGTCGTACGCGCGAAGCACCGCACGGGACATCTGCGAGTGCCGATGCGCGTCGCTCTTGGCCACCGCATCCGAGTCCAGCTCGAAATTCGTTGCCGCATAACGGCCCGGATGCTCCCGCGCATAGTCGCGATACGCACCGGCGAACGCGACGAGCGCGTCCTTGCCCGCACGCCCGGCCAACGCGTCGGCAACCCGGTCGGCGAGTTCGGCCAACGACGCCACGGCGACGCGCTGTCGCAGATCCCGCAGATTCTTGATGTGCGAGTACAGGCTGGCGTCCTTGACGCCGAACGAGCGCGCCAACGCCAGCACCGTCAGGTTGTCGAAGCCGATGTCGTCGGCCATCTCCGATGCCACCTCGACCAGACGCGTCGCGGTGATCCCTGCCCGTGCCATGCCGACCTCGCCTCGTCCCTAGCCTTTGTGGTCTATTTCCTAGCCACCCTAGGAAGGGTACAGACACGACCGTCCCGCCGCCAACCCAATTACGACGGGGCTACTTCCAGTACGCCTGCGCCTTGATGGACTCCTTGGCCAGGCCACGTTCCTGAACGTCTTGACGATCGACCGGGTCGATCGGGCATCACACGCCACCCAGGCGAAAGTGCCCGGCGTCGGCGTCAGCGACTCGGCCGCCTCCCGAAGCAGACGGCCGTCGTTGACGCGTTCCAGCCAGGTCACCTGATGCGCGTCGCCCGCGTGGACGGGAAGCGTCGTGTCCGACTCGAACTGCCACTCCAGCCACACCCTGGCCGGGGTGTCGCCGATGGCGTCGAGGATGGAGTTGATCGCGGGTAGCGACGCCGTGTCACCGAACAGGACGAACTCCTGCGGCATCGGATTCGGGATCGAGAAGTTCGACGACCCCGCACTCTTCCCGATCACGCTCGCGTCGAGGATGTCCCCGACTTGCGCATTCTCGGCCCACTTCGACGCAGGGCCGTAGTGCAGAGCGAACTCCACAGCGAAGGTGTCGGCCGCGGGATCCTGCCGAACGAGGGTGTACCCGCGTTGACGCTCCTTGCCGGTGCCGTCGTCGAACCAGAGGCGGATCCACTGCGTGGGATGAACCGGATGCGCGGCCAGAACGCCGTCGCCGGAGAACCCGATCCGGATGTACTTGTCCGTGACCGGTTCGACGTACGTGACGGTGAGCTTGTAGTTCTCGGCCCGCCACGCCTTCATGATGATGCCCTCGACCCCTTTACTCATGAGGGCAGGGTAACCTAAGCAGCGACGTAGATGCGTTCCATCGGCCTGGTCCCGTCGGCCATGATCCAGCCGGCCGGCCTCCGGTCGACGAGCGACCATCCCGTGCGTTCGTACAGAGCAATGGCCGCACCGGAGTGCTCGATGACGTCGAGCATCAGCGTCCGTCCGTCGGCATGGTCGCGTATCCGATTCAGCAGCGAGGCCCCGACGGCCAACCCTCGCCCTGATGGCCGCACGAACAGCCGAGACACCCACAGCGCGTCATCGCGTCGAACCAGAAGGGCATGTCCCACAATGTAATTCGCGTCATCGGCCACCCACGCCGCATCGGCCTCGGTCGGCGTCAGCCAGGCGTCGGGATCATCGGGCCACCGGTCGGGATAGCCGTCGGACTCGTGGACCTCGCGTAGAGCGCGGACACACTCGGGGAGATCGGAGTTCTCGCGGGGCCGCACCTGCACCGATACGACGGTACTGGGTCTCGCAGCTCGGACCGAATGTCACCCTCGCTCACTCAGGAAGACCGAATGTCACCCTCGCTCACACAGGTGGACCGAAAAGCCACATTCGGTCCATGACGGGCGCACAAAAAAACTCCCCACCTGCGCGGGGCAGGTGGGGAGCTTTGGCGGTGGCGGAGGGATTTGAACCCTCGGACGGGGGTTACCCGTCACACGCTTTCGAGGCGTGCTCCTTAGGCCGCTCGGACACGCCACCGCGGAAAACTGTACCGCAGTGACGCCCAGACGTTAAATCGCCTGGTCAGACCGGAAATCAGTGTCCGGTCAGCTTGTCCTTGACGGTGGAGGCTGCGTCCTTGATCTTCTCGCCGGCGTCCTTGATGGCAGACGACGCCTGGTCGCCCTTGCCTTCTGCTTCGAGGTCACGGTCGCCGGTAGCCGATCCAGCTGCTTCCTTGGCCTTGCCGCCCAGATCCTCGGCCTTGTTCGAGATCTTGTCGTCGAGTCCCATGATGCCTCCCTGAGGATGTCGATTGCAGAACACGGTGTGTTCCTTGTCGACGGGCTTACCCCCGACCTGGCGCCCGAAACATAAGAGTTTCATGAGCGTCGGCCCTCGAAGAAGTCCAGCAGCAGGCGGGCGCATTCGGTTTCCAGAACTCCGCCCCGAACCTGTGGCCGATGAGTGAGCCGCTGATCACGCACCACATCCCACAGCGAGCCCACCGCGCCCGTCTTGGGTTCCCACGCCCCGAAGACGACCTTGCCGACGCGAGCGAGCACCAGCGCCCCAGCGCACATCGTGCACGGCTCCAGCGTCACCGCGAGCGTGCAGCCTTCGAGTCGCCATCCGTCGCCGTGGACTTTCGCCGCAGCGCGCAGCGCGAGGATCTCGGCGTGCGCGGTCGGGTCACCCGTGCATTCCCGCTCGTTGGCTGCGCGCGCGAGTTCCCGGCCGTCGGCGTCGAAGACCACCGCGCCGATCGGGATGTCGAGTTCGGACGCCTGTTCCGCCGCCGACAGAGCGGCACGAACGTAGTCCTCGTCGGTCACCGAGGTAGCTTGTCCAGGACGGTCGAGAGCTCGTCGGAAAAACCGAGACGCTGCGCGATGGATCCGAGTTGCTCGTCCGGATACAGATCCGTCTCGGCGACGATGATGCCCAGCACCGGTTCCGGCAGCCCCAGATCCGCCAGAAGCGACAGATCACCCTCTTCCCAGGGTTCGATGTCGTCGAGCTCGTCCGGATCGATGTCCGGGATCTCGATGTTCAACGCATCGAGGACGTCGGCGGCGATGTCGTAGTCGATGGCAGCCGTCGCGTCGGAGACGAGCAACCGCGTTCCCGACGGCGCGGGCCGCAGAACGACGAAGAACTCGTCGTCGACGTCGAGTAGCCCGAAGATGGCTCCCGAGCTTCGCATCTCCCGCAGCTCCGTCTCGGCGACCGACAGGGACCCCAACGCCCGCGGGGACAACGGCGTCACCTTCCACTTGCCGTCCTCGCGGACGACGGCGACACCGAAGCCCTCCAGATCGTCGTACGCGCTCGTCTCGGGACCGTCGAACTTCTTCGCCTTGGCGGAGTTGTTCCCGCGCTGTGCAGCCATGCGGGCAACGGTAGTCGCCGAGAGCCCCTGAAATGAAGTCCACCGCGAGAGAACAGGTCGTACCCGTATGCCAACCTGGTGGCGTGACTTCAGCTCCCGTGTGTGTGCTCGGCCTCGGACTCATCGGCGGATCGGTTCTGCAGGCAGCGGTTCGTGCTGGTCGTGACGCGTGGGGCTACAACCGATCGGCCGACGCCATCGCCGGCGCGGCGGAGGCTGGATACGACGTCGGCACCGACCTGGTGGCCGCGCTGGCCCGGGCGGCCGAGAGCGGCGCTCTCATCGTCGTCGGAGTTCCGATGCCCGCCGTCGATTCGATCCTGGCTGCGGTGGCCGAGCATGCGCCGAGCAATCCCGTCACCGACGTCGTCAGCGTCAAGGCGGAGGTGGCCGCCGCCGTCGCGCGACACGGCCTCGCACGCAACTACGTGGGCGGTCATCCCATGGCAGGCACCAACGAGTCGGGATGGCAAGCGGCCGATCCGACTCTGTTCGCCGACGCGGTGTGGGTCGTCGGCGTGGACGACGTCGCCGACCCGGACGTGTGGCGTCAGGTGGCGTCGCTGGCCCTGGATTGCGGATCGGTCGTCGTGCCGGTCGAGAGCACCGAGCACGACCGGGCCGTCGCCCGAATTTCCCATCTGCCGCACCTACTCGCCGAGACGTTGGCGCAAGCCGGGGCGTCGGGAGGCGCGCTGGCCCTGGGCCTGGCCGCCGGGTCGTTTCGCGACGGCACCAGGGTGGCCGCGTCGGCACCCGGTCTCGTGCGAGCCATGTGCGAAGGCAACGCGACGGCGCTGACCGACGTGCTCGACGAGGCGCTCGCGGTCCTCACCCGGGCACGTGCAGAGCTGGCCGACCACCGTTCGACGGAAGCACTGGTGACGGCAGGCCATGCCGCACGAACCGCCTACGAGCAGCACCGACGGTTCGACATCACCGACATCGAACCGGGTGACGACGGCTGGATCGAACGGCTGCGCGAGGCCGGCCGCAAGGGAGGCGTCGTGCGTCAGATGCGCTCGGCGAGCCCGGGGTAGTCGAGTACGAATCCGTCTCCGTCGACGGTGACCGACGAGCTGGACACCGGTGAGAGCACGTGGATGCCGTCGGCGCCGCTGCTGTAGGTCAGGGCTGCTTCCTGGATGCTCAGGTCCAACAGGTTGACGTAGACGACCGGCACCTGCGCCTCGATCGAGTCGGTGCCGAGACCGAGCCGTCGGATGGGCAACGTGTTGAAGAACGGGCTGAAGACGACATCGACGTCGACCGCGCCGTTGTAGGTCGAACGCTGGTGATTCGCAGCGCCCTCGACCATCCAGTAGCCCTCGTTGTCGCGGCTGACCGACGCCTGCTTCTCACCGCCTGCCACGGCTGTGCGCAGAGAAAGCCTGCGGGTCACGCCGTGCTCGTCGGTCACCAGGTCGTATGACGCGCTGAACGCGGGATGATCCGAGCAGGCGCCTCCGATGATGCGACCGGACGCCTTGATGCGGTTACCGCTGAGCTGGACACGCACCGATTCCATGCGGGGCGCTTCGTGCGCTCGCCAGGTCAGGATCGCCGGCCAGGACTGCGTCGACGGTGCGGCCTCGGAATCAACGGTGGCGTCTTCTACACCCGATGTTGGAGTGGTCACTCGACTACGGTAAGCGACGAAGGTACCTCCATACCAAGCGGTGGTGACTTTTCTGGGCGTCCACTCACTAGTGTGGGCTTCGTGACATCCGGCGACTTCGACTTCGCGCACTCCGAGCAGGCCGCCAAGAGCCGACAGGACAAGGCGACGGCCCTCGCCCGGTACATCTGGGAGCGCGGGATCGGCAGCGCGGAACTCCTCGGCGTCGACGACGCGGTACGACGCAAACTGGCCCGCGCAGCCGGGCTGTCTCCTCCGAGCACGATGGAGACCTGGACCATCGCCGCGGACCTACTCGACCGCAAGGACCGGTGGGCGGCACAGAATCCGACGCATCCCGCGGCGACGCCGTCGCACACGGACGAGAAGATCATGTGGGTGAAGCCGCCGATCACTCCCTGGTAGTGCGCCTTCGGCGCGCACGCATGGGCCACCAGAACGCGCGTCCTTCCAGCGCAGACAGACTCGGCACGAGCAGTGGGGCCATCAACAGCGCAGCGATGCACACGCCGATCGCGACACCGAGACCGAGCTCGGCGAGGTTGGCCAGACCCGTCAACGTCAGCGACGCGAACGTCAGCGCCAGAATGATTCCCGACGCAGCCACGGTGGGTGCGTCGTTCACGACGGCCTCCCTCGCCGCATCGCGGGGTTCGCGACCGTTCTGGAACTCCTCGCGAAGGCGGGACGCGATCAAGATGTTGTAATCCGTGCCGATCGCGACGACGAACAGATACAGCACGATGGGGATGGTGAAGTCGATACCGTCGTAGTCGAGGATCTTCAAGAACACCAGGACGACGGCACCCAGCGTCGCCGCAAACGTAAGCGCCACGCAGACAAGTAGATTCAGTGGCGCGAGCACCGCCGTCAGCAACGCCCCGAGGATGATCGCGATGATGACGGCCGCGACCGGGAACACGGTTCGCGTGTCGGCCCGGAGTTGGTCTCGAACATCGACGAACGTCGACGTCTGACCCCCGACCAACACCTCGGTTCCGGGGATCGCTGCACTGTGGGCCGCGTCGCGCACCGGTCCTCGCACCAGATCGAGTGCGGCGTTCGAGTACGGATCCTCGTTCAACACAACGGATATCACTGCTGCCGTGCCGTCCTGACTGATTCGCGGCGGTGCCACCGAGGAGACGCCGTCGACTCCGGTGACGTCGGCAGCCACCGCAGCGAGCACCTGCTGCGAGACAGGACCGCTACCGGTCACGTAGATCTGCGTGGGACTCAGCGCGCCGGCCGGAAACGATTGTCCCAGTGTGTCGAACGCCTCTTGCGACGGGGTGTCGGAGGGTAGTTCACCGAGCGTGTCGTAGGTCGAGGTGTATCCGGACGAGAACACCGCGAGCACGACGAGTACGACACCCACAGCGCCGGCGACGACGGCGGGCCTGCGTGCGATGGTCGTGCCGACGGCCGCGAACGGTGTTGCGTCCCTGGTCTTTCCCGGCCCCCGGGGCCAGAAGAGATGACGCCCGAGCACGGTGAACAACGCCGGGACGAGCGTCAGCGCGGTCACGAGCATGACGGCAACCGCGATGATCAACCCGGGCGCGAGCGTGCTGAGCGACCCTAGCTTGGCGAGCAGCAGCGCCGCGAAGGCGCCGATCACGGTCAACGCCGACGACGCGACGACCTTGCCCACGACGGTCACGGCGAATCGCAATGCCTCTTCGTTCGTTTCACCGCTGCGCAGTCGTTCGCGGTAACGGAACAACAGGAACACCACATAGTCGGTGCCGATCCCGAACAGCACCACGACGAGGATCGATCCCAGCGTCGTGCTCACGTCGAAACCGAACAGGGCAGCGACGTCGGCGGTCAGCGCGGTGACGACCAGAAGCACGACTCCGATGACGAGCACAGGAATGACCGCGATGATCGGGCTTCGGAAGATCGCACCGAGCAACACGAGAATGACGACGACCGTCGCGACGGTGATGATGCGATCCGCACGGTCGTAGGCCGCCGTGGTGTCGACGCCGATCGCCGCGTTACCGGTCAAGCCGCTGACGAGGTCCGTTCCCTGCAGGGCAGTCGACGCGTTGTCACGGACGATCGGGACGGCCGCGTCGACCAGATCGTCGCCGGGCTGACCCGCGAACGACACCTGCAACGCCATGGCCGTGCCGTCCTGCGACAGCGACTGAGGCGTCGCCGTCACACCGACGACGCCCGGAATGTTCTCGCCCTGCAGCGTCGACGCGAGGCCCGACGCGGTCTGCTGGTCGCTCGGCGACAGGGCCGCGCCGTCCGATCGGGTGACGACGAGGCTGCCCGTGGCGCCCGCGACCGTCGGGAAGTACTCGTTTCCTGCCGCCTGCGCCTGAGACGATTCG
Source organism: Rhodococcus sp. B10 (assembly GCF_011770055.1). Classification (NCBI taxonomy): domain Bacteria; kingdom Bacillati; phylum Actinomycetota; class Actinomycetes; order Mycobacteriales; family Nocardiaceae; genus Rhodococcus; species Rhodococcus sp. B10. The sequence goes on along the minus strand of NZ_JAAFYV010000040.1, from coordinate 6,718 downwards.
AACGAACTCGGCAGGAATGTCTGCTGGTTACCCGTCGTGTAATCGCCGAGGCTCGGAGACAGCACGATCGCGGCGAACGCGAGGACAAGCCACACGACGATGACTTTCCACGGGTTCGCGACCACTGTTCTGGCGACGTAGGCGAACATGATTCCCCGCTTTGAGGAGAACACGACCGGCCTGTCCAGGGTAGTGCGGCGGCGCCACCCGTGTGAGCGTAACCGCCGCAGGTCGCGGTCACACCAGACTGTGTTCCCATGCGTCGTGCAGTTCGGCGAAACGCCCGTGTCCGGCGATGAGGTCGGCGGGAGGCCCGTCCTCGACGACGACACCGCCGTCCATGACCAGTACCCGGTCCGCGATCGCGACGGTCGACAACCGGTGCGCGATGATCAGCGCCGTCCGATCACGGAGGACGGTCTCGAGCGCCCGTTGGACGAGCCGTTCGCTGGGGATGTCGAGACTGGACGTTGCCTCGTCGAGCACGATGACCGCGGGTGCTGCCAGGAACACCCGCGCGAACGCGACGAGCTGACGCTGCCCCGCGCTGAGCCTGCCGCCCCTCTTGCGCACGTCGGTGCCGAGGCCGTCCGGCAGAGTGTCGACGAACTCGGTCAGTCCGACGGCGTCGGCCGCGGCGGCCACCTCGGCGTCCGTCGCCGACGGCTTGCCGAGACGGATGTTGTCGGCGATGGTTCCGGAGAACAGGAACGACTCCTGCGTCACCATGACGACGTGTCGACGCAATGTCTCCTCGTCGAGGTTTCGCACGTCGACGCCGTCGAGCATGACGGTGCCTGCGGTCGGATCGTAGAAGCGCGCCAACAGCTTCGCGAGCGTCGACTTCCCGGCGCCGGTGGCACCGACCATCGCGACCACCTGACCCGCGGGCACGTGCAGCGAGAACGTCGGCAGCACGACGCGGCCGGCGTCGTAGGCGAAGTGGACGTCGTCGAAGTCGATCTTCCCCGCGGCCTCGTCGAGCTGCACCGGGTTCGTCGGCGCCTGCACCGACGGCTGTTCCTCGAGCACGCCCGAGATCTTCTCGAGCGCGGCAGCAGCGGACTGGTAGGCGTTGAACACCATGGCGAGTTCGTCCAGCGGCCCGTAGAACCGGCGAAGGTACAGCACGTACGCGGCGAGAATGCCGATGTCCATGTGCCCGTTGATGACTCGATAGCTACCGAACACCAGGATGATGGCCAGCGTGACGTTGCCGATCCATCGCACGATGCCGGTGTAGCTCGCCATGCCACGCAGCGCAGCCGTCGTCGCGTCGCGGTATTCGGTGTCCTCGGCTTTCAGGATCGCGTTGTTGCGTCCCTGACGCCGAAACACCTGCACCGCACGGATTCCGCCCATCGACTCGACGAAGTGCACGACGACCTTCGCGATCGCCACCCGCGTGCGTCGGTAACCGGTGCGTTGCCGTCGTTGCGACCATCGCGTCACCCACACGAGCGGTACGAAACCGGCGAGGACGATCAACCCCAGCGGCACATCGAGATACACGAGGATGATCGCGATGCTGACGATCGACAGGATGGCGGTCAACGCGTCGTTCAACGCACTTTCGAGCAGCGTCTGCAGCGACTCGACATCGCTCGTCAGTCGCGAGATCAAGCGTCCCGACGTGTACTTCTCGTGGAACGACAGGCTCAGCTTCTGGGCATGGTCGAACACCCGCTTGCGCAGGTCGAACAGGATGGCCTGGCTGAGTCGACCCGACACCATGAGGAACGTGTAGGTCGTGATCGAGCCGAGGATTCCGAATGCGATGTATCCGAACACCGTCCACGCCAACGGGACCCAGTTTCCATCGGTCGCCGACGAGATCCCGTGGTCCAACGCGTAGGCGATGAACAGCGGCCCCGCAACGAACACGAGGTTGTCGACGAGGATGATCGCGATCGCCAGCAGCGCCTGCGTGCGGTACGGGCGCATTAGCGACATCAGCAGTCGCCGAGACCGTCCGGCCAGGATCAGGTTACCGGTGGAATCGACGTCGGAATCCTCGTTTCCTACTCCGCGCCAGTCCTTGTCGTCCGTAGCCTTCTGCTCAGCCATCGATCGACCCCATCACGTGGCGGTACTTCGACGACGTCGCCAGAAGGCGCTCGTGCGTACCCTGCTCCACGATTCTCCCGTTCTCCAGATGAAGCACTCGGTCCGCCAGTGCGGCGGTGGACGGCCGGTGTGCGACCAGCATCGTCGTCGAGTGCGTCAGGACGCGTCGCAAATTCTCTTGCACCCGTTCCTCGGTCGAGACGTCGAGAGCCGACAGCGGATCGTCGAGCACCAGAATCCGAGGCCGGCCGAGCACCGCACGCGCAAGCGCCAGGCGTTGACGCTGTCCGCCGGACAGACTCATGCCCTGTTCGCCGATGCGCGTATCGAGGCCCCACGGCAACGTCTCGACGAAATCCCGTGCGTGCGCGACGGTCAACGCCTCCTCGACGTCCGCATCCGATGCATCCGGTCGACCCAGCGTGACGTTCTCGCGCACACTCGCCGAGAACAACACCGGCTCTTCGAACGCCACCGACACCACCGACCGCAGGCCTGCCAAAGACAGTGTGCGAATGTCGATCCCGTCGATCGTCACCGCGCCGCCCGTGACATCGAACAAGCGCGGCACCAGGTTGGTCAGTGCCGTCTTCCCGCTGCCGGTCACGCCGACGAGCGCAACGGTCTCCCCCGGCTCGACGCGGAAATCGACACCCGACAGCAGTGGGGCCTGCGCGTCGGGGAACGTGAAATCGACGTCGTGAAAGGCGAGTTCACCGCGGAGCGGGCTCGGTAATGTCGTCGGCGCGATCGGCTCCTGGATCGTCTCGGGAGTGTCCATGATCTCCCAGTACCGATCCGCGGCGGTGCGCGCATTGTTGAGCTCGGCCAGCAGGTATCCGAACGCTTCGATCGGCCACAGCAGGAACGCGACGATGGCCATGGCCGCGATCAGCGTTCCTGCCGTCATCGTGCCCTGTACGACGGAATACGTTCCGAAACCCAGCATCACGCCGATTCCGACCGGCGGCAGACCCACGATGAGCGACCACAGAATTGCGAGGTACCAGACCTTCTTCAACTCGGTGCCGCGCAGTGTGGTCGCCTCACGCAGAAACCGTCGACCCAGATGTGCGCTGCGGCCGAACGCTTTCAGGACACGGATGCCCTGAATGGATTCCTCCACGGTCGTCGTGACGTCGCCCGCCTGGTCCTGCGAATCACGCGCGGCGACGCGGTAGAGCGACTCGAAACGGGTGCAGATGATCATGAGCGGCACGGCCGTCACCAGCATGATGACGCCGAGTTGCCACGCTGCCGCGAACAGAACACCGAGTCCGACGACGAGGGTGACCGCGTTGATGATGATGAACGGACCGACGAATGCCACGAATCGTCGCAACAGCGACAGGTCCGCGATGGCGCGCGACAGCAACTGTCCCGATTCCCACCCTTCGTGGGCCGATACCGAGAGGCGCTGCAGTTTCTCGAATACCGTTGCCCGAGCATCGATCTCGAATTGACTGGACGGACCCGAGACCAGGTACCGTCGCACCCAGATACCGACTGCGTCGATCGTTCCGAGCAGCAGGACGAGAGTCGCAGGCCACCAGACGCCGCCGAAGTCGCCGTCGGTGATCGGCCCGTCGATGACGGACTGCATCACGAGCGGGATAGCGAGGCCGGTCAGCGTCGCGATGAGGGACACCACGACCGACCCGACGTAGTACCACTTGAACGGGGCGATGAACGGGTGGAAGCGCGCCAGGGAGCTACGTTCGTTCTGCCGCGAGTTCGGCCGTCCCACGATGGTCGTCTGCTCTTCGAGTACACCGGTGGACACGTCGATTCCCCTTACTGCTCGCCCGAAGAATGCTGTCACTCGGCGGCCTTGAAGCCAACCGATTTTTCGGCCGCCGCATTCCATCCTGGAACCTGAAGCAATGTCGAGGTCAAGGGCTCGTACCGTGTGTCGGCAAAACCTGTCGGAGTTCTCGAGTAACGTTCTCACCGAGTTTCGGGTGTTCTAGAGAAGGGTGCGGCGTGGGTTCGCGATCGATGGTCGGGCTGTTCGCCGGGATCGGCGGGCTCGAGTTGGGCCTCTCGGAGCAGGGCTGGTCGACGGAACTGCTGTGTGAGATCGATCCGGGCGCCGGCGCCGTACTCGGAACACACTTCCCCGACGTTCCGCTGCATCGCGACGTCACCAAGCTGCGCGCTCTCCCGTCGGGCACCGAACTGGTCGCAGCCGGTTTTCCGTGCCAGGACCTGTCGCAGGCCGGCCGCACGGCCGGCATCACCGGTGAGCGATCGGGACTCGTCGACGAGGTGTTTCGGCTCGTCAAGCGTCGTAGCGGCCCGCGCTGGCTGCTCATCGAGAACGTTCCGTTCATGCTGCAACTCGGCCGCGGCGCCGCCATGCGCCACATCACCGACGCCCTGTCCCAGCTCGGCTACATGTGGGCATATCGCGTCGTCGACGCACGGTCGTTCGGTCTGCCGCAGCGTCGTCAGCGGGTCATCATGCTGGCGTCCCGTACCGAGGATCCGCGCGGTGTGCTCTTCTCCCAGGACGAGGGCCCGATGCCGGAGGGCGATCCCAGCGAGCAACCATGTGGCTTCTACTGGACCGAGGGCACCCGCGGCCTGGGATGGGCGATCAACGCCGTTCCGACGCTCAAGGGCGGGTCGTCGCTCGGCATCGCGAGTCCCCCCGCGGTGCGCCTGCCGTCCGGCGAGATCGTCACGCCGGGCATCGTCGGCGCCGAGAGGTTGCAAGGGTTCGATCCCGACTGGACTGCGCCTGCTCTGAACTTGCCCGGGGTTCGCGCCGGACATCGATGGAAGCTCGTCGGCAACGCGGTGTCCGTGCGTATGGCGTCGTGGGTCGCCGCGCAGCTCGAGCATCCCCTGGGGCACGACGAGTCCGACGACCTCGAAATTCTTCCCGGCCAGGCCTGGCCGACGGCTGCCTGGGGCCGTGGCGGGTCGGCCTACCGCGTCGAGCGGTCCACGTGGCCGGTCCACGAGCCGTACGAGAACTTGAGCGAGTTTCTCGACGACTCGCAACTGCTGTCCGCACGCGCGACGGCCGGGTTCCTCAAACGCGCCCGCATGGGCAATCTGCGCTTCGTCCCCGGCTTTCTCGACGACGTCGAATCCCACCTCGACCGCATGGGCGGCTTCCCCAGCCCGCGAGCCGCATGACCGACCATCTGTTCCCCGATCCACCCGCACTGCTGCGGCCGTTGGCGTTGGCAGGCGACAAGCCCGCGCCCGACGCCGACCGCAGCGACAAGAAGAACTACGCGCAGCGACTGTCGAACCACCTCGCGCAGACGGTCGCCGACGCGTTGCGGCCGCACTACCCGAACATCACGCCCGATGCGATGGGCGTCGGGCAGGAGGCGCAGGTCGACGTCGCCAAGGGGCGCAAGCGACTCGACGTCAAGGCGCTCGACCCGACGCTCGGTCTGATCCTGTGCGTGTCGATCAAGACGTACAGTTTCCGCGATTTCAGTCCTCGCACCGGCAAGTTCGGTCGCTGGACCAAGAACATCGTGCGCAACGATCACGAGCTGCGTGGCGAGGCGATGGTGTTGCATCAGCGTCAGCCGTACAGCGTGCTCGTCGCCGTCATGTTCGAGCCGTTCGCCACGTGCGACGACGGCGACCCGTCGAAGGCCAGCGACATCGGCAAGTCGTCGTTCGCGCATCACGTGACGACGCTGTCCAAACGATCGGGCCGCGGTAAGCGTGCCGTCGTCGGCGGGACGAGTCGGATGTGGGTGGACCTGGGCGCCGAGGACACGCGATACGACCTGTTCGAGAAGGTGTTCGTGGGGTTGTACGAGACCGACGGCCCCGACCGCGGCGAGGTCCGGTTCTTCGACGTCGACGAATCACCTCCACGCAACGGACGGCCCACCGAGGCGCAGACACTGTCGTTCGACGAGTTCGTCGCCGTCGTGCACGGGGAGGTCGAGCGGCGGAACAAGTTCGCGCCCACCTGGTCCGAGCCGGAGGACAGTGAGGACGGCTAGCTCCTTCGGCATCGATGGACCATTCATACGAATAGATAGCTTGGGTGCGCCATTCATGCAGCGCCAGTAGGCTCGATGAGGTGTCCAAGCCGCTGACCGATGCCGCGACGTCCGCGCGTCTCAGCAAGCAGCGTCGACGCGACACGAAGCCGGAGATCGCGCTGCGTCGCGAACTGCACCGTCGCGGGCTGCGATATTTCGTCGACCGCGCACCGGTGAAAGGCATGAGGCGTCGGGCAGATGTGGTGTTTCCGCGTCGCAAGCTCGCGGTGTACGTCGACGGCTGCTTCTGGCACAGCTGCCCGGTGCACGCGACGAAGCCCCGCAACAATGCGCAGTGGTGGGCCGACAAATTGGCCGCCAACGTCGCTCGCGACCGCAACACCGACGAGCGTCTCGACGCCGAGGGCTGGACGGTCGTGCGGGTGTGGGAGCACGAATCGGCCGTCGACGCGGCAGACAAGGTGGAGTCGGCGTTGCGGGATGGTGATTCCTGACGTGCGGCATCCGGGCTTTGGGCGCACCCGGCTTTCGGAGCGAAGGTGACATCCGGTCACTCTGAGTGACCAAAGGACGCCCTCGGTCGGCCCGGGCGGCCCCCGGGCTTTCGGACCGAAGGTGACATCCAGTCACTCTGAGTGAGCACGGGACGCCCTCGGTCGATCCCC
>NZ_JAAFYV010000004.1:0-227528 GCF_011770055.1 Rhodococcus sp. B10 | reverse complement strand
TCTCCTTCGAGTAGCTGGTGCGTGGTCAGAGACCATCAGCTTCGTTGGAGACCCGCCCTCGTTGGCGGTGCCACACGGGTGATGAATTTCAGTGAGCGTCAGTGATGAATTTCGATGAGCGCCGTCACTCCGACGCTGAACTACCTTCCACTGCCGGGTCGCCTGCGCGGTAGCTCTGGATACAACGCTCGCTCGTACAACCAGGACTCGGTCACCACCGACTCGCAGGGCAACCTCTACGCCGTGTGGGTCGCCCAGGGTGGCCGGATCATCATCGGCAAGCGAAGCGCCCGGTTCGGTACCTGGTCCACGATCGACACCAGCACCATCCCGAACGCACCGATGGGCAACTTCGTCAACGAGGACAGCCACAACACCATCTCGATCATCGCCGACGCCCAGGACCGTATTCACGTGTGCGGCAACATGCACGGCGAGGCCCTGAAGTACATGATCTCCACCAACCCTCGTGACATCACCACGTGGACGCAGGTCACAGCCATGGTCGGCGGTGCAACCGAGGCGCAGGTGACGTACCTCCGGTTCATGCTGCACCCGGACGGCGAGCTGTTCATCCACTACCGCGAGGGCGCATCAGGCGCGGGTGACACCTACCTCAACAAGTACGTCGGCTCGGTCGGTGCCATCGGTGCGTTCACGCGAGTACTCAAGCTCAGCGACGGCAAGACGTACAGCGAGAACGCCTACGAGAACCGCACGGTGATCGACCGCGCCGGAACCATTCACATCGTCTACACCTGGCGACAGTCGTCCGCGCCGAGCTTCAACGCCAACAACGACCTGTACTACCTCCGGTCGACCGACAAGGGTGCGACGTGGAAGACCGTCGCTGGGGCGACGATCACCATGCCACTGCTGCACTCGGACGTAACCGCTCGCATTCTGGATACACCGGACCTGGACTCGGGAATTATCAACCAGGCGGGTCTCGACGTCGACACGCTCGGTCGCCCTCACATCGCGATCAGCCTTGCGGACGGCTCGACACCGGATCGGAATGTCCACCACCTGTGGTGGAACGGCACGACCTGGGTCAACGAGCAGGTCAGTGACCTCAGGAACGGCATGGGCTGGTACGCGCGCCCCATGCGCGCAGCGATCGTGTGCACCGACGACGGGCGCGTGCTGGTCTTCTACTCATCGATGATCATCTCGCCGGGTACTGCGGGCGTGATTCCGGCGAAGACAGCCGGGTCGTTCCGAATGGTCGACGTTACTGACGGCCAGCTAGCCGACGCGCCGATCGCATTGCTCGATGGCCGCAAAGCTGAGATGACAATCGACCAGCGTGCACTCCGCGAACGCGGACTGATTCGGATGCTGTTGACAGCGTGCAACGGCGAGCTGACGCAGACCACCGCCGACAAGAACGCGTTGGAGTACTGGCACGACGACAACTGGGCGGCGCAGTGGGGCGGAATCCTCACCATCGACGCTTTACAGGTCGGCGCTCTCTCGCGGCGTGAAACGCCGCTACCCAGGATTCGGACCATCGCACAGACCTCGGTATCCGAAGATCTCGTCGTCTCAGCGACGACGCTCGGAATCGTGGCCGGCGTTCAACCGATAGTGACACCGCAGGAGATGCGCGGAAAGCAACTGTTCGTGCGGATCACAGGCCGAGGCAAGGTCTCGGCCGCGGGCACGACCCTCACCTTGCAGTATCGGGCGGACCAGCAGAACTCACTCGGTGGAACCAACGGCAGCGGCGAGAACGGCGCAAGTCTGCCGTTCACTGGCACGTCGACTGCACTCCGGTCGACACCGTGGATCCCCTTCGGTATCGGTCCGATCACCGGGGCAGACATGCTGGTGCGACTGTTCGCCGCAGCGGTCGGCGGGGGTACTGGCACCATCTCCGGTGCCGTGCTTGAGGTCGGCGTACTCGACGGACCGATCAGCTACTAGACGATGTTGCTGGACGCGTACTCGACTGTGCACTCATCGCTGCACAGTCGAGATGTTGCGTCATCGCGCAGGACTTTTCCACAGTTCGCGCACTGCCCCTGGCGCAGTTTCGCTTCGGCGAGCATCTGACGGATCTTCTGGATCATGGTCGGCCTTTCGGGTTGAGACGGCGATGCCCACTGCGAGCCAGACGACGAACGCCGAACTGGGCCACGCGAGGACGTCGAAGATGAAGAACTGCACGAGCCACACGGCAAGCACCACGCGGGCGGCTCCACGATCTCGGCGGATAGCTGCCACCAGTAGGCCGGTAATTAGCAGTGTGCCAGCCAAGCCGTACTGAATGAACAGCAGGAGAAACTGGTTGTCGATCGCGATGAAGCGATCGGATTGCAACAGGCCAGCGTTCTGCAGTCGGGGCGTCGACGCACTCCCGTCGCCGAAGATCATTGTCGCGAAGTCGCGGATGCTGGTCAGGCGGGGGACGACCTCGATCGCACCGGCCCGGTGCGAGTAGGAGCCACTGTCGAACAGGTCGGCGATCTTCTGCTGCCCGAGGATGACGGCGATGACGGCGACCGGTATCCCGAACACCACGGCGCGTCCGACCATCACGTTCCACGAGGCCGCACCCCACAGCACGACGAGCAGGCCGACGAGCAGGATGACGGCGTTCCGGCTGCCCGTTGCGAGGATGCCGGCACCGAGCACAGCGACGAGCGCGACCTTGACGGGATTGCTCCGAACCGCATCCGTGGCGATAACCAGGGTGACAGCGGTCAGCGCGAGAGCCGCCAGCACCAAAGGGTGGCCCATCGTTCCCTGCGCACGGTCGAAGCCGTCGAGCAGTTCGGAACGCAGCGCGACCGATTCGCCGTCCGGGAGGACACGCGCACCACGCCACAGCGGGTCCGGCTCGGCGAATGCTTCGTAGACGGCATAAACGCACTGAACGAGCGCGAGCCCGATGACCCACTGGAACAATGGCCTGACGACGTCGTGCTGCACCGTCGATGCACCGAGGATGGACCCTGCGGCGGCGATGCCCACCATCGCGCCGAGCGAAAGCCACTGGTACGAATCATCGGCTCGCAGGTTGGCGACGCAGCCGACGACGAGGAACGCGACACCGGCAACACCCGCGCGCGGGTTCAGCGTCGTCCCGCCGTCCTTGATGAGCACGCCGAATGTGACGGCAGCAATCAAGGCGAGCACCGGTAGGCGCAGGACCGTGTCGCTCCCCGTGAGCCGCAGTACCGGGATGGCGGTCAGGATTACCAGCACGGCAGCGACAGCAGCCAGGGTCAGCGTCGCGCTTCGTTGTCGTTCCACTCCCGCATTGTGCCGCACGGCAGCATCATCAGCCGAGCATGAAGGTCGATCCCTTGTTCAGCTCGAACCCGGAACGAACGCCGAGTTCGCGAGACGGGACGGAAACGGTGTAGCTGCCCGCTTGGTCGATGGTGGGCAGGATGAACGGCATCGCGCACGTGTCCTCGACCTCGATCCCTGCGAGGAGCTGCGTCGTCCATTGCGGCCCGTCTTCGGCCGAGACGGTCACCGGAGTTCCAGCCCGGAAGTCGCTACCCGATGGTAAGCACTGATCGTCGCGGCTCGTGTACGCGGTGACGACTATCGCCGAGTTGACCGGGTCCGGCTCGACTTCGTCCCACGGGTACAGAAAGTACATGCCGAGGCATGCGACCACGATCGCTCCGAGGGCGATTGGTTCATGGTTCCAGCGGGACATGCAGAGCATTCTGCCTCACTCTAACGGGGACATAACGCGAGTAGTGCACTCTCCCAGGGCGCTTAAACGCGGACTTAGCGGGACGGCGGACCGCGTCAGGCATTGTGACTGCATTGCTGCGCCGATAAGGAGGGACGGTTCCAGTGCTGGCCCGATGCCGCGCACCGGTCGCGTTTGCGAGGCGGGTGCGGTCTAGGTCGCTTATCGGCGCGTAGTGGTGGAACAACTTCTGAGCCACTCAGTCAAACGTTTGAATCCTAGGCTCGAACAAGCAAAATCCCCGTTTATGCTGTTCAATCCTTGCATGCGTAACCGACTGCCGAGCCGATCGCGTAGCACCGATCTACGCTTCCTCCTCCTTGCTGCCGTCGTGGGCCTCACCGCGGGAGCGCTCGTCGTCTTCCTGCTGTGACGACGGTCGCGGCGACCACACGCCCACGGCCGTGCCGTGGTTCACGTGGTCGGCGTAGATCGCGACTTTGGTGCGGATGACGTCCAAATTCTCCCGGAGCGTGGCGATCTTCTGTTCGATCGCGGCCTCGTGCGCGCGCAGGATCTGCAGCCGATCTGCTTCGTTGCCGGGGCCGCTACGCACCAGCTCGGCGAATTGCCTGATCGTCGCGACCGGCATCCCTGACTCGCGAAACCTGTTGATCAGCAACAACCAATTGATGTCGCTGGCGTCGTACATCCTGTGTTTGGACCCGGCCCGCTTGATCGGACGCAACAACAGGCCTTCACGTTCGAAGTGGCGCAGGGCATGCACGCTCAGGCCGCTCGTCGTCACCTATTCTTTCGATCGTGTCCAGTAATGCGGCTCGACGACTCCTCGCCCTGCTCACCGTGTTCGCAGGCGCATTCGTTGCTGCAGTCACGCTGACGACATCCGTGCCACGCAACTTCGCGTTCGTTGCAGGCGGTGACCGACTCGACGTGTTCTTGGGCAGTGCCGCATCCGCCGCTGCACTCGGCAGCGTCGTGGCTGTCGTGACCACGCTCGCGGTGAGGCGGGCTCGGTGGGCACTGGCGTCGATAGCTCTCGGCGTCGCGCTGGTCGTGGCGTCTTCGGCCGGCGGTGATCTGTGGGCGCTGCACCCGCGCGCAGCAGCTGCCGGGCTGATTCTCGGTGGAGCAGCGGCATTGTCAGGTGCAGGCGACCGCCGAACTGCGCGGTGCTCACTGGTGCTCGGGCTTCTTGTCGGCGTGACCCTGGCTGCGCCCATCGTCGACGTTCCACTGCGCTACGCCGAGTACGAGTACGTGGCGGAGCCCGCGCCCCAGACGTACTACTGGATCATCGTCGGTGTACTCGCACTGCTGGTGGCAGCGGCTGCGTGGGTATCGCCATTCGGAGCGATCGAAACGGCGCAAGCGCGCATGCGAATACTGCTGGTGGGCATCATTGTTCCTCTGGTAGGGCTGGTTCTCTACTGGCTGTTCGTCCGTGCGGTGGATTCACTCGGCGCGGACGGAACAATGCAGAACCGTTGGCTGCTAGGGCTTCTGGTCGTGCCGCTGCTTGTCGGGGCGGCGTTCACTCTCCCTCGGAGAACGGGCTCGATCGTTCTCGTGGCACTGGCGTTCATCGCAGCGTCGTCGACAAGCTCGCTGGAGGCATCGGCGACAGGTGTGTTCGTGGTCTGCCTGCTCGTCGGCTTCGTGATCGGTATGAAGTGGCGGTTGCCTCTTGCGGCGTTGGGGGTTCTGGCGGTTGTTGCCGCGACGGGGGTTTTCGCGGGTTCACAACTCGACGCGATCACTACGGTTGCAGTCTCCGCCGTACTTCCTCTGGCCGCGGGAGTGGCGTTCGCGTCGCTGTTGCCGACCGAATCGTCGGTCGCAGTGATCGCCGCGACGACGCCGGTGGTGGTGACCGTTCCGATCATCGTCGAATTTGGTTGGACGGCATACACGCCGCTGACCAGGATCCAACCCAGCTATTCTCCGAGCATCTGGGAATGGGCCTCGACGGCCGTTTCGGTGATGTCGATCGTCGTAGCGGGTGCGGGTCTTGTGCTTCTGCGTAGGCGCGAGACGGAAAAGCCGACCCAGCCGCCATCCGGTTCCGTCGCAGGGGACTGAAGGAATGTGGCGTGACGTTGATCGTGCCTCGGGTCGATGCTTAGTCGAAGATGCGTTCGCGCACTATCCAGGCCAAGTCCTGCAGAAGCTGCACGTGACCTGTGGTCCACTGCCGGGGCTGTTGATCCCAGACGCAGAGTGTCCCGACGGCGTGGCCATCGTCGTCGGACAACGGGATTCCGAGGTAGGACACCATCAGCTCGCCTGTGACGGCTGCGTGATTGTTGTAATTGGGGTCGAGTCGCGCGTCCTCGACGACCACCGTTTCCCCGGCGTTGACGACGTACTTGCACATCGACAGCTCCAGCGGGATGTCGCGCGCACCGTCGAGCTCGGACGGTAGCCCAATCGCGCTCTTGAAGAACTGGCGTTCGTCGGTCAACAGTGAGATCGCTGCGCCAGGCGCCGACAACGCATCCGACGCCATCGCGGCGAGTCGGTCGTATCGCTCCTCGACGTCGGTGTCGAGCAACCCCGTGGCCTCGACGGCGCGCAAGCGCTCGGGATCGTGGATGGCGGTACCGGCCAGAGACGGGTCGGAGGAACCGTCCTTACCGCTGTCGAAATTGGATTGCAGGTGGCGTAGCAGCTGCCCGACGTCCGATTCCTCGTCGGCTTTCAGCGCCTCGACCAGCCGAGCCACTACAGCACGCCGAATGAAGGTGTCCACCGTTTCACCGGCTTTCTCGGCCTGCTCGGCGAGAAGCTGATTCAGGCGGGCGTCGAAGCCCGCAACGGGCACAGCGCGAGACTCAGTGGACACGGCGATCCCGTGCCGGTGGTGGGAGGCGCAACAGGATTCGCGTCGACGCGCGGGTGTCGTCGAGCGAGAGTGCGATGTCCCGAGTCGTGTCGGCCAGGACCGGGGCGGTCTGAGCGAGGGCCGACGGGGAGGGTTCGAGGGTGGCAGTCAATTCGACGACACGCTCTCCTCGATCGGAACGCGTTGTACCGCGCGCACTTCGGACGTGATCGGACGCGGCCAGGGCGTCGGCTGCGCATCGCGCGATGGTGTCGACGTCGACCGACAACTGTCCGGCCTGATCACCCGTCGACGACACCGAAAGGCGACCGACACGTCGACCGGGTCGATGCGCGAACAACCACCGAAGCCCGACAAGGACGAGGACGACGGCACCGGCTCCGAGAGCCCACGGCCACCACGTCGCCTGAATCGTGTTCTCGGCGAACGGAACATCGATGCGCTGGCGCGTCTCCGGCAGGTAACCCCACTGCCATGCCGCTGCCCCTGCGCCGACGGCGATCAAGGCCAGGCCCACGAGCGCCACTGCGATACGGTCGAACGCTATGGTTGCGCGGTTCATGAGCGGGTCCTTCCTGTGGAGGCCGAGACGGTGACCTTCGGTGGCTTCGTCAACGAGGACAACGCGTCGTCGACGGCCGTCTTTGCTTGCTTTTGCAATGCGGCACAGTCGGTTCCGGGGTGGGCCGTCAGTGCCACCGAGACCTTGCGTCGCGTCGCCCGAACCCGGGTCGACGTCACCGCGGGCATATCGACGACGGCCGCGTGCGCGAGCGCCGGGAGGTCGCGACGGCGAAGCCACACACCCGGAATCGAGGTCGCGACATACGGGCGACGACGCGGCGCGACGGCTGCAACAAGAAGTACGACGCCGAGCACGGCGACACCGATGCCGGCAGGCGCCATCCAATTCTGCGCGGTGAGTCCGTCGAGCCAGAGCAGGCCGGCGTCGATCCACCTGTCGCCGGTCAGAGCGCCCGCGGCGATGAGGGCATCGCGGCCTGCGATCACCCCGGCCGCGACGACGGCCAGAGCCAACAGGACCGCGACCGCAGCCGCGGCACCACTGCCGAGCGGCTTCTTCTCCGCGACAGGCGGATCCGAAACCGGATGTGTCGCGCTGTCTTTCGAGATCGTTGTCGGAGCGGTCATTGCACTCTCCTGGTCTGCCGCGTCGAAGAATCGGACGCAGCCGCGACTGCTTCTGCGGTGACGACGAGGACGGTGACGTCGACCGTGTCGACCGTCAGTGCCGTGTAACGGGCGAGGTCCGCGGCGACGCTGTCCTGGATCTGCGCAGCGGTTCGCGCCGTGGGTGCCGGCCACACGATGGCCACATCCAGCGATGCGCGGATGTGGTCTCCTCGAATCGTGACCTCGACGCGCGGCAGACCGCGGCCGGTCAGTTTCGACAAGCCTGTCGACTTCGCGACGACGTGCGGCACCGCGAGCGCCGCCTTGCGTGCGATGGTCTCGGCAACCGAATCCCGGATGGTCAGCGCACCGCGATCATCCGGTTCCCGCAACGCCGTCGTCGGCGAATCGGTGACGGGCGCACCGGAAGGCGCGACGCCACCGTCCAGGGTGGTGGTCGTGTCAGCCACGGCCACGGCCCCGCAGGATCGACTGAAGATCGACCTCGCCGTCGCGGTAGCTGCCGTAGAGGTAGCCACCGGCCCCGAGAAGCAGTGCGAGAAGGAAACCGGTGAAACCGCCCGCGGCAGCCGCAATCGCGATCAACAAACCTGCCAGAAGTCCGATCGTCGACGTTCTCATGTGGTCTCCACGTGTAAGGAATGAATTGTTTTGTCCGACAGAGCGTTCAGCGCCGTGTCGGCTTGGACGAGCCGGTGAGGCGACGCCGGACCTTGCGGCGTACGGCGTCGATCGTGCGGCGCCACGCCCGACGCCGTAGGGCGCGGCGAGACATGCCCTGCACCGCTGCTGCACTCGTGGCCGGGCGCGATATCTGCCGGCGATCGAGTTCGGCGAGCAGACGGATGTACGTGTCGGGGTCGCCGCCGCGATCAGGGTGGTGAGTGCGGGCGATCTCGCGGCGCGCTGCTTTCAGTGCAGCAGCACGCCGCTGTTCGGCCGACCTCTCCTGACCTGTCACGAATTCGCCACCTCGACGACGTCCTCGACGGTGATGTGCACGGGGCCGTCGGCGACGGCGTGTACTGCGCGACGCACGGCGTCGGCCGTCTCGCGTACGGGCGCACCGGCCAGCAGCGAGATGTGTATGTCGATCCCGTTGTGGTCCAACCGGATTCCGGCGACGCGGCGACCGGGCAGATAAGTCGCCACTTCTCCGAACATGCCGCCGTGCAGACCCGCGACGCCGTCGGTGGCCGTCACGGTGCGGGCGAGTGCCTCGGACAGGTCGACGTCGCCGCCGTCCCCGCCCGTGTCGGGGCGGGGACGGCCGGTGTCGCTGTCACCCGATGTCATTGGACGCGAACAGTTGCCGCTTCGTCGGTGTCGTCGCTGCCGTCGTCGAGGAAGACGTCGTGGACGGTGATGTTGACCTCGGTGACCTCGAGGCCGGTCATCCGCTCGACCGCGGTGATGACGTTGCGACGGATTCCGGCGGCCAGGTCGGCGATGGAGACGCCGTACTCGGCGACGATGTCGATGTCGACGGCTGCCTGCCGCTCACCGACCTCGACCGACACGCCCTGGGACTGGTTGACGCGTGCACCCGGGATGCGCTCGCGCAGCGCACCGATGGCCCGGACAGCTCCGCCGCCCACATCGTGCACACCCTGGACCTCGCGGGTGGCGATGCCGGCGATCTTGGAGACGACCGTGTCCGCGATGGTGGTGCGGCCGTCCGAGCTGACCAATGCCGAATCGGAGACCGGCTTGGGGCTCGTCTTCGTGGTGGTTGCGGGGGCCGTGCCGGTGGGTGCTGCTTGCGTGGTGGTCATCGTCCATATCCCTTCGTTCGATTGTGTGTTCTTCGGTGATTGGTCGTGGCGACTCGTGGAAAGCGCACGTCCGATATACGTGTTCTGGATCACACTGGTGAAGGCCGAAAACCCGGGATGTTTGGACGGAACAACCCAGAGGTACAACAGAGCACTGTGAAACGGGGTCGGCATCCGCCGATTCCGTGGGACGCGTCGGGCGGTCCTCGAAAGGAACGTGGGGATGCTCGACGATGGACACGACATCGATGCAGGTGACACTGCGTGGCGACGACGCGGCGGCGATGCGTCGGATCAGTCGCTGATCGCAGCGGCTGTCCTGGGGGATCGGCAAGCGTTCGAGGCCATCGTGATGCGTTACGGCCCCGACATGTATCGCTTCACCCGCAACCTCCTCAGCGACTCCGGGGCCGCCGAAGAGGTCGTCCAAGACGCGTTCGTCGCAGCCTGGAAAGGGCTCGAGAACTTTCGGGGCGCGTCGAGCCTGCGGACATGGCTGTTCAGCCTGGTCTCGCACAAGGTCGTCGACCACCGTCGTCGACGCGCCATCTCCCCGGCCGAGGACTGGGTGTTCGAACGGGCCGACCACGACCCCTCCGGCGACCCCGAACGGCAGGCGGCGAGTTCCGGGTTCATGGCGGCCTTGGACGCGGCGCTGTCCGAATTGCCCTACCGTCAGAGATCAGCATGGCTCCTTCGGGAAGTCGAAGGCATGACCCACGTGGAAATCGGGCAGATCATGTCCATGTCGCCCGGCGCGGTGCGCGGACAACTGCAACGAGCCCGAACCACACTGAGCGCAAGGATGTCGACATGGAGATGACCCCCGACGAACCCGACGACGCTCTCCTCGCCCGAGCAGCGCAGGAGCTTTCGGCTCACGATCGCGAACCGCGTTGGGTCGACATCAGCAGCTCGGTGCTCGCAAAGGTGCGGGCAACCACGCGTCGCACCTGGCCGGTCGACGCCACCTACCCGGCTGAGTCCGTCGAGCAGGGGCACGACACCCTTCGCATCAGTGACCACATCGTGCGCTTGACCGTGCGACGCGCTCTGCTCGGCGTGCACGGCGCCGACCCCATCGCCGTCGACCTCGAGCTCGACGGGCACACATGTATCGGGGCCGCCATCACCGTGACGGGTGCGTACGGCACCGACTTGCATGCGGTCGGGCTCGACCTCGGCAACCTCGCGCGCACGACGCTGACCGACCTGCTCGGCCACCACATCGACGACACGGCCGTCACCGTGCACTTCGAAGACGTCACGGAGGGGTAAGGCCGGAGGGGTGGTGCGCTACTGACGTGGGCGCTGAGCTGGGCCCACAATCGAGACCTGTGCCGACGCGGCCTGTCGGTGCCGAAGCGCATACTTTGTCTACACCCCGATGCTGCACGTGTCAGACTGGTCCAATCGACAAAGTCGCTGTCAGCTGAACGAGTAGAAAGGACTAACCGATGACTACAGTAACGAGTTACACCCCGGCTGAGTTGGTAGCGCGCCGAGAGTTGATTCTCGCCAAGCACGGTATGTCTCTTTCCGAGTTCGCGGACAAAGCCAGTCAGTACGCTCTTGTAGGTGACGAATGGCAAGCATGGGAAGACCTTGAATCAATCGAGTTCCTCCTTACCGACTGCTAGCGCCCCTGTTCACTCGGAGACAGCGGTCGAAGAATTTCACGACAGGGCGAATAGTTTCGCCAGTGAAACCGCTGAGCTGATTCACGCCTCGTTCCCGTCGACCGATTGGGAAGTGACGGTGAGCGCTAGATCGGACAAGCCTCGAAGCGTCATCCAGGCGACGGTTCCCCTTACGCAGGCGCCGCCTCGAGGTGGTTCTTCCCCTAACCCGCTCGCGTTCCTAGGGGTAACCATCAAGTGCTGTCTCGACTCGCAGGACCGATATTTGGCGGTAGAGAATTCGACCTACAGGTTGGTGGCTGCGATCGACAAGACGCCGATGGTCAGACTGGAGTACGAGCGCAACGCGCGCCGAAAACCCACTGCTCACCTACATGTACATGCACACCGGGGTGCGTTCTCCCATATTCTGTCGCGTTTGAAGCATAAGACGCCACACAGTCTCGAGTCCTTGCATCTCCCGCTCGGGGGTGACCGGTTTCGTCCTTGCTTGGAAGACTTCGTCCAATTCCTCATCGAGGACTGCCAATTCGATAGCAAGGCAACATGGCTCGACGCAGTCCACGAGGGTCGTGAGAGGTGGCGTCGTATTCAAACTCGCGCAGTCGTTCGTGATGCCCCGTCCGAGGCGGTCGGGGCTCTTCGTCGAATGGGCTATCAAATCACCCTCCCCGATACTGCAGTTGCCGACCGAATTTCGAAGCTTCAGAGCTGGTGATTTGCAGACATGCTGATTCGGCATCGAAAAGTGCTTCTGCCGCGGGAGCCGGAACTCCCGTGGCTCTGGTGATCGTTCGCGAGGCTGAAACGCTACGCGAGTCATCACTCATCGCGTAGGAAATGATGCCAACTGGAAGACACACCGGGCGCGGCTCATCGAGTTGATAGCCTGCAATTATGGCGCGTCGCAGGGGTTTCAGTGGGTTGGTGGGCCCTATCGTCCTGTTGTATCTGGGTTTCATTGCGGGCATCGGAACCATCGTGTCGATGGTGCGTGGGCTGTTCGACCCGCTTGTCGGCTGGGATTTCACGCTTAAAGAAGTGGTCTTCTTCTCGTTCATGGGCATTGCGGGAACCGCTGCGTTTGTCGATGCAGTGAGGACACTAGCCGATTCACCCCGTTTCCCCGGCAGAGGTGCCGCACCCGATTCGTCGATCGGCACAAAGATCGACGCCTTCGGCATCACCCTGATCGCGGCCGCCGTCGTGGTAGTGACCATGGTGACGGGCTGGGCGGCGGCAAGTTTCGTTCTGCCCATCCTTGCAGGATGGGCGTGCGCCAACTCAATCCGGTTGTACCGCTCGTTCACCACGGCCCGGGCGGCGGGCGCGAGCTGACGCTCAGGGTTCCCCTGGTCCGACGATGCGCAGTCCTGTATTCGGAACTTCGATGACGAGGAACTCGTCGTGTATGTCGGTGACGATGGCGACGTAGAACGCGTGTTCACCGTCGATTCGAACGTGGCAGCCGATACGGTAGCCCGGCAGCCGCGGGATGCGTTGCGGCAGAGGATTACCCCCACTGAGCTCGGCACCATCGTGCAGCCGAGCGGCCTCGGCCAGAACTGCGCGCTTGACCACCTCGGGGTCGACGAGATCGTCGTCATCGGTTAGATGCGACTCCGATACGGGCTCCGTGTTCACGAACGGGACCTCGAACCTCGGTGTCCGCGGCACACCGTCTTCCTCGGGTGGCGGGGTGTACGGCTGGTATTCGATTCTGTAGGCGGCAATGGGTCGGTGCGAGTCGCGGTCGAGCACGAAATGCCAGGACGCACTGTGGGCAGGAGCGTACCCCCGCAACGCTGGCCCACCCGATTCCGTTGCCCGCAGATACTCGTCGAAACCGAGAAGGCCGCGCTGATTTCCCGGGTGTGCATCGCGAACCTGCGCGTGCACCTCCGACAATTCGACGTCGAACAGCTGCACCGGGTAGCGATACTTCCGTCCGTCGAGCACGGCGTGGAGTTCCTTCAACGCTTCCGAGTGAAGGTCGCCTGCAATCCAGTCGGCGATCTCGCGCGTCGTCACCTCTTCGACGGGACGCGGCGGTTCGGGAAATCCGCGGAAGACACCGTCGTCGTCGACGCTGTCCGCGAAACTTTCGAAGTCCATGTTCGCGATGGACAGATTGTTCTCCACGCCCGACATCTGCGACGGGATGACGCGAAAGGTTCTGCCGCGCGGGCGATCCGGATCGCCCGGGCCGGTGTCGACGACAACGATCGGCATCTCGGGGTTGCCGACCGTCTCCGAATCGACGAGGAACGCGTAGTAGGGCGGTGGTTCACCGATCGCGCCGAGAAGGTCATCGACGGTCATTCCGTCGTACTCCGGATTGTCGATGCAAGTGAGGTACGCGGAGAACTCGACGTCGTTGCCTTGTGGAACAGGGGCCATCGCTGCGGTCGCGATGGCGCGCCAGGCGTCGTCGTCGCTGAAATCCGTTCGGATGAACAGTGATTCGCCTTTGAGGTGGTTGGTAAGGATCCTGCCGGTTCCGAGCGTCGCAAGCACCTCTGCTTCGTGCCGGTCGTGCTCCTCTGCTTCGAGCTCGGCCACGATCTCGGCTGGGTCGCGGTCGGGTGGATCGACGTGAACGATCGAGTCGACGATGCGGAGGCAGTCGTCGTGGTCGATCTCGTTGTAACTACGTATCTCGTAGGTCCAGTCGCCGATGGACTGGCGGTACCGTTCTGGCGTCGAATCACTCGGCCACTCCAGTGCCGGTTCGCCGATGGCGGTCACCCACCGCCGGAGAGTGAATTGCGGCGCGTTGCCACCGATGGACAGGGTCAGCTCGCCGGTGCGGTGATTACCGGACAGGGACTGGACGTGCGTGGTCAGAGGGAGCCACGACGGGATTGCTTGGGGAATGCTCGCAAGCTCGCGCTGACGTTTTTCGTGCTCACGTTGGTGTTTTGCGATCTCGTCTTCGGCTGGGCGCGATGGTCCCGTCCACCGGAACAGGTTGTCGTCGAAAGTCTCGTCCAATGTGGGATCGGAGAGCTCCATCCACTCCTCGCCACGCTGCCACCGAAGGGCGACTCCGAGTTCGGCGTCGAACACGTAGGTGACGGCCTCGTTCATGTGGTGGTCGCGCGCGGTCACTTCCCATCCGGGCCGACCGCGAACGCTGCTTTCTCGGGGAGCGCTCGGGTCGACGAAACGCTGGTCGTCGAACCCGTGGGTCGTTCTCGGCGGGAATGTGTCGTAAGCGCGCAGCAACAAGGACGGCGATCCGATGCCCATGATCGCGTACATGGTGTTCGGTGACTTGACTGCGTGCACCATCGTCCCGTCGGCGTCGCGGGACCATCGGTCGGTGGGGGTTTCGATAAATACGGGCTCGTTCTGCTGGGTTTCGTAGCGCCACGTGTCGTCGGGTACATGACGCACCAGCTGCCACGATCCGTCGGGGCGGTGGACCGTCCCGCTGATGGATCGGCCCATGGTTCCGTAGTTCGCGCCTCGTACCTGTACCCACGTTGGAGTCATGGTCTAGAAACTACCCGACCGATCGGTCTCGTAGATCTTGCCGAACACGCGAACGGTCGCCGCTACCAAGTCCGATTTTCGGTGCCGAGCATTTCATGCGGTGCCTCGGGTCAGCGGCAGCAGTTCGGATCGAGCACGACTCTCAGGGCATCGAGTGCGTCCGGCTTCGCCGAGTAGTAGACGTTCATGCCACGACGGGTCGACGTGACCAGGCCGGCCTTCTTGAGCTGCCCCAGGTGATGGCTCACCGTCGACTCCGTCAGCTCGACCGCAGGGGCGAGATCGCACGTGCACACCTCGCCGGCGTCGGCGCTGAGGAGGACCGACATCAACCGCACCCGGGCGGGATCGGCGAGCGCCTTCAGTCGCAACGCGACCTCCAGGGCCGCGTCGTTGTCCATGGGGGCTGCCGCCAGAGGTGCGCAGCAGATCGGAGCTGTCGTGTCGATCAGCGGCAACGTCTTCGGCATGACATTCACCGTACAACCTTCTTGACATATGTCGCAAAGGTGGCGCAGTCTGGGTTCGCTAGTAATTCGATATATGTCTCACAGGTGGAGGTCTGGTCATGTCTCGCGCACAACTCGCACTGAACGTCGACAAGCTCGACGAATCGATCACGTTCTACTCCAAGCTGTTCGGAGTCGAGCCCGCGAAGGTCAAGCCCGGCTACGCGAACTTCGCCATCGCCGAACCGCCGCTGAAACTCGTGCTGATCGAGAATCCAGGCCAGGGCGGCACGGTCAATCACCTCGGCGTGGAGGTCGACTCGTCCGCGCAGGTGCACTCCGAGATCACGCGCCTCACCGGTGAGGGTCTGTTCACCGACGAGGAGATCGGTACGACGTGTTGCTTCGCCACCCAGGACAAGGTGTGGGTCACCGGGCCGGCCGGCGAGAAGTGGGAGGTCTACACCGTGCTAGCCGACTCCGACACTTTCGGGACGAGCCCGAAGCTGTTGCAGGACAACGACAGTGCTGCCGTGTGTTGCGGTGGCGGCGGGGGCGCGTCGGCTGCCTGCTGCTGAGTCGCGCTTCGTCGCGCTCTCGCCTACCGCTCGATGCGGTCGACGAGAGCGCGGATGCGCGTGGCGATGTCGTCGCGAATCAGCCGCATCCGATCGAGCCCGTCGATGCCCCGCTCCGACGGTTCATCGGTGGCCCACCGTTCGACCGTCACCCCCGGTGGTGGCGTGACCTCGGCTGGACCGACCACGACGACCATGTCGACGGCCTGCATCAACTCGTCGGTGAGTTGACGTGGTCGGTGATCGGCGACGTCGGCTCCCACTTCGTCGAGCGCTGTCGCGGACAGTTCGTTGACCGTTCCGCCGATCTTCGCTGCGGTGCCGGCCGACGACGCGGCGATCGACGTGGTCATCGTCGGGACGAGGCGCTCGGCCATCACGGACTTGCCGCGGTTGCTGACGCAGACGAACAAGACTCTCACCGGATCAGACATTGCGTGCGCCGTCTCCGAAACGTGCACGGAGAGATAGGGATACGTACACCAGACCTACGAGCACCGGAACTTCGATGAGAGGGCCGATCACCCCGGCAAGGGCCTGCCCGGACGTCGCCCCGTAGGTTGCGATCGCCACCGCGATGGCGAGTTCGAAATTGTTGCCTGCCGCCGTGAAAGCCAGTGTGGCAGTGCGGTGATAACCCAGGCCGAGCGCGGCACCGAGGGCGAAACCGCCACCCCACATGACCGCGAAATAGATCAGCAGCGGTACGGCGATGCGCACCACGTCCCACGGCTTCGACGTGATCTGGTCGCCCTGCAGCGCGAACAGAACGACGATGGTGAACAACAGTCCGTACAGAGCCCACGGCGCGATGACCGGTACGAACCGGTCCTCGTACCACGCTCGGCCCCTTGCCTTTTCGCCAAGACGTCGGGTGAGGAATCCTGCTACGAGCGGAATGCCGAGAAAAATCAGCACCGACTTCGCGATCTGCCACGCAGAGGTGTCGATCGTCTGTTGTTCGAGGCCGAGCCATCCCGGGAGTACCGAGAGGTAGAACCATCCCAGCACGGCGAACATGAGCACCTGGAAGATCGAATTCAGGGCGACGAGAACGGCAGCCGCCTCACGATCACCGCAGGCGAGGTCGTTCCAGATGACGACCATCGCGATGCAGCGCGCGAGTCCGACGATGATCAGACCCGTCCGGTACTCGGGAAGATCCGGCAGCAGCAGCCACGCGAGTGCGAACATCAACGCCGGGCCGAGCAGCCAGTTGAGAACGAGCGACGAGATCAGGAGTGCGCGATCACCGGTCACCGCAGCGACGCGGTCGTAGCGCACCTTCGCGAGCACCGGATACATCATGACCAGCAGGCCGAGGGCGATCGGGAGCGAAATGCCGTCGACGGATATCGCGGATAGCGCGGAATTCATCCCGGGTATCGCGCGTCCGAGGATCAGGCCTGCGACCATCGCGACACCGATCCACACGGGTAGGAAGCGATCGAGCGTCGACAGCTTTCCGACGACGGTAGGCGGGGCTTCGGCGCTCATGCTGCGATCTCCGTACCCGCGAGCTCCGTCAGCAGCGACGTCAGTTGCGTGAGCGCCGACGGCACGATTCGATAGTAGACCCACGTGCCGCGACGCTCGGAGGTGACGAAACCGTTGTCGCGCAACACCTTCAGATGATGCGAGATCGTCGGTTGCGACACGTCGAAGGAGGGGGAGATGTCACAGACGCACGCCTCGCCACCCGCCTGGGCTGCGATGACACTCAGCAGTCGAAGCCGGACCGGATCACCGAGGACCTTGAACGCACTCGCCAACGTCGACGCCTCGTCCCGTCCGAGGGGATCACGGACAGGCTCGGTGGGGCAGCAGGGTTCTTGATTCGACACGTATCTATATTGACGCACATCGAATCAGTCAGCAAACCGGCGCGGGTGTCCCGGTCCTGCATTTCGGATCAGGAATCCCTGATGGATGGTGCGCTAGTGGGACACCACGCCCGGCGCCGCAGGTTCTATGTGATGGCGTCGGATGACCAAGATGATCGCGAGCACGACCATGGTGAGTATCGCCAACACAGCGATCGGATGACTCTCACCCGGCGTCGTCTGACCCGAGATGAGCGAAAAGTCCCACAGCCCATGCAGAATGACCGGCACGAGCAGGCCGTGGGTGCGTCGGCGAACGATGTAGAAGAAGTAGCCCGCAATGATCGTGGCGACGACCTGGATGAACGCCTTCGAACCTTCCGAGATGATGTTGCTGGCGTGAGCGACACCGAAGATGACCGTGCTCCACAGCGCCACTCTGCCTTCGCTGAAGTTGTTGGTGCGGAAGCACGTGACGGCGATGCCACGAAACATGGTCTCCTCGCCGAGGCCGACCAGAAGACACGTGAGCAGCAGTAGTGCCGTGAACGCGACACCGTGCGCGGCGAGGCCGGAGTAGTCGGTGACGACCAGAATCGAGACAAGCATCAGTATCGGCACGACGATAAGCCAGCGTTGGACCGGTCGGTCGTCGACCCACACCGGCCGCCACCACCGAAGATATGCGACGACGGCATAGACCAGAACCACCGACAGGGCGATGGAAAATGTCATCCCACGCCACAATTCGTCGATCGTGGTGGGCGCGGCGTATTGCGCATCGAGGCCCCGCGACATCAACCAACCGATGCCTTGAATGACGGCCAGATACACGACGACGAGTGCAATGAGGGCGGCAACCGTGAGGTGTCTGGTCGGGCGTGCGTCGGCAGTGCGAGGAGCCGTCATGGGATGAAGGTACGGCATGGTGTGGCTCCGCACGCTACGTGCACGAAAATACGTAGCGGGCTACGTATTTCCGTGCACGTGCGCCGAAGGCGCCTACGCGACCGTAACGGCCTTCGCGAGCCCGTCGACCAGCGTCGGCAAGAAATACGGAATGGACAGGGCCGTCGGCGGGATGGCCGAGCCGACTTCCTCTCCGACGAAGCCGGCCACGGCACCCTTGGCGACGGCCGGGATCTGACGCGACGTCGTCGACGACAGGAACTCCTGCAGATCGGCGTCGGTGTCGACCTGAGTGAACGCGACGTCGGCGTCGATCTTCGACAGGTTCTCCGCGGAAACGGTTGTGGAGAAGGGGGATTCGCCCGTCGCCAGCTCGGTCACCGACGGCGCCGACGTGAAACCGAGGTTGGTCAGCAGCTCCACACGCGGATCGGAGGGCAGGAGCAGGTAGTACACGTCCTCGGCTTCGGACACGTAAACAATTGTGCGGCCGCGGAATTCGGGGTGTTCGGCCCCGGCGTCGGACACCTGCTTGTCGAGATCGGCGACGACGTCACGCGCCTGGTCGACGCGTCCGAGAACGGTACCGGTGGTCGTGATGACGTCGCGCCACGGCGTCGACCAGAGTTCTTCGGGTGGTGCGACGACCGGGATGCCGGCTGCGGTGACCGCGTCGTACTCGGCTTGGGTGAGACCGGAGTGCGGCGCGAGAAGAACATCGGGGTCGGTCGCGAGAAGCTGCTCGACGGGCAGTTCGTAGGTTGCGTTGTCCAGGAGGACGGGTGCCTCGCCGCCGAGTTCGTCGATCTTGTCCTTGACCCACGGGTAGGTGAGATCGTCGCCGCCGCCGTAATCGGCCGTCGGCATCGCGATCGGGACCACGCCCAGCGCGAGAGCTGCGTCGGTGGTGCCGAAGCCCCACGTGGCGACCCGTTCGGGGACGGTCTCGATCGTCGTCTCGCCGTACATGTGCTGCACGGTCACCGGGAAGGAGGCGTCGGATGCAGCGGTCGTCGGCGCGGCGGTGTGCTCGGGTTCGGACGAGCTGCAGCTTGTCAGGGTGACGGTTACCGCCGCTGCAGCGGTCAGTGCCGCGGCCGCGCGGAGGGTCGTTCGGAGAGTCAAGGGTGTTCCTGTCGAGTCGTGGATCGGACTCTCAGGTTAGCCTAGGCTTCCTTGCCAAGGGTTATCGGTGCCGCGCGCGGTGGTTTCAGGTTGTCGAGTAGCGCCTGTCGTAGTCGAGACTTGGTGTGACGCAATTACAATGCTTGAACCGGTGCCAGCGGAGCGTCCTCGTCGATGTCCAGGACAACCACCTGCCCATGGTGATTACGCCCCGATTCTGCGGTGACGAACGCGAAACAGCCGGTGTCGATGACTGCCGTCGTCGGCGACGTCCCTTGGATTCTGTTCACCGCGACACGGGGCTCGAAGCCTGCGCGGTGTTGACCGCGATGTCGACACCACCGAACGCGTCGGCATCGGCCTTCGTGCTGTCGCTGTTGTAGTGATCGCGACGTCTACGCCGAAGATATCTGGGTTTCCACAAGCATGCTTTGTGTCAGAAACACCGCGAGCCGCAGACCCCGGAGGGTCTGCGGCTCTGGTCGTCTGCAGTCCCGTTCACCGATCGCAGGGAATTCGATGGGCTACGGGGCTGCCGAGGGGTAGACGACCGTTCGGCGGTGCGCTGAGAGGGAAGTGAAGAAGGTCGAACGAAACACCGCCGGAGCCGGTGTGTTCGACCCGATATGAGCGTAACCGCGAGCAGGTCTCCACGGTGGTTACGAGGGGCAGCCATGCGCAGAGTGGACGAACGTGTCGTGTTTCGTTCGCAATCTGTACAAGGATCCGGTTGTCAGCGTCGCAGCGTCTGATGTGGGCTGACTCCGTAGTGCTGTCGGTAATAGCTGGCGAAACGGCCCAGGTGCCCGAAGCCCCACCCGGCGGCGATCTGGCCGACGGTGGTGCGCATGCGATCACTGGCGACGAGTTCGAGGTGGGCCTGGTGAAGGCGGACGCGTCGCAGGTATTCCGTCGGTGTGGTGTCGAGATGCTTGCGGAACATGTACTGCAGTGACCGAGGGCTGACGTAGATCGACTCGGCGATGTCACTCATGGCGATGCTGCGCTCGGCATTGTCGTCGATGAAGGCGATGGCTTTACGCAGTAGCGCGGGGGTGCTGTCGTGGCGATCCTCGATGGTCGGCTCGAGCAGTGCAGTGGTGGGAAAAGCTTGGAGCAGGGCCGACGCCAGATAGTTCGAGACGCTGTCGATGACCAACGGGCTGGATGACGCATACGGGCTGCGCATCACATCGCGCGTGATGTGGTCGACCACCGAGATCAAGTGTGCAGTGGCCTCGGGAGAGATCGGACTTGTTCCGGTCAGCGTTGCCGGAGATGGTTCACCGATCGCCGACGAGCCGCCTGCCGCGCGGTCGAACCGGGCACGGTCGATGGTGACGACGTCGTAGTGCGCGCTGTGAGCGTTGATCTGAAACGGCTTACCGATCTGTGATCCGACAACGGTGATCTCGTCGGCCCGTGCACCCTCCAGGTGTCCGCCCGGGTACTGCTGGGTGAGGATGCCCGAGTGCACGCGGCACAGCGCGATGTCCGGCAGCGGGTCGACATGCGCTTTCAACTCGTAGTTGAAGTCGATCTCGTCGTGTGTCAGGTTATCGAGCTGGGATCGTTCGACTTTGGTGTGCGTGGGCGTCCCGGGCGGAGCCGAGAAATGCATCTTGGAATATGCCGCGCTGAAGACTTCCTCGGCCTCTTCCAAGTCGTACGTGTCGATCGATACGGTGCTCACCGATGTTCCCCTTTCGCCCCGGCGAAACAGTGTTCATTCTGCGACTGCCGTCAGGCGCGTGCAAGGTATACGTGTGCACAGGTCCATATATGTACGCACACAGAGGGATTGGGGACGAAGGCCCAGTGCTGTCGAGGGTCGAAGGCAATGGGCACGGTGGCCAAGGTCTCGGCGGGCATAGGGTCGAGATGCCCCGCTGTGCAGGCAGTTCCGTCGAGTCCGGGTGTTGCAAGAGCGGACTTAGCGGTTTGTCGGTAGTGGTGTCCCAGTTGCGCGCCCGCCATCCGGGATCCCTGATCGACGGCGGGCAACTGGGACATCACTCCCACTCCCCATGATCGGCTCTATCCACAGACCACACCGAAACCCCAGGTCGGCGTGACGTCCACGGCGGTCGGTGCCCCGATGCTCCTCCAGTGCACGCATACGGAATCGTCACCCGACCAGAACTCCTGGCGTTGGCCGATACCCAGCAGTTCGATAGCCCGTCGCTACGTGCGAGTTCTACCCGAGGTCTACTGCACCGAAGAACCTTCGACGATCGCGCGTTGCTACGCGATCACGCTGTGGCAACCCCTCGGCCGAACGCTGATTGCCCTCGGCCTTCCGCTGCGCATCAACTACTGGGTGGGCTCGTACCTGTGCGATCTTGTCGACGAGTGGGCCATGGTGATCGTCGAGGTGGACGGGCGCCAATTCCGCAGCGCGCCCGACGTTTTCAGCCGGCATCGCCGTCGGCAGAACGAACTGGTGCTCTGCGGTTGGCTGGTGCTGCGGTACTCGGCATTCGATGTCCTGTCCGACCCCGAGAAAACCGCGCGCCAGATTGTGGAGGTAGTCCGGCGGAGACGAAACTCGCGACGGCGGCGGGAGTGATGTCCCACTTCTGCTTCTGCCGGCCGGGATCCCTGATGTGAACGCGGCAACTGGGACATCAGTGGGGTTCGCAGCCCCTGTGTAGGCGACTGTGGCGTCTGATTCGCGACGACATCGCAGAAAGAATTCGCGCCCTCGGCGACCGCGTCGGCCACTAGCTCGGAAGTTGCCGTATCCCCTCCCGCCTCGGTAGGTGCCGTCAGCGATGCGTAGACTGACATATCGGTGCGCCGGGAAGTCTGGTCGGCAACAATTTCGCGCTGCGCACTTTCGGTCTTCACGTTCGTGTGTGGCGTCAACCATCGATGCACGAAAGGCACGACGAGACTGATGACCGAACCCCGGATGCCATTGTTCTCCCGCGGCTCCTGGCCCGAAACCGACCGCATCGCACGGATTCTGCGCAAGGAAACCGTCGGCGGCGCACTGTTGTTGGTCGCGACGGTCGTCGCACTGGTCTGGGCCAACTCGGGCTGGTCCGATTCCTATCACTCGTTGATGAACACTCGCGTCGGGCCGTCGGCGCTGCATTTGGACCTGACGCTGTCGACGTGGGCGGCCGACGGGCTGCTGGCCATCTTCTTCTTCGTGGTCGGCCTCGAGTTGAAGCGAGAATTCGTCGCCGGTGACTTGCGCGACCGCTCCCGGGCCGCGCTGCCGATCGCTGCAGCCGTCGGCGGTATGGCTGTGCCAGCGCTGATCTTCGTGCTCGTCAATCTGCGGACCGGTGACGGCGCGCTCTTGGGTTGGGCGATACCGACGGCGACCGACATCGCGTTCGCGGTGGCAGTGCTGGCAGTCATCAGCACGCACCTACCTGCAGCGTTGCGTACGTTCCTGTTGACGCTTGCGGTGGTGGACGATTTGCTGGCGGTCACGGTGATCGCGGTCTTCTACACCGACGACCTGAACTTCGTCGCTCTCGGGCTGACGCTGATTCCGTTGGCACTCTTCGCAATTGCCGTGCAGAAGCGTATTCGATCGTGGTGGATTCTCATCCCGCTCGCCGTGGTGACGTGGGTGCTGATGCACGAATCCGGCGTCCATGCCACCGTCGCCGGAGTGTTGTTGGGGTTCACGGTGCCGGTGGTTCGCAGTAGAGCAGCCGGTGGGCCCGAGGCGGGACCCGGCCTGGCGGAGCACTTCGAGCACAAGATCCGCCCGATCTCGGCGGGCGTCGCCGTACCGCTGTTCGCGTTCTGCGCAGCCGGAGTCACCGTCGGCGGTCTGACCGGGCTGGCGAGCGCACTGACCGATCCGATCGCGATCGGCATCATCGCCGGGCTGGTCGTGGGCAAGACGATCGGCATCTTCGGCACCACCTACCTGGTGTCGCGCTTCACCAAAGCGACCCTCGACGCGGGGCTCAAATGGCTCGACGTGCTGGGAGTCGCAATGCTGGCGGGCATCGGGTTCACCGTCTCACTACTGATCGGAGACCTCGCCTTCGGGGCTGGTAGCGAACGCGACGACCACGTCAAGGTCGGGGTTCTCGCGGGCTCCCTGATCGCGGCAACACTTGCGTCCGTCATCCTGCGCACCCGAAACAAGGCGTACCGCGACATCGAGACCCTGGAGACCCGGGACGACGACCACGACGGAATTCCGGACGTCTATCAGAACAGGGATTGAGGGGCCGGTGTCCCACTTGTGCCGGTATCGTCCGGGATCCCTGACGCGGCGGCCGCAAGTGGGACATCACGCCCGCTATCCACAGGATTCGTTTCTCCACAGCGCAATTTGAAATCCCAGGTCGACAACCGTGTTCGTGTGCGCGGCTACCCGATGCTCGTTCACTGTGCATCCATACGGAATAGTCACCAGGCGCCAACTTCTCGATCTGGGAATGTCGAGCAGCTCGATTGCGCGTCGCTACGTACGTGTTCTGCCGGAGATCTACTGCAGTGAGGAACCGTCGGCGATGGCCCGCTGCTACGCGATCACACTGTGGCAGCCAACCGCACTGCTCAGCCATCGGACTGCAGCGTGGCTCTACGGCTGGATCGAAGAACCGGCAGTCTTCGAGATAAGTCTGGGTCCTGGATTGAAACCCCGGCTCCCCAGCTGGATCACGATGTACCGGCGCACCCTTCCGGCCGGTGAACGCGTCGTACACGGGGGACTACCTGTGCCCATCGAACCGAGAACGTTGATCGACTGTGTCGCGGTCATGACGCTGCAGGATGCTGCCCGGCTGGTCGACCAGCGCTTGACGACCGACGTCGACAGAGACCAAGTGACGTCACTCATCGGACGCACCCCGAACCTGCGAGGAAACAAGCGCGCGTCAGGGCTGATCGCCACTGCGTCAATCGGTTTCGCTTCCGAACCCGAGCGTGTTCTCGGCAGGACGCTGATCGTTCTGGGTCTGCGGATGCGTGTCAACTACCGGGTGGGCGATTATGTATGCGATTTGGTGGACGAATGGGCGATGGTGATCGTCGAGGTGGACGGACGCGAGTTCCACAGCGCGCCAGAGGTGTTCAGCAAGGATCGGCGGCGACAGAACTATCTGGTGCTCGAGGGTTGGTTGGTGCTGCGGTACTCGGCGTTCGACGTGTTGTCCGACCCGGAGAAAGTTGCCCGTGAATTCGTGGAGGTCGTCCGTCGGAGAAGAAACTCTCGGAAGCGGCGGACGTAATGTCCCACTTGTCCCGCTGCCGTCCGGGATCCCTGATCGGAGGACCACAACTGGGACATGTCGTTCAGCCGCCGACCCGTCAGACCTCCACGGCCGTTCCGCAGATCCCGCACTGCTCGAACTGCGACCGACTCCACCGCGCGAGCGGGATGAAGAAGACCGTGAACTGTTTGAACTGCTTGATTCGGGACCACTGGGTCGTGTTGTGACACCGCGGGCACGTGCGCACCTGGCCGGGCCCGAGATGCTTCTGCTTGGCGCCGTAGCCGAAAAGGAAGAACATCACGCGCTCCGCGAGTCGTCGTCGAGTGAACTGCGGTTGTGCACGATGTCGTGAGCGAGAGACGAGATCGACTTCGATTCGGCGAACGCCCGTGCCCGCAGCCGCGCCGACGCTTCCTCCGGTGCCACGCGGAGCGTCGCCGACAGAATTCCTACGGCGATGTTGACGTCGGCTCGTTCCGGGGCGAACGGGCCCTGATGTTGCTCGATGGTCCCCTTCTCGAGAGTGCTTGCGTACGAGACCAGTTCGACGACCGCAGCCATTCCCAACGCTGCTGCCGCACGCTCGGCGGCCGCATACTGTTCCGCCGTCAACGGGCGTGATTCCCGACGGTACATCTCGAGCACACCGAGCTTCGCGCCACCGTCGAGAAGGGGAAAGGCGAAGACGGCGTTCACACCCAGTTCGCCGACGAGTTCCGACGCGAACGTAGGCCATGACGCCGCATCGTCCTGGATGTTCGCGTGCAGCTCGGGTTCGCCGCGAACGAACGCGCGCAAACACGGGCCTTCACCGGTGGTGAACTGCAGCTCGTCGATCCGAGCGGCGTCGTCGCTCGTGGCGTGGAGAAGGTCACGGTTGGCGGCGTCGTCGGTCAGAACTGCGACGGCCACACCGTCGACACCTACTTCTGTCAGGCAACGTTCGCTGATCTCCACGATCCGCGACTCGGCCACACTTGCGTCGGGCACCTTGTCTCCTTCTGCTACCCCCGCCCGTTTCTGTCCTTACCCGGCTGGGGCGTGGCTAACCCACCTTTATCTGCGCGGAAGGGTCGCCGTCAGATCGTCCGCACTCATGGGCCGGCCGAAGAGGTACCCCTGCGCGAGGTCGCAGCCGGTCGCGGCCAGTGCGTCGAGCTGCTCCCGGGTCTCGACGCCTTCGCCGACGACGGTCACGCCGAACGCCTTGGCGAGCGCGACGATGGCCGTCACGACCGCGGTGGCGCGCGGTGTGGGGAGCTTCGCGATGAAGGACTTGTCGATCTTGAAGCACTCGAACATCGGATAGCGGTCCAGGTAGGAGATGGAGCTGTGGCCCTTCCCGAGGTCGTCGAGCAGCAGCGCCACCCCCATCGAATGTAGCGCGGCGATCGTGTCGGCAACCCGTGCGGTATCAGCCACCCAGACGGTCTCGGTGATTTCGAGACCGAGTGCGTCCGGTGGCAGGCCTGTTTCGTCGAGTACCGCCGCCACCTCGCCCGGAAAAGCGGTGTTACGGAGTTGCAGCGCACTGACATTCACGCGCATCTCGACGTCGGAGAAACGTCGCCACTTCGCCGCCTGAGCGCAGGCGGCCCGCAGCGCCCAGGATCCGAGTGCCGTTGCCAGACCGGTCCTTTCGGCGACCGGAACGAACTCGCTCGGCTCCACGAGTCCGTGTACCGGGTGCTCCCATCGGGCCAACGCCTCGACGGCGACCAACGTGCCGGTCGCGATGTCGACCAACGGTTGGTACACGAGATGCAACTGGTTGTGTGCGAGTGCATTTCGGAGATCGACCGACAACGACCGGACGCGATCGGCGTCGTACAGATCGCCGGTGTCGAACACGGCGTACCCGCCACCACTGTCCTTCGCGCGATACATCGCCAGATCCGCCTGATGCACGAGCTGTCTCCGCGTCGACGACGGCTTCGAGACGGCGATGCCGATGCTCCCGCTCAACGGGACGGGCGCTTCGTCCATTGCTTTCGGTGTGGCGATCGACGTCGAGATATGGTGCGCAAGCTTTTCCGCGTGCGTGATGTCGTCGACGCGTTCACAGATGATCAAGAATTCGTCGCCGCCGAGTCGGGCAACGGTGTCCTCGGCTCGAACCGTGGCGGACAGGCGGTGCGCGAACCGAACCAGCGCACGATCACCCGCGTCGTGACCGAGGCTGTCGTTGATGACCTTGAAATCGTCGATGTCGAGCAGCAGCAATGCGGCGGAAGTCGATTCCTCACTCGCCCGTGCCAATGCGTCGTCGATGATCTCGTAGGCCAAAGCTCGGTTCGGAAGTCCGGTGAGAGAGTCGTGCATGGAGCGTATGCGGAGTTCGTTGTCGAGATCGATCCGTTTGAGCGCGGTGGACAGCACGCTGGTGATGGCGGTGAGGAATTCGACCTCCTGGTCGCTGTAGTCGCGGGTCCCGGTGCTGTAGATCGACAGGGCGCCCCACGGGTTGGAACTCGCGATCGGAACGGGGATCGCGACGCCGCTGTGGAGGCCCAGTGTTGCCATGGCGGCGGTGTCGAAGCGTGACTCGGAACCGGTGTCGGTGCAGACGGTCGCCGCGTTGTGCTCGATCGCGTACCCGGCTAACGATCTGTCTCCCGACGGGACGACGGGGTTGTCGCCCATCGCGCGCGTCACGGCGTCGATGCGCAGAAAGTCGTCCGAGGGGTGTTCATGCCGTGCGATGGCCGCGGACTCGACACCCATGAGCGTCGACGCGGCTGCCGCGGCCGCGTCGAGCAACTCGGGGAGCTCGGCCGACACCGCCAGCCGACCGAGATCGGCGAGTGCGTGCTTTTCTGCCGCGCTACGACGCGCCGCGATGACGGATGCCTCGAGTTCGCGATCGCGTCGAGCGCCCTCGGTCCGGTCGCGGATCATCGATGCGATGAGGTCGGGCTTGCCGCCGTCGCGGCGAACGACGAATGTCGTGACGACGACGGGAATGCCCGTCCCGGTCACGTGATGACGCAGCTCGCTCCTGCCCTGCCAGAAGCCGATCGTGCTCAGACCGTTCTCGACCTGCGACGACACCTCGAGGCCGCGGGGGGTGAAGAACTCCGACGTGGTGAGGTGCGGGTACTCCGGTAGCTCGGTCAGGCCGACCAGCGCGAGGCCAGCCGGGTTGACGTACACGACGCGGCCGGAGAACTCGGACAACGCGAGCATGTCCGGTGAGAACTCGAGGAGAGCCCGCAGTATTGCCGGGTCGTCCGTTGGGTCGCGCATGGGTCATCCGTTCACATCGGTCGGCTGCGTAGGTCCATCCAACACCAAACCGACTACCACGACGCCCACGGCGCGAACCCACATGTTTTCACGCCGGAAAACCATCTCCGATACCGATAATGGAGAGTTTTTCTGTCACACTGACTGAATGGTCTGGTGGGTCGTCGGGATTCTCGTGGTGTGGTGTCTGCTGTCGCTGGTCGTCGGCTTGCGGGTAGCCAGAGGTCTGCGGGACCTGCGTGAGGACGACGAGGACTGACGTCGCCGCGGCAGCAGCGTCTCGAGGAATGGCCGGAATGTCCGTTTTCGCTTGGGCGGCAGCACGTTTCGTTTGAGCAGGCATTATTGCGGCGATACGTCGACGATGAACGCGTTCGGAGCTGCCCTGTACGGAGTGGGTACCGCCCTGCCCCTGGTCGTCGGCGCGGCAGTGGGTTTGCGGTGGTCGCTACCCAAACCCGTGCTGGCGGCGATGATGGCGTTCGGTGCAGGCACGATGATCGCCGCGGTGTCGTCGGAACTGTTCGCGCCTGCCTTCGAGCAGGCCGGCATCCTGATCGCCGGGGGAGCGTTGTTCCTCGGCGCGGGCGTGTACGTCGTCGCCAATCATCTGATCGAGAACAAACTCGGCCCTGCGGCGATCGGGTGGGCGCTGATGCTGGGCACGGTGCTCGACGGTGTACCCGAGAACACCGCGCTCGGGGTGTCGCTCACCAGCGGCGGGGGAATCGTGCTGCTGGTCGCGGTCGCGGTGGGCAACGTGCCCGAAGCGGTCGGCGGAGCAGCGTTGATGAGGGATCAGCATGGCTTCAGCCACTCTCGCGCGCTCGGACTGTGGAGCATCACGGCTGCTGTCCTGGTCGTTGTGACCGTCGTCGGCTATCTGCTGTCGGATGTCATCCCGGAAACCGGAATCTCGACGGTGCAGGCATTCGCGGGTGGGGCGACGCTGGCGGTCCTCGCGGACTCGCTGATGCCCGAGGCCTACCGCGACGGCGGGTGGTGGGTCGGAATGGCAACGGCTGCGGGCTTTTTGGTGGCGTTCGCGCTCGGTTGAGGCGCATCGATGTCACGCGGCAGCCGATAGACGGTTGTGGCGGACCAACGATGCCTCATGTCTCGCGGCCCGCCTCGACGAGTTGCTTCGCGATCTCGGTGACCGGGATGTTGCGATCCTGGGAGAGCCTGCTGAGGAGTCGGAAGGCCTGTAGTGCATCGATGCTGAAGCGTCCCATGATCATTCCCTTGGCTTGCCCGATCATCTCGCGCGACGCGAGGGCCGACTTGAACTGTTCGTCGCGTCTGACGCGAGAGATACCGACCGCTACATGCGTTGCCAGAGCCTCGGCCTGCTCGATCGTGTCCTGATCGAACGCGTCGGGCGTCTCGGAGTACAGGTTGAGCGCGCCGATCGACTGCGTGTCGGTGTACAGGAGCATCGACAGGCTGGACCGCACAGGCGTTTGGTCGACGATGGCGTCGGCCACCAACGGCCAGCGGGTCTCCTGGCCGAAGTCCTGAACCAGAACGGTGCCGTGACTTCGGATGGCATCGAGGCACGGGCCGGCGTCGTACCTGTCCTGCAGTTGGTCGATGAATCGCGGGATGTCACCGGTCGGGGCCACGGCCTCGAAGTCGTACTTCTTGTTGTGACGATGGATGAGGCTGACCCCGGCATGATCGACGGCCGTCATGAATTTCGCCGCCCACGTGGTCACGTCGTCCAAGATTCCTTCTTCGGTGGAAGGGTCGGGGTCGCCCGACGTGTGAATCGACCGCGCCAGTTCGGCGATCTGGCTGTGGAGATGCTGTGCATTGTCGTTCATCGAAACCCCCAGGGTCGTGGTCGACGCGCACACCCCACGTTGTCACGCATCGGCGCTCAGCGAAAGCACTCACCGAATACGTACCGGGCGGTTTCGATGCTGTCCGGGGTTCGCCGCTACACGGCTCCGGCGAGTGCGGCCGCGTCCCACCGCATCACGACGGACGTGCCCTCGCTCGACGGAGCTACGGACGACACGCTCGTCACCGCCGAAATAAGCGGTAAACCGTTGCCGCGCATGGGATTCGGTGTGGGTGGTCGCCACCGACCATGGTCGACCACTGCCACCTCCAGGGTCTGTTCGAGCGCCGAGAACGCGGCCCGAACGGTGAACGTTCCCGGGACATCGAAGTCTCGGTAGGCGTGTTCGACAGTGTTGGCCAGCGCTTCGTACACGGCGAGCTCGACGTCTGGGCGTCGACTGGAATCGATTGCGGCCGCATCGAGCCACGAAGCGACGGCATGTCTGACGGCGCCGGCGCGGCTGGGGGTGGCAGGTACGTCCGCGATCACCAGTTCGAGCGGGGCAGCGGTCGACGTCGCGACGGTCGGACTGATGGGTGAGTGGACAACCATGGAAGCGTCATACCCGGCCACGTCTACTTCACCCACCCGTCGTCGTCCCGTTATTCGCCGTTGCTCGAAACTGCAGCCAGGGCCGCGTCGAGGTCGGTGTGCACGGTGATCATCTGGTCGATCCCCATCAGCGTCATCGGCCGCTTGGTCGTCGGACCGTCGGCCACCACCGCGAAGTGCGCTGTGCCGGCGACCCGTCGACTGACCTCGATCAACACCGTCATTCCGACAGAGGCCAGGAAGGACACGTCGGTGAGATCGACGATAAGCGTCGTCGGCACGTTCTCGGCGAGCACGGCGTCGATGGACTCGGTCAGCTGAGGTGCCGTCTGCAGGTCCACGACGCCTCGAACGGACACTACGGTCGTCGAACCCTTCCGGGTCACGAGAACCACGAGTGAACCGGGCTGAGCATTGTCGATCGTCATGAGTAAAGCCTTTCCTGTCGCCCCGACGGCGCCGTAGATCAGGATCAACCATAGCCACACGCGTCGAGAGGTCTCACTCGCGGTTTGCTCGCATGGACTGCGGGAAACTCCGAAGCGGTGAGCGAATCGACAGATGGACCGGACAAAGACCACCTTCGCCCCGAGGGCGCGGACGACGACACGATCGCCGCCGTCGGGAAGGTGTCCGAGGCACTCGAGTACGTCGAGCGGGCGCGAGGGCATCTCTACGAGTTGCACCAGCTGATCGGGCACGCAGACCTGCTTCTCGACGAGGCAGTACAAGAATTGCGGGACAGCGGGCATGCCGAACATGCAGACCGCCTGACCACGGAACTGATCGGGCGCAACGTTCTCGCCGGTCGATGGACGTTCCAGATCGTCGAAGATTTCGACGACAACTACTGGACCGCGTTCCGCGAGGAAGAGCGCGCGATCCGAAACGCCCTGCAGGACGGAAAACGTCACGTGTTCGAGTCGGAGATGAAGGAAAAGCGGCGCACCCACGGCCACCCGCGTCATGACTCGCGGCCCTGACTGCCGAGTTTCGGCCCGACGCGGCCGAGGTACCCACCCGCAACCCCAGAAGGAGGTCGACGATGGCTACTGACACAGGTCGCACAGACGACGAGGGTCTCGGGAAGGACGGCTCCATCCCGGACACCGACGAAGGAGTGGCCGTCGGGCACACGTCGGAATCGTCCTTCGAACCCGAGGAAGACGAGCAGGCGCCGGAGTAGGGCGGCTGCGCCTGAGATGAACCCCCAGCAGTGGGGTACGAACCGTGTGTCGATGGGCCGTACCCCCGCTGATGGGATTCGGCTAACCAAGCAGCTGCTGCATCCGTTCGATTTCGGCCTTCTGTGTGTCGACGATCGACTGAGCCATCGCGATCGCGTCCGGGTTCGACCCGTCGACGATCTCCGCTTCAGCCATCGAGACGGCACCGATGTGGTGCTCGATCATCATCGTCAGCCATCGTCGATCGAACTCCTGTCCGCTCAGCGACGTCAACGAGCCCATGTCGTCGGGGACCATCATGCCGCCCTGCCCGTGCTCCATGCCGTCCATTCCGCTCATGTCCATCGACGGGGCAGGCTGGCCCCACTGAGCGAGAAGTGCTGCGAGCTGGTCCATTTCCGGCTTCTGAGCGTCTTCGATCTCCGACGCCAGCGTGATCACTTCCGCATTCGTGGACCTGTCCGGTACAAGTTCGGCCATGTCGATCGCCTGTGCGTGATGCGGATACATCATCGTGGCGAAGTGGACGTCGGCGTCGTTGTAGACGGCAGTCGCGTCGTGGCTCGGCGCAGCCTGAACCGACGTGGACGGATGCGCCGAGTGGTCCGCCGTCGTGCTGTTGCTGCATCCAGTGACGAAGAGTGCTGCCGCCGCAACGGCTGCACCGAGTGCAATCTTGGTATTCATCTGTAGATCTCCCTGTGAGTGAATGGTTTTCAGTGCGGTCTGAATACCTGTCACACTCGCAGGAGAACGGACTGGTCCAACGTCCACAGCGTCCACGGCGGGGCGCGACCCCATTCGGATCGTGCGGTGCCTGTTCGGCTGTGGGCAGCAACGGTTCTCGGTACGTCACCAACCGCCGTTGTGGAGAAGGTCAACGCCGTCCACGTCGTGATCGTCCCGGCGCACCGATGCATCATGTGATGAGGCGTCGAACAGTCGTGTTCCCCGAAGGCGACCGGATGCACACTGTCGGCGAACATCGGCATGCTGGGGTGTTCGCCCACAGCAAGAGGCGCTGAATGCATCAGAACCACCCCGAACAGCACGAACGCCACAATCAGCCCACGCGCGGCCGGAGCGGCCCGCCGAATGGGTTGACCGAACGAACGCATGCGTCAGACCGTAGCAGCTGATACCCCCGGGGGGTAGGGGCGGGTGGAGTCTTCCGCACCGTCGAAGGTGTGCACCGACGTGGGACCGATTCGGCGGCGAAGCCGCAGTTGCTACCGTTTCGTATGGGCTTGTTCACCGAGAACGTCGTTGCGCGCCGTGTCGCTCAGCTGGCAGGACTGGCAGGCGTTGCAGCGGGCACGGTCGCCGTCGTCGCGATGTTCTCCGACAGGCCGATCAATCCGCTGATCGCCCTCGCGTCGTTCGTGCCGCTTCTGTTGACGGTCACGCTCGTGGCCGCGCTGATCTGCCTGGTGTTCCGCCGCTGGATCCTGTTGGCGATCTCGGCGGTACTGATCGGATTGGGTGCAACTGTGATCAGTCCGCTGTACCTCGCGAACGGACAGGAGGTCGACGGCCCGTCGGTGCGCGTGATGCAGGCGAATCTGCTGTTCGGAGCGGCTGATCCCGTCAGCCTCATCAAAACCGTTCGCGCCGAGGCTGTCGACGTCCTCACGGTGCAGGAATTGACCGAGACCCTGGCCGGGCGTCTGCGCGACCAGGGCCTCGAGGACCTGCTGCCGTACCACTACTTGATGCCCGACGAGAACGGTGGCGGTGGCGCAGGCATCTACAGCCGCTTCCCGTTGACGGATATGCGCGAGCTCGACGGCTACTACGGGCCAACCAATCTCACTGCGCAGGTTCAGTTTTCGATGCCCTTCGAGATTCTTGCGGTGCATCCGGGGCCCGCGTACGTCACGCCGCCGGATGTCTGGACGTCGGAACTGCGAGATCTGCGCGACGCCATGGCCTCCGCTGCGGCTGGTGACCGGCCTGTCGTCGTCAGCGGTGACTTCAACACCACCTACACCCACAAGCAGTTCCGAGAACTGCTCGACGCCGGATATTCCGACGCCGCAGACCAATTGGGCGTGGGTATCCTGCCGACCTATCCGACGGACAAGTCGTTTCCGGCGATCATCGGCATCGACCACGTCCTGACGCACGACGCACAGCCGACGTCGTTGGAACGCATCGTCATTCAAGGTTCGGACCACCACGGATTGGTCGTCGACGTCGCGCTGGGCGGCTGACTACGGAGCCGGGCAAGTCATGTCCTGTTCCGGCATGATGCCGTCGACCAGGTAGTCGGTGATGACGTCCTGGGCGCACGTGTTCTTGCCGAGGGCGTAGACGCCGTGGCCGCTACCGTCGACGCTGAGGAACCTGGAGCGGTCGCCGAACTTCTCGTGGATCAGTTCACCGCCGCGCAACGGTGTGACCGGGTCGCGCTGATGTTGTGCGACAAGCACATTCGTCGGTCCGTCGTTCTCGACCTGGACGGGAGGCTCGGTCTGTTCGATCTGCCAGTACGCGCACGGCATGATGTTCGCCGCTGCCGCACCGAACAGGGGATTCTTCCGACGATCTTCCTCGACGGCCTGCTCGTATGCGGCCGGATCCGACGGCCACTCGACGTCGTTGCACGTCACCGCGAGAAAGACAGACCAGTTGTTGTCCATCTGTGAGGCTGCGGCGCCCACTGCGAGGGGTGCGTCGTCAGGTGTCCCGTCGCGGAAAGCGATCCAGCTCTGTGCTGCCGATTCGTACGACGCCGGGTTGTACAGGGTGACGAACGTGGACAGCCGGAAGAGCCGTCCGTCGGTTCCCTCGACCGAAGTGCGGTCGAGTTTGTCGGCGATGGCGAAATAGGTGTCGCGTACCTCCTCCGGCGTGCTACCCAGGCCGTACTGATCGTTGCGTGCGGCGGCCCATTTCGCGAAGTCGGGGAACGTGTCTTCCATACCGAGGCCGTAACGACGCATGCCGTCCTGATCGAGATGCGTGTCACCTATGTTGCTGTCCAATACAATTCGATCGGACGTGTCCGGAAACATCGACGCGTACGCGGCGCCGAGAGCAGTGCCGTACGAGTACCCGAGGAAGTTTCCTTTGTCGTCGCCGAGCGCCGCGCGGATACGGTCGAGGTCGCGTGCCATGTTCGCCGTCGTCACATGCTGAGTACGTCCGTCGTCGTTGGCTGCACACCGCGTGGCCACTTCTTCGGCGGTGTTCGCCTGCTGGTCGAACGCTGCCTCGTCGAAGGCGTACGGCGGGACGGCGCCGTAGTACTCGACGTCGGGCGTGAAACCACAACTGATCGGTGAGGAGTGCCCGATGCCGCGGGTGTCCATTCCGATGAGGTCGTAGGTATCGAGCAGTTCCTGAGGAATTTCTCGCTCCGACAGAAAGATCGGTTGATCGAGCCCGGTACCGCCGGGGCCGCCGGGATTCAGCATGAGCGAGCCGCGTCGCGCATCGGGGTTCTTCGACGGTAGTCGCGAGATCGTCAGGTCGATCGTCTCGCCATCCGGGTCGTCGTAGTCCAGCGGGACGGGCACCGTGGCGCACTGCAACCGGGCGGGGCCGGTTTCCGGATTCTCGACGCCGTCGGGGCAGGAAGACCATTGCAGGTCAGGAGGTTCGGAGTCTGCCTGAGTCGAAGCCGGTGTCGCCGAACAACCGGCGACGAGGAGGCCGGCCGCCGCGACCATCGGAAGCAATCGGGATTTCATGATGTTGCCTTTCTGTCCGTGGTGTCAGGTGCCGACCGCGTCGAGGAGCCAGTGGTAACGCAGCCGAAGGGAGCGCTCGATGCTGCCGACGGCCGCGCCGAGGCCCAGTGCGATGTTGAGCCAGATCGGCAGACCGATCGGCGAGGTGAAGGTGCCGACAGAGTCGGCAACAGGTGGAATCTGCGAAATGGCTTCGGCGACTTGAAGAACGAGCAGAGCTACGCCGACGACAAGCATCGCTACCGACACGACGCCGATCATCCGACTCGTCATCGGGTGATTCTGGGCCAGGCGTGCGCGTCGCCCCTCCGCGGAGGCGAGGTCCGGGCTCAGTTGACGTTCACTGCCGTCGTCGGCGACGAAGTGACATCGCTTCATTCCGGAGCCGCTCATGGCAACGTGGATCGTGCCGCCCCGGACGGGAAAGGCGGCAGGCAGCTTCGACGCGGCGACCTGCCTCCCGTTCCGGTAGAGGTTGGCTGTGACGTTGCCCGAGCTCTGGTTCTGCCAGTGCCGAACGTCCACCGCATAGGCGTCGTCGAGTCGAAGGTAGAACAGCGCGCGACCGGGCAGTTGCCACCACCGAAAGCGCTGTAATGGTCGACCGTCGCCGGCGCGAAGCCGCCTGGCGGCGCGGTGTTGTCGTAGCTGTTCGAGCACTGTATCCCTCCTGTTCGGCGATCTAGCACGCTGTACTATTTCAGTGACAGCGCGACACTAGCACACCGTGCTAGCACGGCGTGCTAATTCGGAGTTGGTTCAGGTGAGCCCGTGCATGCGTAGACACTCGCGCGAGGGAATGGGAGCGATGACAGAGAATAAGGAACTCGATTCCAGGGCCAAGGTGATCATCGCGGCATGCGAGATGATCGGCGAAGACCCGGCGTCGACGCTCAGTGTGCGGGCAGTCGCGTCGCGGGCCGGTGTCAGCATGGGGTCGCTGCGACACCATTTTCCGACGCAGCGCGCGCTGCGTGACGCAGTCCTGCAGACGATCTACGACGTGGCGACGCCCGACGACGAAATCATCCACGATAGGTCGGTCCCGGCTCGCGATCGCCTGGTCACGTGCCTACGACAGGTGGTTGCGCCGCAGGTGGGGGACGAAGCGCGGAAGGCTTGGATCAAGGTGTTCGACGCGTTCATCGTGTCGGAACCTACCGACAAGACTCGTGCGGCGTATCAGGCCATGACGGCCGAGGGGCTGAGGAGAATGGAGCACTGGCTGACCGTCCTGGCCGACGAAGGCGCACTGGTGGACGGCGATATAGGGCAGCAGGTGAACTTTCTGAACGCCGTCGTCAACGGGATCTCGATCGAGCGAGCACTGCCTGCCGACTCGTCGATTCTGGACCGCGAAACGTCGACGCTGTACATGGCCGTAGACGCAATAGTGAAGCCGACTGCATCATGATGGACGCATGACCGATGCGTCTGTCTCAATGCCGCCTCAGGTTCGAGGCTTATCTGTCACCGGACTTCTGCCTCTGCTGTGGTTCTGTGCCACGCTCGCCGCAGGCGCGCTCGGCTTCTGGTGGGACACCGTTGGCGGCGTGGTTGTGGAATGGAATCAGCTTGGTCTGCTTTCCGCGATCATCTGGCTTCCCGGATCGTTCTTGGTGCTGAAGGGCAGTTATCTGTGGTACTTGCCTGACGTATGGCCACGCGCGCGCCGTTATCTCACAGCGGGGTTGGGGTCGGTTGCGCTGTGCTGCGCCCTATTGGTCGGCATTATGTTGTGGAATGTGGTCGATCCGCCTGAGTTCCGCGATCCGAACAGTTGGAGTCCAGTGCTGACGACCGTCGAACAATTGATTGTCGCAGTCCCGTATGCGGTCATGCTGATCCTGCTGGTGAATGTGATGGTCGCGCTGTGGCGGCAGTGATGTGGATCAGGGGCGCATGGATTGCGCTCGCGATTGTGCATATTGGACTGGGAGCATCCGTCGCGCAATGGACTCCGATGCAGATCACCGACTGCGAGCTTGGATTGACGATGTCGGCACACATATGCAATCAGACCCTGTGGGACCACTTCGGGATGTCGCTCGTACCGGTCCTGGCTGCGCCAGTCGTGTTGTGCTTCGTTGCTGCGATCGCGTGCCGGCCGCGAGTGTCGTGGTGGGTGGTCGGCGTGATGGCGCTGCTGGTTGTCTTCGGCTTCGGGACTTTGGTCACCGCATCGGCGCCGTCCTCGATGTCGTTGCTCGGAAGCGTGCCCGGCACGGTTCTTGCACTCTTGCTGGCCTTCAGCCACGGGCGGCTTGCGGCGCTTCGGAGGCACCGGAGTCCTACGTCTGAATGCCGGGGATCGGGAACTTCCAGATAGTCAGCACTGCGAGCGTCATGAT
Organism: Rhodococcus sp. B10; assembly: GCF_011770055.1. NCBI lineage: Bacteria > Bacillati > Actinomycetota > Actinomycetes > Mycobacteriales > Nocardiaceae > Rhodococcus > Rhodococcus sp. B10. The sequence continues at coordinate 189,977 of NZ_JAAFYV010000004.1, read as the reverse complement.
CACCCCGGACACGGCAAGGTTTCGTAGGCTGTTCGAGATCGACTCGATCACGGCATTTCTCCTTCGTCGTTGCGGCGAGGGGGCCGCCTTGTGAAACACGATCGCCGAGACGCGACCTCTGCCGCATCGGCTGAACTACCCGTTTTTCGCAGATGGGACGAACCGGCTACGCACGCAGCAGCTTTCGCCGACGAAACCGACTTGTCGACTTGTTGCCCCGGCCACACCACGGAACAGGTACCCCACCCCGCCGATCGGACGGTCACAGACGGGTATACGTCGGCCAGCATTGGGCCACCCCCTCATTCGTTCGATCACAGTAGGTACCGATGCACCTGAGACTCGTCCCGCCGCTCGAAGATTCACAGCCTTCGGCTACATTCACCGTCCCGCCTGCAGCCGATCTAGGTTGGGTCAGGCGATCACTCGGCTGGTGCGAACTCTTCGCGCGCGAGTGCTCACTCACCGGTACCGAACAGGTGCTGCTCATTTTTGCGATCGAGTGGGCGCCGTACGGCGGAGCCGACGCGGAGACCGTGTTCGTCAAGTTCGGGGTTTCGCGCCTCAAGTTCCTTCATATGGTGCAGGCTGCTCTGATGCCGAGGTCGACGGAACCGCGTCGGTTCACTGCGGTCAAAGCCGCCCTTTGTCAGGAGATTCTTCGGGCCTGGCAGCCTGTGCCGCGACCGACTGCACGGCCGATGACATGAAGGGGATCGCGTCGAGTCGGCTACTCATGCGTCTGGTCGGCGACCCAGGCTGCAACCTGAGCACGTGAGGTGAAGCCGAGCTTGGCGAGAATGTGCTCCACATGCCCCTGCGCGGTTCTGGGCGAGATCACGAGCCGGTCGGCAATGGCCTGATTGGTCAAGCCCTCCGTGACGAGGGCTGCGACTTCTCGTTCCCTCTTGGTCAAGCGCTCCGATGCAGTCGCGTCGGGTTTCGTGGCACCGGACGGACGCTCGCGCAGTGCGTATGCGATTGCCTCGTCCATGCCCAACTGTGTTCCACGTCGGTACTCTGCGTCGAAGGCCTTACCGAGCTGCTCGCGGGCTCCTCTCGTGCACATGTCCTGAAAAACCATCAGATTGGGATGGATGACAGGTGAGCTGCCGAAAGATCGTGCCACTCCGTCGGCCGCCCCCAGCAGGACCGCCGTCCGAGTCGGATCGTTCTGCCCGAGGGTGATCCACGCCAGTGCAGCGAGAGACGATGCGGTCATGCGGGGGTTGCGGAGGAGTCGAGTGGCGCCCAAGGCCTCCTCGAGCAGCCGGACTGCACGGTCGGATTCGCCTTGCCTCCAGACGTCGACGGCCATTGCCCACAACGAACGCGAGCGGTACATCTTCTCGTCCTGCTCCGCAGTGAGAGCAAGGACTTGTTCGTGCCACTCGATCGCCTTGCGGGTCTGTCCGTTCAATCCGTACGCCAGCCCCAGGAGGTGCATCGTGGCCGTCTCCAACGTTCGGTGTCCGATTCGGCGGAAGAGAGGCGCCGACTTTTCGAAGAACGACGAGGCCCTCGCGATGTCTCCACTGTGGAGCGCAACCGTGCCATCTGCGTTGGCAACCAACGCCTGCATCATGGGATCGTCCTTGTCGGCGGCCAACGCTCGCGCCTTGTCTGCGAGTTCGACGCCCGCTCCGACGTCGTCCTGCACGTTCGCCATCGCGCCCGCGCAGTAGAGGGCTTTCACCCATTCGACAGTAGGTTTTCCGGTCATACGTTCGAGCAGCCGTGTCAACCACTCGCGGGCTTCGCTGTACGAGCCTTGGGACAGCCAGAACCAGTAGAGCGCCGTTGCGGTGCGCAGCCCGGAACCCGGATCGTCGTCGATGTCGAACTCGAGGGCTTCTCGAAAATTCGGCTGTTCTTGCTTCAGGCGGGCGATCCAATCGAGCTGCCGAGGACTGATCCAGTCGTCTTCCGCGTCGGTTGCCAGGCTCTCGAACCAGTCTCGATGACGGCGACGCATGATCAAGGTCTCGCCGGTACGTTCGAGTTTCTCGAAACCGTATTCCCGGAGCGTCTCGAGCATGCGAAACCGCATGGCGGACCCGTTCTTGTCCCTGATGAGGATCGACTTGTCCGCGAGTGCGGTCAACGTGTCGAGCAGCTCGTCCGGGGACATGCCTGTACTGCACACCTGCTCTGCGGCGTCGAGATCGAAGCTTCCGGCGAAGACCGCCAGCCGTCCCCACACGAGCTTCTCCGACGCGGTACACAGGTCGTAACTCCAGTTGATGCTGAGGCGCAGTGTCTGCTGCCGGTCCGGCGCGCCCCTGCTGCCGCGTGTCAAGAGTGTGTATCGGTCGGTCAGCCGTTGCAGGATCTGTTCCGGCGACATCATCCGTAACCTGGCGGCAGCCAATTCGATCGCCAGAGGCAGACCGTCGAGGCGGCGGCAGATCCCCAGAACAGCCTCGATGTTGTCCTCGGTGAGTGCGAAACCTGGTGCCGCACTGGCTGCGCGTTCGACGAACAGACTTGCAGCGTCGTACCTGGGCACCGCGCGAAGCGATGGGTGACTGCTGGGGTCCGGAACCTTCAGAGGCGGAACTCGGAGTATGGATTCACCAGCGATGCCGAGTGCCTCGCGGCTCGTGGCCAGAATTTTCAGCCCGGGACACACTGTCAACAATTCCTGGCACAACTCCGCAGCTTCGGACACCATGTGCTCACAGTTGTCGAGCAGGAGCAACAGCTCTTTGCGTGAAAGAACATCGGTCAACACTTCACGCATCGACCGTGCGGACTGACCACGGACGCCGACAGCGGCAGCGACCGCATCGACCAGCGCGGACATTCCACGTAGTTCGGCCATCTCGACGAGGCGGACACCATCGGCGAAGTCACGCTGCACGCTCGACGCCACGCGTACTGCAAGACGGGTCTTGCCGACGCCCCCGATACCCGTCAACGTGACCAAGCGGGAACTGGACAACAAGTTCTTGGCCGCGGTGAGTTCGCTGCGTCGACCGATGAAACTGGTCAGCTCGAGCGGAAGATTTCCGGTCGCTCCACCCAATCCTGACGGAGGACGTGGCCGCGCCGAGCCTTTCGATCTCGCGGACGACGCGTCGGCCTTCGCATCGGTCTCGCTGCGGTGCTCCTCTCGAAGGGCCATGTCGTCCATCGGAAAGCCGAGATCGTGCTGCACCTGTCTCAGTTCCTCCCCGAACTCCGATGCCGTGCGAGGACGATCGTCCGGAGCGCGCGACATCGCTCGCGCGACGACTGAGGACACGTCGTCGGGTATCCCATGTTCGCGGAGGTCGGGGATCGACTGTTGGGTGATACGCAAGAACTGGGCTACAACCTGCTCGCCGCTGCGTCTCTCGAACGCAGCGTGGCCGGTCAACGCGCTGAACAACGTGGCGCCCAGGCTGTACACGTCGGCTGCCACCGTGGGCGGGTTGCCCGCCAGTACTTCCGGTGCGGTGTATGCAGGCGATCCGGTGACCGCGCCGGACGTAGTTTCGAAACCTCCGCTGATGTGAGCGATGCCGAAATCAGCAAGCTCCGGCTCGCCGTAGTCGCTGAGCAGGATGTTCGCGGGTTTGATGTCGCGATGCAGGATGCCGAGCCCGTGCGCCGTCTCCACTGCGCCGGCAATCTTCACCCCCAGCCGTAATGCTTCGTCGAGCGGAAGAGGACCGTCACGTCGAATTCGACTCTCCAGCGAATCGAGCTGGTGATAGGGCATCACGATGAACAAGCGCCCGCTGTCGGTCGAACCGACCTGCAAGACGTTGACGATGTTCGGATGGCCGGTCAGTTGCCCCATCGCCTGCTGTTCCCGAAAGAAGCGGGACTTGTTCTCCTGGTCGAGCTCGACCGTCAGAACCTTGACCGCGACAAGTCGTTCCAATTCGCTTTCATTGCAGCGGTACACGACGCCGAAGCCGCCATGGCCGATCTCCGTTGCCTCGGTGAACCCCAAGTCGGCCAACTCGGCGGCAGGCGACGGCGGGTACCGCTGCGTGTCGAGTGGGTCTTCGGAACGCATCGAACGGACTACTCACTCCGTCGGCTTGCCCGTCCCACCGCTGGCCCCGACGGCAAGACCAGCGTCGCTACACCGTGGGCTATTCCTCTCGGCGCTGTATCTCCAGGATAGAGCGATTCGAACGACGCGGCTCGTTCTTGTGCGAAGGCGTCACTCAGCGCTGTCGGCGGGGTTCGGCACCTAGTCCTGTATCCGGCGAAAGTCGTCTGATACCTTTGGCCGTCCCGCGATTTTCCCTCGTCGCCTGTACCGCATCTCGGAATGTGGACGGATTGTTCGACGCCTGTTATCTCCTGCCTGCGCGCGACAACCGCATTCCGATCGATGGATGCTCGGTGCTTCCCGCACGTCGCGATACATCCGATGTCGGCACCCTGCGTAACGGAACGGACATCTCGGGCGACGACAGCTGACGATGAGCAAAAAATGGGCGTGGACGGATTCGTTGGTGGTTGTGGCAATCGTGGGAGCGGGTGTAGTCGTTGCAGGCGTGACGAATGATCCGGTGGAGGCGTCGTCGAGTTACGCCAGCGAACCCGTCGAATATCCTGTCGACATTCCGGGATGTGACACCGTCGAACCGCCGGAAGATTCGGTCTCCTATGGCTTTGCGCGATCAGGTCTCGAAGGGTACGACCACCCGGACTACCCGTGGCTGACGTCGACGAAGGCGAACGCGATGTCGCTCGCGATCCAAGAAGCCCTGCCCGACGACATCGAGGTGGTAGCCGGCAGCCGCGCGCTGTTCTACTCGGATCCGTTCGTCTTCCAGCCAGTTCCATTCGTAAGTCCCGAATTCGACGCTGGCACAACAGCCGAAGCGTCGGTGATTCGTGACGGAACCGCAGGATCGTTGACAGTCAACGTAACTCGATCCGATGACGGACCGCGTCCATGCCAGGCGGGCTGGCTCGATTCACGTGAAACTGTGTCCGACGGAACCGTGGTGGACGTTCAGGACACCTGGAGCGAATACAGCGGCGAGCGCATCTACACCAACGTGGCTCGGATCTACGCGACCGACGGCACACGAATCACAGCGTCGGCGTCCGATCGCGACGACGAATTCCGCAGCACTGGAACCGTTCCCATGTCGATCGACGAGCTTCGATCCCTCGCGGCGATTCCTGAGCTGCTGTGGTCGACGCCGGTGCCTGGCGACGTTCTTCCCGTTCCCCTTCCGTGTGCCACGACAGGTCTCGAGAGCGGCCAGTTCACCGACGAGATAGTCCAGAACATCAATGCGGCGCTCGACGGCTTCTGGCGCTCGATCGATGCGCCTGTGGCCCTGGATCGCCCGCTCGGAGCGCTGCGGGTGTCACCGGAGGGGACGAGTAGTGCCTGTGGGTCCGTGCTCGCCGGAGGCGACGCGCTGACGATCTCGGTCTCCGATGCCGACTACCAGGAACCCGAGGGCCCGGCGCTCACCCTCTCCGACGGAGCTCAGTTTCGCGACGACCAACCCGGAACGGCGAGCGCGAGCCTCGATGGGAAGCCCATCGAGAACGTTCTGCTCGTGAAACCGTCGGGAACGAGAATCGACGTGGAGTTCGCGTCGAATACGAAGTCGTTGGATCGAGCGATGCTGCAGGGAATTGCGCTGGCGGTTGCGTCGGCGGTGATTTGAACGCGCGACGACGGTCTACACCCGCATGATCATCGTTGCCGGATACCTGACCGTGAGTGACCGAGACGCCTACCTCGACGGATGTGTGGGGGTGGTGCGACTCGCACGAAGCGCCGACGGCTGCCTCGACTTCGCACTCGGGGCGGATCTGATCGACCCGTCGCGCATCAATGTGTACGAATGTTGGTCCACGCGGGAAGAACTGGCGGCGTTTCGAGGATCGGGACCCGACTCGGGCCAGCAGGCCGCGATCCTCGACGCCGACGTCCGCGAATTCGATGTGACGGCAGGCTGAAGGTCCGCTCAGCCGAGCCGAACGTCGACGGGCACCGCGTTCTGCAGGGTGTGGCCGACGGGTGAGCTGGCCTGAACCTTGGCGTGCAGTTCCTCGATCTGCTCGGCGGGCGCGTCGGAGTCGATGGTCACCGTCGCCGTGATGGAGTCGAACCCGGCGTGCCCGTCCTTCAAGCCGAGGAACACGTGCAGGTCCAGGTCACCCTTCACATCGACCCGAAGGGCCTTCAACTCGATGCCGGCGACGGTCGCGTTGGCGGCATAACCGACTGCCAAGCAGTTACCGAGTGCTCCCAACAGCTGCTCGACGGGGTTCGGAGCGGTGTCCCCGCCCCCGAGGGCCGGTGGCTCGTCGGACTTCGACGGCTCGAACGTGCGAATTCTGGCTTCCGACGCGAACGCGCCCTTCCACGTCACATGGGCGGCCCAGGTGGTCTGCGCTTTGGCCGGGTCGGTCTCGATGGCCTGGATCAGGCCACCGACGGTCTCGATGTCGACGTTGTTGAGCACGGTGCTGGTAGTCATGATCCACTCCTTCGGCTTGTGTGAAATCGCTGTCGAGTCTTCTGCGCGAGAACCCGCAGCGATAGGTATCCACTCAGCGTGATCGGAAGGGTTGCAGGGCTCCGGTTTCTGTCGGTGGTGCGGTGTACTTTGCGCGGCATGGACGAGTCGGGGGGCTTGGCGGGGTTGTCGGATCGGGACTGTGTGTCCGGCCTCGAGGCTGCGTGTGTGACCGAATCCGGTGTCTTGGCACGGAAATACAGGACGGTCGCCGAGATCGACCGGCGCGGACTCGCACTGTCGTTGGGCTCGTCGGAGACCAAACGCTGGTATGCGCGCACCGCGCGGATCACCGAAACCGAAGCCGAACGTCACATCACGTGGGGGTACTGGCTCGACATCCACACGAACGTGTTCGACGCGGCCGTGAAAGGAGACATCCACGGTGACCATATTCGTGCCATAGTCGCCGGGCACGATTCGGTTCGCACCGCCGACCCCACCCTGTCCGACGACGAATTGGCTCGTGTGGTCGCAACCTTGTTGGATCACGCCCGCGATCACACCGTGTTCGGGGTGTCCCGGCGCGCCGCCGAGCTCGCCCACGCAGCCGCCGAAGCCGCCCGTGTGCGCTACGAGCAGGAACGTGCCCGCCGAGACGCCGACAACCCCGACCCCGATGACGACGACGATGTCGCGCCGTTGGGGCCGGTTCCGGTGCCGTTGTCGGAGAACCGGGCGATGAACACCCTCGATCTGTATCCGTTGCCGAACGGGCGGATGCAACTCAAAGGCAACCTCGACATCCTGCTCGCGGAAAAACTGCAGTCGGTGCTCTCACCGCTGTCGAAACCCGAACCGTCACCCGATGGCACCCCGGATCCGCGGACCGCGTCGCAGCGCCGCGCGGACGGGCTGGACCGGATGCTGGACCTGCACATCCAGGGCGGGAAGTCTCCGAAACAAGGCGGCGTGCGGGCCAACGTCAACCTGGTCGTCGGGTTGAAAGATCTGCTGCGGCCGGATCGGAACGCGCCCACCGGCGACGCCGGCACGGGAACGGGTACCGGCGCTGACGCTGGTCCTGGTCCTGGTCCTGGTCCTGGTGGCGCTGGTCCGGACGATCCGGGGTGGCCGTTCATGCTGTCGTGGACCGGCCCGATCAGTCGACGGCTCACCGAGATGCTGTCCTGTGATGCAAACCTGGCGCCGGTGATCGTCGACGATGCCGGTGTGCCGTTGGCGATGGGCCGCAGCGAACGCCTCGCACCGCCCTGGCTACGGGCAGCGGTGGTGGTTCGGGACCGGTGCTGCATCAAATGCGGCAAACCCGCGCAGTGGTGCATCGTGCACCACGTGAAGTACTGGGTCGACGGCGGTACGACGGATCTGAACAACTCGGCATTGGTGTGCGGGGCATGCCACAACGAGATCCACAACACCGACTGGCAACTACTGATCGGCGACGACGGACACCCCTACTGCATCCCGCCCGCCGTCGTCGACCCCGACCGGACACCCTGGCCCAGCTTCCACCGCCGACGAAAACAGGCGGCGTAGAACCATTTTCGGCTCGGTCTGCGGTCGACATGGCAGTCTGGGCAGGTGCGACATTCCTACTCGGGTGAGACGGTGGCGGCTGCGTACTCCGAACGTGCAGCGGAGTACGTCGACGTCTGCGGAACTCTGGAATCCGTCCATCCCGACGACCGTGCGCTCATCTCCGCCTGGGCCAGAACGCTGACCGGACCCGTCGTCGACGCCGGGTGCGGTCCGGGGCATTGGACACGTCTCCTCGCCTCGCTGGGTATCGACGTCGAGGGCGTCGACCTGTCCGAGACGTTCGTCGACCACGCGCGTCGGCAATCCCCGGAGACAGGTTTCCGCGTCGGCGATTTCGCATCTCTCGGTGTCGACGACCGTTCGCTCGGCGGAGTTCTGAGCTGGTACTCCACGATTCATCACAAGCCCGACCGGATCGCGGAACCGCTGGCCGAGTTCGCACGCGCACTCCGCCCCGGTGGCACACTGCTGCTCGGGTTCTTCGAATGGTCCGAGCTCGAGCCGTTCGACCACGCCGTCGTCACCGCGTACCGATGGCCGGTCGAACGGTTGTGCGCCGTAGTGGAAGCTGCCGACTTCGACGTGATCGAGACCCTGACCAGGCACGAACCGGACACCAGGTCGCACGGGGCAATGGTCGCCCGGCGTCGTTGACCGTCAGTCCGTACTGTGGGGTTTGATAAGACAATCGGACTTTTTCGGCAGGAGCGATCGTGCCAGACATTTCACGACGAGCAGCCATCCTCAGTGGAGTCGCGGCCTCCCTCGGGGCCGCAGCCACTCTCGCCGGATGTGCCGACGCCAAGGCGTCGAACACCGGGTCTTTTCTTGTTCGGCGGACGAGTTCGGTACTCACGATGGACCCCGCGAGGGGCGAGTTGACCGACGCCGACATCCGCGTCGACGACGGACGCATCACCGAGATCGGCACCGGGCTGTCGGCAGAGGGGGCCGACGTCGTCGATGCATCCGGATGCATTGCTCTGCCGGGGCTCGTCGACACCCATTGGCACATGTGGAACTCGCTGGCCCGTGGGTTCGGGCAGACGTCGAAAGGCGGATTCGCGCCCAGCATGGCGTCGATCTCCGGGCTGTTCTCGCCCGAGGACAGCGGACTCGGCGTGCGACTGGCGTTGGCGGAGGCGGTGAACGGCGGTATCACGACCGTGCACAACTGGGCGCACAACGTGATCAGCCCCGCGCACGCCGAAGCGGAGTTCGAGGCGATGCATTCGTCGGGCGTTCGTGGGCGATTCGCGTACGGCTATCCCCAGGCGCTGGGTGCTGCCGAGCCGATGAATTTGACGCACCTGAGAGAGTTCGCCGGGTCGCTGCCCGACGGCCTGGTGTCGCTGGGAATCTGCGCACGCGGACCCGACCGGTCCGAAGATGCTGTCTGGCAACAGGAATGGGACACCGCACGTTCGGCCGGGTTGCCGATCACAACCCATATGGCGTCGAACGCAGAGGCCGCGGCACTCGGTGGCGTCGAAAAGCTGGATGCGCGTGGAGGACTCGGCCCGGATGTGCAACTGGTTCATCTGACCGCGGCCAGTCCTGCTGATCTGGACGCGATTGCACGGGCCCAGTCGCCGGTGTCGATCAGCCCGTGGACGGAACTGCAAGTGGGATACGGGCTTCCGCCCATCGCTGCGATGCAGGCAGCCGGAGTGCCGATCGGTCTGTCCGTCGACAACACGGTGTTGTCCGGCAGTGCGGACATGTTCGGCGTCATGAAGCTGACCGCCGACCTGCCTGGGGGAATGGACGCGAAGCAGGGCGTCGTCGCCGATGCGACGGTGCTGGACTGGGCAACTGCCGGAGGGGCGCGGTCGCTGGGTCTGGGCGACGTCGCGGGAGTGCTGGCCGAGGGGAGGCCGGCGGATCTCGTTCTGGTGCAATCTGATTCGATCAACACGGCGCCGGTCTACGACGCCACCACGCTCGCGGTGAGGGCTGCGAATCCGTCGAATGTGTCGTTCGTGATGATCGACGGTGTCGTGCACAAGCGGGACCATCGACTCGTACGCGTCGACGTCGACGGCCTTCTCGCGGAGGCGCAGGACGCCATGGCGTCCATCCGCGGACGAGCGGGGATCTAGCCGACGGGTTCGGTGTTGTCGCGCGTATCTGCGTCGACGAACATCTGCAGGAACGATGCGGGTCGAGTCTCGACCTCGTCGGCGTGCTCCGGGCTTGTCATCGGATTCCTCTCTTTCGCAGGCGGGAAGTTCTACGGATGAGCCTGACAGGCCCATGTCTCTGCAGTGGAACCCGAATGGACACGGAGAGGTAACGAGGTGGCGTCGGCCAGATAACGCGCCGCTATTTGTAAAAGCCCTCCCGCAGGGTGATGCCGTGTTCGATCCAGACCTTCATCGCAGCGAGCATGCCGGTCCAACCCTGGCAGTTGCCGAACGCGTTCTTGGCGCCGTCGGCGGTGGGCGTCCATGACGACTCGGTGATCGTGACGAGTGTGCGGGTGTCGTCGTCGAGCGACTCGAACTCGAAAGTCGTTGTGGTGTGGCCATCTTCGGCGGTCGTGGCTTCGCCGCCCCATCGGATGACGATGCGGTTCGGCGGGTCTGCCTCGACGACGTGGACAGGGAACGCGCCCGGGAAATCGTGGAAATCCCACGACACTTCGGCCCCTGGTTCGAGGCGGCCACGTGCCCCGCCGGTGGTGAAGTATTGGGACAGCTGCGCGGGATCGGCCACCGCTTCGTAGACCTCGGCGATCGGACGCGAAATCCGACCCGACACGGTGAAGGACAGTTCCGTCAGATTTTCAGTCATGTTGTATTTTTACAACATGTCCCGAATCGAGCACAAGACCGACGACGACGATGCGGTCTTCAAGGCCCTCGCCGCGCCGATCCGTCGGCGCATGCTCGACATCCTCAAGGAGTCCCCACGTACGACCGGTGAGCTGTGCGCACTGCTGCCCGAGGTCGATCGCACGACCACTCTGCAACACCTGCGTGTGCTCGAGAAGGCCGAACTGGTGACGGGACGGAAGGTCGGGCGTGAGCGGCATCTGTCGCTGGCTCCGCTGCCGATCAAGCGAATTTCGGATCGCTGGATCGGGGAGTACGCCCGGGCTGCGGTGGAGCTGCTGGGTCGGCTCGACGAGCCGGAGTCGTGAGCGCGAATGTATAGCGGGGTGCACATTCGCGCGCACGGGCGCGCAGCGCCTAGTTCGCCAGAGCTGAGGTCGCGTGCCGCTCGACGAACAGCGGAACGAAGTCGCGGATCTTCGTGTCGTCGAAACGGCGGTGCGCGTCCGCAACAGCGGATTCGACTGTGGACGAGTCCGTCTCGGGGAATTTCTCCGACAGACGAGACACGATCTCGTCCAGTGCTCGCTGTTCCTCGGGCGCGATGTCGGTGGTGGTAGCCATGACTCCAGAATGCGCGGTCTGTTCATGAAATTTCAAGCGGGCTCGGCGACTTTCTATATAACCATTCTTTTACTTTCGACCTGAAAACCGACGTCGAGCACGTTGACGCTCAAACCTTCAGCGATCAACGTCACGTCCGACGCCAGGTCCGGGCCTGCGCCACATCACAGTGCTCGATCGTCGAGAACCCGTCGCGCGGCGTCGCGACGGCCGATGTTCTCGGTGCGCGCCTTCGCGTCGAGGAGATCGGCCGCCTGCGTGTCCGAACAGTGCCTCAGCCCCATGATCACCCCGATGGCGTTGTCGATCAGTGCGCGGGTCTCGACGCCCTGCATCAGTTCGTGGGCCAACGCCGTCGACGTGAGGTGCAGTCCGAATTCGTCGAGTCCGCGGTCGAGGTGTCCGAGCAGAACCGGCAGCAATTCGGACGTGGTGAGTATCGTCGCCGCGGTGCTGTGGTCGGTGTAGAGATTCAGCGAGCCGACCGAGATGGCCCGATGGTGCAACGGCGCTGCGGTCACTCGGCGAATGCTGCTCTGATGGGCCGTGATGGACAGGTCGGGCCACAGTTGCCCCATCTCGGCGAGATCGAAATGCACGATGCGATCCGTTCGCGCGGCCAGCAGGCATGGGCCGCCGTCGAACTCGTACTGTGCGCGGTCGAACGTCGACACTCGTTCGTCGGTCGGAGCAACCGTGAACGGCGCGATGTCGTCGAATGCGGCGGTGATGCCCGCGTGATCGGCACCGGCGATATGCTGCACGGCGATGGCCGCTACGCGTGCCATCAGTTCGATCAGATCGTCGCTACCGCGGATGGGAAGCGACAGGCGGATCTCGACGGCGGAGGCCAACTCGGGATCCGACTCCCACAGGGGTCCGCCGCGCTGAGGACTGCTGTCGTCGGCCATCGCTATCGTGTCGCCTCACTCGTCACCTGGTATGGCGACGCTTGTCTCGGCGACATCGTAAACCTTCCGAACGGTATGCCGTGCGTGGCGCGGAGAGTCATCTAAGGTCGTACGCTAGACGCAATTATCAAGCAACCGCTCGAAATCACAGGGTGAAGAACTTACGCCCGCCGAGGTGCGTTCGCCGTCGAGGTGGGCGTTACCTTCGTCCGTTTCAGTGCGGTTGGCGCACTGAGAGGGAAGTTGACCCGACATCATGAACTCGGTGATGCAGCATCGGCAGGCAACTCACACGTATCTCGGATCCGGAACAACGGACCAGTGGTAGACGAAAGTCGATCACACCGAGTGCAGGAGTCCGCCATGACATCATCGGCGTCGGGCCACGAGGACGACGGCCCAGAGCTGACCGGCAGGAGCGTTCCCGCCGCGGACAGCAGCCCGTCGCGTGTGTTGCTCTCCCAGGCGTGCGACGCCGTCACGAGCAGCACGAACGCCGACGGTGGTGCGGTCACGCTCATGGCGCCGTCGGGAGCCCGAGAGTTGGTGTACGCCAGCAATGCCGTCGCCCACTACCTCGACGACATCCAGTTCACCGCGGGCCTGGGTCCTTGCCTCGACGCGTTCAGCTCGGGGCAGCCGGTCCTGTGCCCGGATCTGCGTCGGAAAGAGTACGAGCATCGCTGGCTCGCGTTCGCGAACGATGCGACCGCGGCCGGGGCTGCGGCTGTCTTCACCTTCCCGTTGCGGGTCGCGTCGACGGTGTTCGGTGTGCTCGAGCTGTATCGGACACGCGCAGGCGATCCGACACCCGACGAGTATGCGGCGATGGAACGCGGTGCGGACATCGTCGGGCAGGTGGTGCTGACGTACTTCGGCGCGGGTGACGGAATCGACGGCAACGGCGCCGAAGAGCTGAACCAGGACGGACATCGACGCGGTATCTGGGATTCCGAGTTCTCCAGGCCGCAGATCAACTATGCGGCGGGCATGGTGTCGGTGCAGTTGGACGTCACGTTCGCCGATGCGCTGTCCGCGATGCGGGCCAGGGCCTATCTGGAGCAGCGCTCGCTCACCGAGATCGCCGACGACGTAGTTGCACACCGAACGACATTCACGCAGGGCGAGACATGAGGTGGACGCCGCCGACATCGTCCCCAGTAACGCCCGAGAGGTAGAGATGACCGACAACACCGTTCCCGTGACCACCCGTCTGGCATCGGTCAGCGGCATGCTCACCGCACCCGTCCACCGCGACTCGCACGAGATTCTCGATGCCATCGCGCAGCAGGCGATGGCCGTCGTATCCGGGTCGTGCGCGGCCGTGGTCGCCTCGTACCCGACGTCGTTCGTGGTCGCCGCGTCCACCGACGAATCGGCCGCGCCTCCGGACTCGGTCTTCATGGGCGTGGCATCGACGAGCGTCGCGACCAATGCCGTCGTCGTCGTCGACGACACCGCGGAACCGTCGACGCGCTGGGCCGCGTTCGCGTCGGACGCCGTCGGTGTCGGCCTCGCCGCAGTGCGGGCCTATCCGATCCGCATCGACGGCGGACCGGTGGGGGCCGTCGTCGTCGGAACCGAGGAGCCGTGGATGCGAACCCCGCGCGACGCGATGAGCGTTCAGGTGCTCGCCGACCTGGCGGGTGCCGCGCTACGGCTGTCCGACGACGGCGAGCGCCGTCACCGATCCGACGCCGTTCGCGCCGATGCCGCAGACACCGCCGACACCGAGTTCGCCGTCGGGATCATCGCCGAGCGGCACGGACTGGATATCGGCGCTGCTCACGACGTCCTGCGCGGTCTCGCGCGGCGGACCGGCAGCCCGATCGTCGACGTCGCCCGTCGCATAGCAGCAGGCGGCGACGTCGTGATCGGAAGCACGGACCGGGAGGAATGATCGCTGCCCATTGTGGGTAGGAAAACTTCGTGGTGGTGAACAAGACGACACAGTCGGCGCTCTCGGTCATGGCGCTGTTCGTCGTAGTGGGCGCGTTGTGGGGCGGCATCGGATACGTCTACTCGGATCACAGCCTTGCCAAGGCTGCACTCTGGGGTGGCATCGTGATCGCGGTCGGGTGGTGTGCCGTCGTGATTTCCTGGGTGGTGAAGTACCGGCGTTTGCGGTCGAGGCGCCGGAACAGCAACGGCATCGACGACGTGCAGGACTAGACTCGACGGCAGCAGGATGGCTCACACCCAGGGACTCGAAGTGGCACAACCTCCGTTGGATGTCACGGTGAAGCACGCAGGTTCCGTCACCGTGGTAGCTGTGCGCGGCGAAATCGACCTGGCGACGGCGCCGCATCTGTCTCGGTCCCTCGATTCCGTGCTGACCGGATCCCGTATCGACGCCTTGGTCGTCGACCTGTCCGGAGTCACCTTTCTCGCCTCGGTGGGACTGACCGTTCTGGTCGAAATCAGTGGACGGGTGACGCCTTTCGGCACGTTCGCGGTCGTCGCGGACGGCCCCGCGACGCGTCGACCGTTGACCATCACGGGGCTGGACCGAACGATCACGGTGTTCACCGATCTGGACTCCGCGATCGACGCCGTGGACTCGTAGGCTCTTTTTCGCAAGGGCCCGCGATATTTCGGCGATATCGGGTATGGCTCGCCTATGACTGGATTGTCGGCCGACTTCGATCCCGTACCCGGCGTCGGTCCCAGCGAATTCGTGTTCCTGGACGTTCCCGCCCACGGTGAGGCAATCAGCGGTATACGACATGCGCTCGTCGGATGGCTCGGCATCACCGACTTCGACGACGACCGCAGCGCCGACATCGCTCTCGCCGTCTACGAGGCGATGGCCAATGTCGTCGAGCATGCGTACCGCGACTTGGACACAACTGGGACTCTCGACCTGAGAGCGGGTTACTCGACCGTCGAGCGGGCGCTGCAGGTGGTCGTCGTCGATCACGGTGTGTGGCAGAGACCGGCGTCGAATCCGGTGCGCGGCAACGGTATTCCGTTGATGACGGCCCTGTGCGACGGGGTGTCCATCGATCACTCCGATGCAGGGACATCGGTGCTCATGAACTGGTTCGTCGGCTGATCAGTCCGTGTATCTGCGCGGTACCGTCCAGTACCGGCCGAACTCACGGTCGTACGACGCGGGTTCGAACGGGCTGTTACCGCCGGCCGGATAGCTCGTCAGCTCGCCCACGACGATCCTGGACCCCACGACGTACAGATCGACGCGTACGAAATCCGTGCCACGCGAGAGCGTTTCGGCGATCTCGATCATCGTGTCCAACTTCGGCGGTGTGTTCTGCGGTGGATCTGCGTGCGGCGGGCCCCCACTCAGCGGTAGGTGGGTCCACGGACGACGGTAGAAGTCTTGGGTCCGCCCACCGAAGCGTCCGGTATCCACTTGTACGAACTCGCACCGGCCGTGGAACACGAAGAACTTGTAATCGTCCGCGATACCGTCGTGCGGCCCGGTCAGCAGCTCTTCCACCAGAATTCGACGGGGAACGGCGCCGTACGCCCACTCCCGGTTGGGTCCTTGACCGTACAGCTGACGCGTCCAGAAATCGGCGATCGCCGCCAGGTGCCGTCGATCGGCCCGCTTGGGTCGGACGTGTGTGTAGCTCCAGCACGCGTCGATCGGCGGTAGTTCGGTGTCCGGTTCGGCGTTGTCCGACACGACGACGACCGCCCCGCTGCCGTGAGTCGGCTTCATGACGAACTCGGCGGGGAGCTCGAGATCGACGAGATCGGACGGGGAGTCCAGAACCGCGTACACAGTCGGTAGAAAGCCCGGTCCGACAAGGGATTCCACATGATCACGAACCGCTGCCTTGTCGGCGAACGTGACCAGTAGCCTGCGGTGGTCACGAAGCATCTTGTACTTGACCTTGTCAGTGAAGGTGACGGGGCGACGCGTCCGCCACAGGCGCCACCACCGCACCACACGAGTGCGCTCACGCACACGAGCTCGTTCGGCCATGGTTCAGGCCGGCCGGCGACGACGTCCCGCGGGGCGAAGATGCTTCACGGGATCGTGCAACCTTGTCACCGGCGCCGACATCATTCCTCGATACAGGTGCAGGTAGGCGTCGAGCATCGTCTCGGCGGAGCATCGAAGGATCGCGTGACGGCGGACCGTCTTTCGGTCGAGCGCGACGGTACGCGGAATCGCTGCGGCCAGGGCGTCGACGTCGTCGGCAGGTACCAGCGTCGCACAGTCGGCGGTGACGATCTCGGGGATGCCTCCACGCGCGAACGCGGCGACGGGCGTGCCGCACGCCAACGCCTCGGCCACCACCAGCCCGTAGGGCTCGTCCCACGACGGGGTGACCAGCGCGGCAGCTGCCCCGCCGACCAACGCGGCGAGTTCGCGCTGATCGAGATGCCCGACGTACGTCACCCGGTCGTTCAAGCGAGGTCCGATCTCGCGAGCGAAGTACTCCGGGTCGGAGATCGGGCCCGCGAGCTTGATCGGGTACCCGGCTCGTACTGCGGCCTCGATCGCGAGGTGGGGCCCCTTCTCGGGTGTGAAGCGGCCGGACCAGGCGAGATACGGGCCGCCGGATCCCTCGGGCCAACCGAGCACGTCGACACCGTTCGGCACGATGTCGATCTCGTCGACGATCCCGTGCCACATCGAGGCGGTGTGCCGACTGACCGCGGCGAACCTGGTTCCGACGCCGTCGCACGCGGCCACCGCCGACTGGATCCACGGCGTCGGCGGAGTGTGAAGCGTCGTCAGCACCGGCGTCGCGAGTGTTCGCGCCATCGCGATGGGCAGATAGTGCAGGCTGTGGTTGTGCACTACGTCGTACTGGCTGCTGGCTGCCAGGTCCAGCATGAGCCGCAGGTACGCGTGATGATCCGACATGAACGTGTCCGACGGCATCGAGACGTCGGCGCGGGCCTGCGGAGACAATTCGAGGACCTGCACGTCGAGGCACGTGCTGCCCAATGCAGGGTCCGACCCGGGCCCGGCGAAGAGAGTCACCTCGTGCCCAGCGTCGGCCAACGAATGGGCCAGGTGCCACGTGTGCGCTTCGAGTCCGCCCGCAAACGGTTGCTTGATGGGGAAGCGGTTCGAGGCGACGATCGCGATGTGCAACTTGTCCGCACTCACGGGCGTCCGCCGTCCGTTTCCTTGTTTCGCGCAGCCTTGTTTCGCGCAGCGTAAATCACGCACACCCCTCGTTGTCGGGTCGGTCGATGTATCCGAACGACGTGATACCCCCCAGTTGTCGGAACAAACCAGCCGCGCTCGGGGGTTGCGCAGCAATCGAACTCGCTCGTGAGGATTGATACCTGCCGCCATGGGGAATACGTGCGTCCGGAGGTCGAGGGAGCGCATGGATTTTTCAGCCTTGGTAGGCACGCCTTTTCGAGCGGCGTCGGCGCTGCGGCGGGCCCGGGTGTTCCATCCCGACGGGGTCATGTTCCGTGGTGAGGTGCGCCGAGTGGCGCCGGACGGGCACGGGCTGCCGCTGCAGTCGGGCGACGTGCTCGCACGTCTGTCGAAGGGGATCGGACTGCCCTCCGGCATACCCGACATCGGGGGACTGGCGTTTCGCAGATTCGGACGGTCACCGGACGAGCAGGATTGGGACGTTCTGCTCGCGGGATCGGGCAGTGGGATCGTCGGCCGCATGATTCCGTGGCCGGCGCGATCGTGGGGAACCGCCGAGCTCTCGACGCTGATGCCTCTGCAGTACGACGGGCGTTCGTGGTGGCTTCGCGCCGTGGCGACCGAATCGCCCACCGGCGCCATGAATTTGGAGAACGCGCGCGACGCGCTGTTCAGCAATCGAATGGAATTTCGCATCGACCAGGCATGCGGGGCAGACGATTTCGTGCCCTTGGCGTACCTTCGTCCGACCGGTCCGAGTGGCATCTCGGACGCACAGGTCGGTTTCGACCCGGTTCGGAACAGTCACCCGCAGGTCCGGCCTGCGCCCGAATGGCTTCGAGCGGTTCGACAGTCGGCGTACCGGAACAGCAGGGAGGGCCGACCTACGGACGCTCTGCCGCGACCAGCTCCTCCGCGACCTTTTTGAGCGGAATGTTCCGCTGCTGCGACAGTTTGGTCAGCAATTCGAAAGCTTGATCCGCGTCGATCTTGTACCGCTCCATGATCATGCCCTTCGCCTGGCCGATGATGTCCCTGCTGGCCAAGCCCGCGCGAAACTGTTCGTTGTCCCGCGCGCCGAGCAGCGCGATCGCGGCGTGGGCGGCCAGCGCCTCCCCGGTGAAAACGGCGTCGGGGCCGAACGCCTTGGCTCGGTTGCTGTAGAGCACGAGCGCTCCGACGTCGTCGCCGTTGCTGAACAGTTGGAACGCGACCAACGACCGCACGCCCTGGTCGACGGCGCCTGCGGCGAACTGGGGCCAGCGATGTTCGACACCGAGATCGTCGGCTACCACGACATCGAAGTGGCGCACCTCCGATGCGATCGGACCTTCGCCGTACTCGTACTGTCGACGGCACAGTTCCTCGGCCATCTCGTCGGTCGCGGCTACGACCGTGCGCTCGCCCTTGGTCAGCGTCGTGATGCAGCCGCTGTCGGCGCCGTCGACGAGCTCGACCGCCGTGTGCAGAATACCGTTGAGCGTATTCGACGTGGACCTGCGTTCGTCGCGCATGTCGCGCGCGAACTGAGCAAGAAGCGCGGGTAGTTCCGCATGCCGTGAAGAACGGTCTTCTCCGCGGTCGTACGACATCCAGATGTCCTTCCGGGCAAGCGCGTCGGCTGCTGGATGCAGGATCGACACGCTGTCGAACAAACAACTGAATTTTATATACCAGCCAGTTCGATCGGAAGGTTTCGGGTCAGTCAGCGATGGTTCGCATCACGGCCTGCGGCTGAAGATGACGGCCAGTTCCTCGTGCCGGCGACCGACGTCGAGCTGACGTGTGGCTTCCAACCATGCCGCACGTTCGTGCATGACCGGCCCGAATTCGATGGTCTGTCGTCTCACCACCGAGGCGTCGAGACCGGATAGACGGAGCTGCCGCACGGATTCGTCGACGTCGGCGAACTCGGACTGGACGAACACGGCCACACCGCCCGGTACGAGCAGATCGGACAGGCTGGAGCACAGCAGGTCCAGGACGGTTCTGCCGCGATCGCCGGCGTCCCAGGCCCGGTGCAGACCCATGCCTTCCGGCTCGTTCGGGGAGGGAACGTAGGGGGGATTGGACACGACGACGTCGAACGGACCGTGGCGCTGCGCGTCGGTGAGTGTTCCGAGGCAAACGTTCACGTTCGTGCCGTTGGCAACGGCGTTGGCCGACGCGCACGACACCGCCTGCTCGGAGATGTCGTATGCGAACACCTCGCGTGCTCCACTGCGCGCGGCCTCGATGGCGGCGATACCGCTACCGGTACACAGATCGAGGACGCGGGCACCGGGAAGAATCCCGAGCGATGTAATTTCCGAACACAGGAGGTAAGAATCCTCTTGAGGTGAGTAGACGCCGTCGTCGACGCTGATGGTGGGGTAAGTACGTTCTCGGGCTGCGGTCACAGGTACCTCCGTAGTCGGTACCCGAGGGTGCCCCTGTCCGATTGTTTCTAACCCTGCTCCGGCGCGAAGGTTTCGGTCCACTACGCAGAATGCATTCTCCGCGTGGTATCAGCTCGGTGGGTCGGGGTAGGCGGGGGTGTCATGCTGTTCGACGTGGGAGGATGCTCGCCGAAAACAACTCTGTCCCACCAGTATTGACGCTTCCGTGATTCGGTCCAGATCACGTTGGGTAAAGATTCGGACGCCATGGGGCACCTCCGGTCGACCGGGCGGTCAAGCGCCGGATCGGAATTGGATCGTGTCGCAGTGCGCGAGCGCGACACACTTCGACGTCTGCCCGCGGGCTCGAGGTGACGTGGTCGGCCGCCGTTGCTCTCGAGACGCGGCGGTGCTACCAACACTACCCGTGATTTCGAAAGGGCGCCCGAAAAGCAGTGACGCGTCGCTCGCGAGGTGTCGGACGCGTGGTAAGGTCCACAAAACCTGGTCGAGCACGTGCCGGTCGGAGTCGACATCGACTCACTCCGTTCGCCGAATTCCCTGCTCGAGGCGTCTTTTCAGCGAACGCGACTCACCGCACCCGCAGAAAGCCGCCGCGTCATGCCTGACAGAAATCTGATCGAGGCCGTCGAAGAGGTCTTCCGCATGGAACGTCCGGTCAACGCCATTCCCGCCGAGGCGATTCCGGCGCTGTGCGCGCAACTTGCAGCGCATCGCGATGTTCTCCGCCGGGCGGGGCATCAGGACGGGGCGGATCGGGCGGAAGCGGTTCTCGAAGAACTCGCACAGCTGTATTCCGCGAAAAGCTGACTAGGACTTGATTTTCGACGCGTCCGCGTACGACTCGTCGGTATTCTGCGTCCCCGCGCGTGGGCGCATGCGTAGCGGGACGACCACCCACATCGACACGAAGGCCACGACTGCGACGCCCCCGCCGACGGCCGCAGCCGCGCCTCCCATGACGACTTCGGAGACGAGCACGACGACGCCGGTCATCGCGAGTCCGAGGAAAACGAGACCGGCGACCGCGGATCGGTGTGCTGCGGCGACCAATTGTGCGACGGCACGTCGCCGAAACAGCAATCGGTGCATCGCCACTGGCGCCACCAACAGAATGGTGGCCGCGACGGCCGACACCACCGTCAGCATGAACACCGTTTTGCCGTAATCGGGAAGTCGATGGAATCTTTCCTGGAACGGAAGAATCAACAGGAAGCCGGTCAACAACTGCACACCGGTCTGTACGACGCGCAGTTCTTGCAACAGCGATATCCAGTTGCGATCGAGGGTCTGAACTGGGGTTTCGCCACGATTCTCGCGGTTGTAGGCGCCGTGGAATTCCGAAGGTCCGGTATCTTCTTCCCGCGTGCTGGACATTCCGAACATTGTTCCTCCAATGCGTCGGCAGCAGAATTCCGCCGAGCAGTCGCTGCGCCCAGGGGCGAACAGGTTACCCGCTCAGGACCGTCTCACACCCCGGGGCGGGGGTATCGCCCACGAAAGAGTCAGAAATAGGTTCCGTGCAATGCGTCGACGGCGTCGTTCGTCGTCGTCACGGTGGTCGTGGCCAGTGGGCGATGACCGACGGACTCCGTCGGCGACAGCAGCGCCGCCGTGATGGCCTGTGCCAACGTGTCGTGACAGTCGACAGTGCCCGCGAGGCTGACGATGGTGCCCCGCACCGAGTACCGGCAGGCGACGGTGATGCAGGATCGGCTGTGGCTCAACCGAACCGACGCCTTGGCTAGAGTGGACGCAGCCCGCGGCGTGATGTGTTCGACGTCCATCAGATCGATCACGATCGGGCGACCGGAAGTGAGGGCGTCGTCGACGCACTGTTCGAACTCGCGCGTCGACGCCGGATCGAATCCACCGCACACGCGGACGACGACGGGCCCGCCCGCCGGCTCGTCCACCGACATCGCAAACACGTTCGCGTCCAAGACGATCGGTGTGCAGAACGACATTCGTATGGACGCAGGTGCAGTATGCACCGAGTCGAGTAGCGTCATCGATACCCTCCGTGCCTCGTCGGACGGCGGCATGCTGAAACGGATTTTCGCAGCACACCGCAGTCCGGTTCGTTCGACTACGGGCTACTCCTCAACCACGTTGACCAGATATTACGGGCGAAGTCCGACGGATGTCGGAGAACTCGTCGGTAATCTCGGGTGGCCACGGAACGGAGGGCGCCGCTGTGCAGCCGTCTACGCCGTGACGAACCGACGCATGATCGTGTGCGCTGCCTGGACGACCGTCGTGCGGTCGTACGTCTGCACGAAGTCGAACGTGCGCTCGAGGTCGGGTCCGTTGTCGTGGCGGTCCCTGGCGGACAACAGTGCGGAATAGTGCGGCCCGAGGACGACGACGGCCCACTCGTTGACGAGGTCGTCATCCTCGTCGAGGGGTGCGTGCTGAATGCGTCCGTCGAGCATGTGCGACAGACCCACGCCGTAGACGCCGGCGAAACCGATGGATTCGGACATGTGACGCCACCGCATCGCGGTCGTCGGGGTGAAGTGCTTGGCCCGCTGGAAGGTTCCGAGGACCAGCATCGACGACCCCATCGCGACGGCCTGGGACTCGAGGGTCTTGCTCATCTGCACGAGGAGGCGCTTGGTTCCGCGACGCGACTCCGCGTGCGTGCTGACGATGCCGTACGGCGTGCCCACGTCGGATGCCGGAGTGCTCCACACCGGAGAGTTCGGAATGGGGACGACGTTCTCTCGCAGCAACGTGTCCGGATTCGCGAGTGGCGGATAGAGAGCGCCGAGGCCGTAGGTCGCCCCGATGGTCTGTGCCGACAGACGGGCGGCCTCGCTGTCGATGCCCTCGGCGATGACGACCGCGTTCGTACGCTCGACGTAGGCGGCCAACGCGTGCGCCAGGGATCCGATCTCGAAGTCGATGGTCCGTGTGATGAATTCTCGCGCCGTGATGACGATGTCCGGCTCGATGAGCGACAGCAGCGTCGCGGCGTGCAGTTCGGCGCCTACGCCGTCGAGAGCGATCAGACGACCGTGCGACCGGGCGGTCTGCACCCGCCCGAGGGCTTCGTGGGGGTTGTTCATGATGTCCGCGACGTTCACGGTCACGATCAGTCGTTCGGGGCTGTCCGACGCGGGAGCCTCCAGCGCGACCCGAGACTGAGAGTCGACCGTCACGAGTAGGGGGAGAGTCCCGGCGATCGACGCCGCGACCTCGCTGCGGGAGAACTCGAACTTGCGGTCGTCGTACTCGGCCCTTTGGTCCATCATCTGCGCTGCCCGGCGCAGGGCATCGGCAGATTCGAGAGCAGACCCACGCGGACCGCTGAGCTGCAGTTCGACAGCAGCCAACGCGGCATCGTCGAGCCGCCGCACCGGCGCGAACTGCATGGATACCTCCAGCCCGAGCAACGTGGGCGATTCGGGACTGGTGTGCACAGCAGCGTGTTCAGAAGCAGAAGTCATGCAGAATGAGCCTCCAGCGTCGGAGTGTCGTCGCACGCGGGCGACGGACGACCGATTGGAGGCTCATCCGGCATGAATCTGCAAGCAGGTCGTCGGCGCGTATGCGGCGATTGTCAGCGCCGGCTGCTCGACGCGGACTCGATCCTACTGGTCTTTCCTATTCGTCGACTACCAAGTCTCCGCCGCCGAGGACGTCGAGGATCATGCGCACCGGGCGAGTCGGCGCGAACACGCTCACCGTGCCATCGTTGATGCGGGCGTTGTCGATGATCGCGTTGGCTACGCCGGAGTACATGAACGACACCTCGGACAGATCGACGCGAACGTGCGCGTGCTCGTTTGCCATCCGATCGAGGGTCTCGACGAACTCGACACGAGCGGACATGTCGAGCTCACCGGAGGCGCGGAGGACCGCGTAGTCGGCGGAGTAGGACTCCGAGTCGAGCGAGTAGCGAGTTGTGTGAGCCGGCGGTTCCTGGTCTGCGATGTGCGCAATGAAGTCGGCCACGGGTTCTGTAACGGTCATGTTGCATTCCCCTTAGTCTTCACAAATGGAATATCGGGGCGCACCGGCTTCTTCAGTGCTTCTACGTCTGTGAATACCTTCTCAGCCTCAGGTTGCGGGAAGGGTTGTCAGAAGGTCACGGATTGATCACGAACATCACGGGAAGGTAACGACCGTCGGGCGAGCCGCCTGAATCCGCGGGCGCCGAGCACGAGAATTCCGACGGCAGCAGTCACGGCGACCGCTTCGTGGATGGACAGCGCCACCGTCGCCGTGACGAACAACGCGATCGCTCCGAGCGCGTCGAGAAGCAGCCGCACGGACGCGAGGTCCAGCAGAATCGGCTGCTCTACGACCGCAGGAGCGGTCGACTCCTGCTGAGTCGCGAGAGGTGGCGTGGCGCTGGTCGTCAAAACAAAAGCCCCCGGGTCGACGCGGACATGATCCGCTGCGTCATACCCCGGGGGCTTCTGGGTCAATCCTGGTCGAGACTCGGCTACTTCAGATCGAACCGATCGTTGTTCGCTACCTCGACCCATGCCGCGACGAAGTCGTCGACGAACTTACGACCGTTGTCGGCCTGCGCGTACACCTCCGAGATCGCACGCAGCTGCGAGTGCGAACCGAAGATCAGGTCGAGCCCGGTGGCCGTCCAGCGCTGCTCACCCGTCGCCCGAGTCTTGCCGACGTACTCGTCGTCGCCGGTCTTGGTCCACTCGGTGTCCGAGTCGAGCAGGTTGACGAAGAAGTCGTTCGTCAGCACGCCCGGACGGTCGGTGAACACACCGTGCTTCGTGCCTCCATGGTTCGCGCCCAGGGCACGCAGACCGCCGACGAGCACGGCCGCCTGAGGCGCGGTCAGATCGAGCATGTACGCGCGATCGAGGAACAGCACCTGAGCAGGCGTCTCCTCGCCTTCCTTGAAGAAGTTGCGGAAGCCGTCGGCGCGAGGCTCCAACACCGCGAAGGAATCGACGTCGGTGTTCTCCTGCGACGCGTCGGTGCGCCCCGGGGTGAACGGAACGGTCACCTCGTGGCCCGCGTCGCGTGCAGCCTTCTCGATGGCCGCAGCACCCGCCAGGACGATGATGTCGGCAAGTGACACCTGCGTACTGCCGTCGCCGCTGCCGTTGAAATTCTTCTGCACCTGCTCGAGTGCGCTCAGAACTTCGGCCAGGACCGCGGGTTCGTTGGCCTCCCAGTTCTTCTGCGGCTCGAGACGGATGCGTGCACCGTTGGCGCCGCCGCGGAAGTCCGTCTTGCGGAAGCTCGCGGCCGAAGACCACGCGACGCCGACGAGCTGTTGTACGGACAGGCCGGTTTCGAGAATCTTCGCCTTGAGCGACGCGATATCGGCGTCGTCGATCAGCGTCGACGGCCGAGCCGGAACCGGGTCCTGCCACAGCTGCGGTTCGGGAACCCACGGGCCCAGGTAACGCTCGATCGGTCCCATGTCGCGGTGCAGCAGCTTGTACCAGGCCTTTGCGAACGCCTCGGACAGCTCTTCGGGGTGATCGAGCCAGCGCCGGGTGATCTCGGCGTAGATCGGATCCTCGCGCAATGCGACGTCGGTGACGAGCATCGTCGGTGCGCGTCCCGGTCCGCCGAACGGATCGGGGATCTCGCCTGCGCCCGCGCCGTCCTTGGCGACGAACTGCCACGCGCCCGCGGGGCTCTTCTGCAGCTCCCACTCGTAGCCGTAGAGATTCTCGAGGAAGCCGTTGCCCCACTGCGTCGGCGTCTTGGTCCAGACGACCTCGAGGCCACTGGTGACCTGATCCTCGCCCTTGCCGGTACCGTAGCCGTTCTTCCAGCCGAGGCCCTGCTGCTCGACGGGCGCACCCTCGGGCTCGGGGCCGATCTTGTCCGCAGGACGCGCACCGTGCGTCTTGCCGAAGCTGTGACCACCGACGATGAGCGCGGCGGTTTCCTCGTCGTTCATCGCCATACGGCCGAACGTCTCACGAATGTCGTGCGCCGCGGCGACCGGATCCGGTTCGCCCTCCGGCCCTTCGGGATTGACGTAGATCAGGCCCATCGTCGTCGCACCGAGGGGCTTGGCGAGTTCACGCTCACCCGAGTACCGCTTGTCGGTGCCGAGCCACGTGTCCTCGGGTCCGTAGAAGACTTCCTCCGGCTCCCAGATGTCCTCGCGGCCGAAGGCGAAACCGAACGTCTGGAATCCCATGGCATCCAGAGCGACGTTGCCGGCGAAGACCAGCAGGTCGGCCCACGAGATCTTGTTGCCGTGCTTCTGCTTGACCGGCCACAGGAGGCGGCGCGCCTTGTCGAGGTTCGCATTGTCCGGCCAGCTGTTCAGCGGTGCGAAGCGCTGTGCGCCCTGCCCCCCGCCGCCACGGCCGTCGTAGATGCGGTAGGTGCCTGCGGCGTGCCAGCTCATGCGGATGAACAGGCCGCCGTAGTTGCCGTAGTCCGCGGGCCACCAGTCCTTGGAGTCGGTGAGTACCGCGGTGACGTCGGCCTTCAGCTCGTCGACGTCGAGCTTCGCGAATTCGGCCTTGTAGTCGAAGGATTCGCCGAGAGGGGTGGACTTGGAGGTGTGTGCATGAAGGATCGACAGGTCGATCTGCTCCGGCCACCAGTCCTTGTTGGTCAGCGGCCTGTCGCCCTTCGGCTTGGGCGACTCGATGACCGGATTTTCGCTTTCACTGGTGCTCTGCGTTCCCGTGTCCGGGTTCGGCGGGCGGCTATCGGAGGTCACTGCATTCCTTTCGACGGTGGGCTGGTCGATCTGGAACGATCACGGGTGTGATCGAGTTTCGGTGGGTGCGGCGCACTTCGGGCACGTTCCCCAGAAGATGACCTCGGCTTCGTCGAGCGCGAAACCGTGGTCGTCCGACGCCGTCAGACACGGGGTCTCGCCCGTCGCGCACTCCGCGTCGGCGATGAGACCGCAAGTGCGACACACGATGTGGTGATGATTGTCGCCGATGCGCGACTCGTACCGTGCACGGTGTCCTGCAGGCTGGATCCGACGCAGCAGACCGGCCGTCGACAACGCGTCGAGCACGTCGTAGACGGCTTGACGCGAGGTGTTCGGCACGACGCTCGCGATGGTCTCGGTGTCGGCGTGCGGGTTGGCGCGGACGGCATCCATGACGGCGATGCGCGGCTGCGTGACGCGAAGTCCCGCGGCGCGGAGCCGGGCCGCAGTGTCGGATGCCGAAGCCATGCCCCCAACACTAGGAGGGATCGGCGGATCGCGCGAGGGTTTTCTGGATTTGATCCAAACAGGCGGCTGCGCCGCATGTGCACGGAAATACATAGTGGGCTACGTATTCCCGTGCACGTGCGGCGGAGCCGCCAGAGTTCTGCTCGAGCTGATTCGAATTCGGCGCTGGGAGGGCGCGCCGTCGCGGCCTCGCCCGTTTCCGCTGGTACGCGAGCACACGGCTCGGCTGGGCGTGGAGTTCGACCAGTCGACCATTTCCCTGAAGTCGGGCGTGAATGCGAAACGGCCGGTATCGTCGCCGACGACACACGGGGGTGTCGACGGTTTCACTGTGTCCTCTTGAAAGCCCGCTGCCCGAAGGAGTTTCGTGAACCTCTGGAATTACCTTCAGGGGCGAGGCGAGTTTCTCGCGTTTCTGACGTACCAACATGCATCGCTCGCTTTCCAGACGGTGCTCGTCGGTACCCTCGTCGCCATCGCGACAGCCGTTGCGGTGCATCGGCTTCCGTTGTTCTCCTCGCTGACCCTGACCAGCAGCCGCGTCGCGTTGACGATCCCGTCCCTTGCCCTCCTGGCGCTGCTCATCGTGCCGTTCGGGCTCGGCGTGGTGCCGTCGTTCATCATGCTGGCGTTCTTCGCGGCCATGCCGGTGATCGGCAACGCGATCGTCGGACTCCGCGGTGTGCCCGACACGGTGATCGAGTCCGCCCAGGGAATCGGACTCTCGCGTGTCCGCATCCTCTTCTCGGTGTCGCTGCCGATGGCGTGGCCGGTCATACTCACCGGAATCAGGGTGTCGACGCAGATGGTGGTCGGTGTCGCCGCAATCGTCGCGTACGTCCTCGGCCCCGGTCTCGGCTCGCTGATCTTCAACGGTCTGTCCCGGCTCGGCGGAACCAATTCCGTCGAGATGGCCTTCACCGGAACGGTTCTCATCGTCGTCATCGCCCTGGTGTTCGACGCGCTGCTCGTCCTCCTCGGGCGCCTCACCATCTCGAAGGGATTGTCATGACCGACACCGAACGGACCGTCACCGGTGCCTCGATTCGGCTCGACGGCGTCGTCAAGCAGTACCGCGGCCAGGCCAAGCCCGCCGTGCAGAAGATCGACCTCGAGATCGAGGCAGGCCACATCGTCGCGTTCGTCGGACCGTCCGGCTGCGGCAAGACGACGACGTTGAAGATGATCAACCGTCTGATCGAACCGACCGAGGGCCGGCTGTTCATCGGCGACCGCGACGTCACGGGAGAAGACCCCGACAAGCTGCGCCAGTCGATCGGCTACGTCATCCAGGCAGGCGGGTTGTTTCCGCACTGGTCGGTGTCCAAGAACATCGGCGCGATACCGCGTGTTCTCGGGTGGGACAAGAAGCGGATCGCCGAACGCACGGAATGTCTGCTCGACCTCGTCGGGCTCGACGCGGACACCTTCCGCGACCGGCTGCCGAAGGACATGTCCGGCGGCCAGCAGCAACGCGTCGGCGTCGCACGTGCTCTTGCCGCTGACCCGCCGGTCCTACTCATGGACGAGCCGTTCAGCGCCGTCGACCCGATCACGCGAGTTCGGTTGCAGGACAGCCTCATCGCAATCCAGCACGAGGTCGCCAAGACCATCGTCATCGTCACCCATGACTTCGAGGAAGCAACCAAGCTGGGCGACAAAGTGCTGATCCTGTCCGAAGGCGGCAAGATCGAGCAGTACGCGTCGCCCGAGGAGATTCTCGCGCGTCCCGCCACTCCGTTCGTCGAGGAGTTCATCGGCTCGGGTGCCACGCTCGCGCATCTCACGCTTTCGAGGGTCAAGGACGTCGACCACGAACCGGTCGTGACGGCACGCGTCGGCGACGACTCGCACGAGGTCATCGCCCGTGCGAAAGCCGCAGGGGTCACGTGGATCGTCGTCGTCGACGCCGACGGCCGCCCCCGGTCGTGGCCGTCGCTCGACGAGGTGGCGACGAAGGACCGAATCTCGGATTACGTCGACAACCGTCTCCCGACGGTGGCGCCGTCGTCGACACTGAACGACGCCCTCGACACCATGTTGGCGGCCAGCCAGGGCGGCGTCCTCGTCACCGACGGCCGCGGCGCGGTGACCGGGTCTCTCACGATCGCCACGGTCATGGCCGTCATCCGCGGTCAGCTGTCGGACGCCCGCGAGGGCGACGGCCACGTCTCGTACACCGCGCACGGCGAAAGTCCTTCCGCATGAACCGGTTGCGGCGAACACCGATGGACGTGTGGTTCGAACCGTTGCTCATCGTGATCCTCGGCATCGGCTACTTCTCCTGGTATGCGACGACGACGCTGACGCCGACGGAAGAGGCGTCACTCGGATGGACGAACCTGCAGAACACCATCTTCGACCACATCAAGCTGACGTTGACGGCCACGATCATCGTCATCGCGATCGCCATTCCGCTCGGCATCCTGTTGACGCGGGAGAAGGCGAAGCCGTTCAAGCCCTTCGTCATCAACTTCGCGAACGTCGGCCAGGCGGCGCCCGCAGTCGGTTTGATCGTGCTGCTGACGATGTGGCTCGGCACCGGATTCCGTACTGCCGTGGTCGGTCTCGTCGTCTATGCGATCCTGCCGATTCTGCAGAACACGATCACCGGCATCGATCAGGTCGACAAGCGGACCATCGAAGCGGCCCGCGGCATCGGATTCTCCGGCGTCCGCACGCTTGCACAGGTCGAGCTGCCGCTCGCAGTTCCGGTGATCCTCAACGGAGTGCGCACCGCACTGGTCATTCTCGTCGGTACCGCGACGCTCAGTACGTTCATCGGCGCCACGAGCCTCGGCACACTCATCACGACCGGAGTGACGCTGTTCCTGCCGAAACTGCTGATCTCCGGCGCCGTTCTGGTGGCACTGCTGGCCTTGATCATCGAC
Organism: Rhodococcus sp. B10; assembly: GCF_011770055.1. Lineage (NCBI taxonomy): Bacteria > Bacillati > Actinomycetota > Actinomycetes > Mycobacteriales > Nocardiaceae > Rhodococcus > Rhodococcus sp. B10. Next base: position 160,133 of record NZ_JAAFYV010000004.1, on the reverse strand, counting down.
TGGCTCGGGCGACTCGTCGAGCTCGTCGCAACCCCGCGAGGAGTGGCATGAGAGGCAGAGCAGCACTCGGAGCCGCATTGATTGCGGCACTCACGTCGGGATGCGGGCTCGTGAGCTCGTCCGGCACGTTCGAGAGCACGACGCTCACCGACGACGCGGCGCCGCTCGACGGCGCATCGTTGGTGGTGACGTCCAAGAGCTTCACCGAGGGCGTGCTTCTCGGCAAGATCACCGCGACCTACCTGGCCGCGGCGGGTGCGAACGTCACCGACCTCACCGGAGCACCGGGATCCGCGTCGTCGCGCCAGGCGCAGTTGAACGGCGACGCGGACATCCTGTGGGAGTACACCGGAACCGGATGGGTCAACTATCACGGCGAGACCGAGACGATCTCGGACCCCGACGAGCTGTGGCAGCGCGTCCACGACATCGAGAAGCAGGACTACGACCTCGAATGGCTGCCGCCCGCCAATTTCAACGACACGTATGCGTTCGCTGCGTCGGCCGGCACCGCCGAAAGGCTCGGTGTCACGTCGCTGTCCGACGTCGCACAGCTCCCGGTCGGTGACAGGACGTTCTGCGTCGACGACGAATTCTTCAGCCGTGCAGACGGATTCGTGCCGATGCTCGAGACGTACGGAATTCCGCTGAACGCGCCCGACGGGGTGCCGTCGGACCAGGTGACACGCATGGATGCCGGCGTCGCCTACACCTCGACGGCGCAGAGCGCACCGTGCAACTTCGGCATGGTCTACACCACCGACGGGCGCGTGAAGAATCTGAACCTCACCGTGCTCGACGACGACCGAAAGTTCTTCCTGCCCTACAGCGGAACGGCCGTCGTGCGGGGTGCGGTTCTCGAGCAGCATCCCGAGATCGCCGACCTGATGGCCGTCGTCTCCGAGCGCTTGAACGACGACCTGATGCAGGAACTCAACGGGCGCGTCGACATCGACGGTGAAGATCCTTCTGACGTCGCCTACGACTGGCTGCGAAGCGAAGGCCTCGTGAACTGATTCGGCCGAGGGTGGGCGCGGACAGAGGGCTTGAATGAACCGTTCAAGCCATCTGTTCGTATGGATGAACCACTCAAGCGGTGCCGACGGCTAGCCTGCGCTTCCGGTGGACGGCAGCCCGGGGGTCAGCGGGAAACCAGGTGAGCAGATGGTCTGCTCACACAGCTGATCGAACGGCTGAGTACCGAAATTCGGCACGGCATCGGGATTGACGAACGTGACTCCGTCCGGCGACGTGCACGACACCGCACCGCACGTGGTGCCGAGCGGAAACCCGCGCGAATCGACGGGATTCGGCGGGGGCATCGACGGTTCGGGCGGTGCAGGGGACGGCGTCGTGATGCCGTTGTCGACGGGCGGTGCAGGAACGTACTCCGTCGTCGCCACAGGCGGGATCGCGGGAACGTCGTAGTCGACGGACGGAACCGGCTCTGCCGTCGCGACGACGCTGGGCGGGATCAGCGGGGGAGGCGTCGTCGGCGCAGGGGTCGGCGTGGACGACGCGACCGTCGTGGGTGATGTGGTCTCCACGACCGGCGTCGGTTCGGCGACGTCACGTGCACCGGCCGTACACGCCGTGACGCCGTACAGCGACGCGCCTGCCAGCAGAATCATGGCCGACGACCGGAGCCGGCGACGCGCGAGCGGTACGCGTCCGGTTCGATACGGCATGAGTCCTCCGGAGCACCCGAGGTGCCGTGTGTCGTCGTCGATGGTCGAGTAGTTCATCTGATCGTGACCTTAGTTCATTACAAAACCATCGGTTCGCTGCTGCGGGCGGCGCGTCGAACTCGATCCATTTCGACCCGCACGTCGCCGGTCCGATGTTCAATGAAGTGTTCGGTACCTGTCGACATGGGAGCCTGCGTGACTGGAAACGGGGATGGCGACGGTTTCCCGGTCGCCGCCGTTCTCGGTACGTATCGCAGCCTCCGGATCGGCGTCGTGATTCTGGTGCTGATGCTCTTCGTCTCGGTCTTCATCCAGGTCGCGTCCGCCGGATGGTGTCTCCAATCATCCATCAGCGCCTACTTTTTCACCGACGTGCACACTGTCTTCATCGCTGTGCTGTGTGCCCTCGGCACGTTGCTGCTCGTCTACAAGGGCAGTTCGGATACCGAAGACGTCCTGTACGACTTCGCCGGCTTGTGGGCGTTCGTCGTTGCCACCGTTCCGACTGGATGGCCGACCAACCTCGGTCCCGACGGCGGCGGCCGGATGCGAGGCCTGTGCGGTGGGCCGGGTTTGCCGCTCGACTACAACGCAGGTCATGCGATCGGCAACAACGTATCGAGCGTCGTCGTCGGTGCTCTCCTCGTTCTCGTGGCGTCGGTGTCGTTCGCGTCCGGCGCGTTCGGGGCGTCGTGGACGCCGGTCGGCACGCTCGCACGGATCGTCGGCGGGATCGTCACGGCGGTGCTGGCGTACACGTTCGTGTTCACGCCGCACTGGTTCGAGCGGCACGGCCACAGCCTCGCTGCGGTGGCGATGTTCGCGTTCGTGATTCTTGCGATCTGGGCGAATGCCGTTCTCTCCGAATCGGATCGGTACGTCCTCGCGTATCGGATCGTCGGAATCGTCATGCTGGCCACGTTGATCGCCGTTCTCGTGTTGTCGGCGACGGTGGAGTGGACGTTGTTCGTGCTCGTCGCCGAAGCTGCGCTGATACTGGAATTCGCCGCGTTCTGGGCTATCCAGACCGCGGAGCTGTGGAACACCGTCTGTCGCCCGTCCGGGCATCGGGAACTGATCTGACGCGAGCCAAGTGCGCGTTTTTCGGGGATTCGAACGGTTTACGGATCGTTTCGAGCGTGATGGCCCGCGGAATGTCGCGTCGGACCGGTCGTGTGGTGCAAGAATTCGTCGAATCGGTAGCGCGGCGTTCGCCGAAAGGCATTCATTCGATGAAATAAATCGATTCATCGATGATTGTCGATACCGACGCGGCTCGAATTCCATCTCGGTTTGACAACGATCGAACGACAGTGTGTCATTCCCTTGGATGACAGAATCGGCGTCGAAATGCCGTGTCGAGTCGTTCGAATCAGAGGTCGAGCCGTCCGGCCGTATCAGCGCCGTGTGGGCAGCTCGCTCATCTGTGCATGCAGGTTACACAAAGCGCACTTCGTCGGGGAGTTGCAGTGACACAACGAATTACGGGCACACATGTGTGCCGAGCAGATGTCCTTCATATTTCGGAGGCATACGGAGGCGGGGTTCAATCCGCCATTTCTCGCTACATCGAGAATTCTCCGTCGCTCGTTCACCAGGTTCTGGTGCGAACGCGGTCCGAACACGACATCGCAGAGCCGTGCGGTGCCGAATCAATCAGTTACAACGGGTCTTTGGCCGGTTTCATCCGGGCGGCACGAGCGCATATCCTCCGCACGAAACCGAATGCAATTCATCTGCATTCCAGTTTCGCCGGATTGTTGCGTCTGTTCGATTTCGGACCGGACATCAAGGTCGTCTACACCCCGCACGCGTACGCATTTCTGCGTCGTGACAGCTCCGGCGCCGCACGGTCGGCCTACCGCGCGATCGAGACGGTGCTGAGCAGACGAGCGCAGACGATCGCAGCGATCAGCCCGTTCGAGGCCGCGTCCGCAGCGCGCATGGCAGGCCCGTCCACCGAGGTCACCTACCTGCCCAACGTCGTACCCGACGCCGCACTCGTGCCGCCGTCCGACCACGGTCCCGACGGCAGGCCCGAGGTCGTCATGGCAGGGCGGATCTCGGCGCAGAAGGATCCGCTGTTCTTCGCCGAAGTAGCCCGTGCGTCGCACAGCAACGTGCGCTGGACGTGGGTCGGCGACGGTGACGCCGACATGCGTGAGGTGCTCGAACAGGCAGGCGTCGTCATCACCGGGTGGGTGCCGTCCGACCTGGTCAAGAAGCACATCGCGGCCGCCGATCTGTACCTGCATTCCGCCGAGTGGGAGGGTGCGCCGATCACCCTGCTCGAAGCTGCGGCCGTCGGGACACCGATTCTGGCGCGCGGCATCGACGCCCTCGAAGGGCTCGGATTCCCGCTGACGCGAAACTGCCCTCGTGCCGCTGCCGACGCCGTCGACCGATTCTTCTCCGACGGGGCCTACCGGCACCGCGCGCAGAGGGAGACGAGGGAATCGGTGGCCGTTCATTCGCCCGCGGTCCAGTCGCTCGCACTCGACACTCTGTATCGGAGGGCAGGGTGAGGGTGCTGATGCCGGGACGCATCCTGGAGCGGCACGTGGGAGGCAACACGACCTACGCACGGGAACTGGCGGACGGCCTACGCGCGAGGGGTACGGCCGTCGAGTCGATGCGGTTCCACGGTTCGGCACCGATGACCATGCTCTCCGAAACCGTGCAGGGCCTCAGGCGTACGGACGCAGTGCTGCACTACGTCGCCGACACGGGCCCTCTGCTGCGGACGAGAACGCCGTCCGTCGTCACGGTGCACGGCATCGCCAGCCGATGGATCGACGGCGTCCGAAGCGGTGCCCAGGAGAAGATCTGGCGCACACGCGTCGCACGTGCGGTGGCGAGTACCGACGCCGTCGTCACGGTGTCGGCGTCGAGTGCCGAGGACATCGCCGAGGTGTTCGGTGTCGACCTCGCGACCATCCACGTGGTGCCGCACGGAATCGACGCCGACGCGTTCGCCGAACCGGTGTCGTTGTCCGACGATGTGCGTGGGCGGGTTCCCGACGAGTATCTGCTGTACGTCGGCAACATCGAACCGCGCAAGAACCTCGTCGCACTCGTCGAGGCAATGAGCCGTCCCGACGTGCGGGCGCTCGGGTTACCGCTCGTGATCGCCGGAAAGCCGGCGTGGAACTTCGACGCGTCCATGGACGCAATCTCGAAGAGTCCCGACGTGATTCACCTCGGATTCGTCTCGGACGACGACCGTCGTGCGCTGATGCAGCGGACGTCGCTGTTCGTGTTCCCGAGTCTCTACGAGGGATTCGGCTTCCCGGTGCTCGAGGCGATGGCCGCGGGGGCGCCGGTTCTCACGTCGAACCGAGGCGCGTTGCGTGACATCGCCGGTCCGGCAGGGGTTCTCGGTGACATCGACGCCGACGGGATCGCAGACGGGATCGTCCGCGCCGCCGAGGATTCGGAGTGGCGCGCCAGTGTGCCCGCTCGCGGACGTCTGTGGGCGTCGTCGTTCACGTGGGATGTGAGCGTGGATGCCCATCTTCGGGTGTACGAGAAGGCGGCGGCATCATGAAGGTCGTCGTGCTGCACGGATACAGCGCCGAGAACGCCGGTGACGGACTGCTCGTCGACGAGACGCTCGCGTTGGTGCGTGCAGCGTTCGGCGACGGCGTCGACGTCACGATCGCCGCGTCGCATCCCGAGACCTTCGCGGGAATCGATGCACGCGTGGTCGATTCGAGTCCGTCGCTCACCGGCTACGCTGGGCCGTATCGTCGACTGCTCCGCGAGCTCGACGACGCGGACCTCGTCGTCGCGGTGGGCGGTGGCTACCTGCGCGCCGGCTATGCCGTCGAAACGCTGAAAACCGCACTGGTGCACGGTCCGCAGCTGTGGGCGGCGAGCCGAACCTCCACACCGACGGTGTACCTTCCCCAGAGCGTCGGCCCGGCGAACTCCGCGGTGACCAGGCTGTTGGCGGGCCGTATGCGGAGGATCGACGCGTTCTACGTGCGGGACGATCGCAGTCTGGCGCAGTTCGCCGACGCCGGTGTGCGGCGGCTCAGCGATCTGGCCATTCTCGGCGCGGGCCACATCGAGCGCAGGGGGCTCGATGTGGATCCCGTGCCCGTCCTGACGGTGCGGGCCGTACGCGGGAAGGTCGGTCCGCTGGTGGTGGATCTCGCACACCAGGTGGGAGCGTTCGACGGGTACGTCCAGAGCGCGACCGCGGGCAACGACGACGTCGACGCCATGGCCTCGGTCGGTGCGCGAAAGATTCTGCCGCGCGGTGACTTTCTGGCCCCGCAGACGCCGAGAGTCGTCGTTGCGGTGCGTTTGCACGCCGCGTTGATGGCGCTGAAGGCCGGGCACTTCGTAGTTCATCTTGCCTACGAGCGCAAGGGTTTCGGTGCGTTCGCCGATCTCGGTCTCGATCGGTACGTGCACAACGTCAACAAGTTCGAGCCCGCGCGAGTGCTGCAGCAGGTGCGTGCCCTACTGGACGACGAGTCGGAGCGTCGGCGCTATGTCGCGGATGTGGACGAAGGGATGCGCCGCGCGATACCCGCACGGGACGAGTTGGTGCAGAACCTGCGCAGTCTCGTTCCTCACGTGGAGGCCACGCCGTGAGCACCGTGTACGTGTGCGCGCCGGGACGCACCGGGAACATAGCGTCGTCCATCGCGCGGCGCGGTTATCTCGACTATCTGCGTGAGCGCGGGCACCTCGTCGTGTGGACGGGCACGTCGTCGCCCGACTACGTCGCCGGACTCGGTCTGGACGCGAACGACGTTCGGACGGGCAGCTTTCGGGTGTGGCTCGGGCGGGCATTCGTCAGTGCACTGCGCGGGCCGACGCGCATCGCCGTCGACACCGGACGCGTCGAGGTCAGCGCGCGCCACTCGATGCACATGTGGATGCTGGCGATGTTGATGATCGTCGCGTTCCCGCGCGGCGGGCGCGGGATCTGGCGCGGCCGTGGCGTCGACGCGTCGTCGGCGAATCCGTTGGTACTGTTGCCGTATCGTCTCGTGGCCGCCCTCTGTCGCAGGCGGCATCCCCGTCCGGTGCCCGACTGGGCTTTTCGGCTCGGCACGCCCGTCGACCGATGGGAGACCGATCGGCCGTTCGCGGCAGTGGTGCTGCGTGGTGATCGCCCGAGGCCGTCGGATACCTGGATGGAGTGGTTCACCGCGACGACGTCGGCACTGGGGCTCGAGCCTGCGGTGCTCGTGCACTCCTCGGCCGACTATCTGACGTCGCAGCATCTGTCGCGGGCGCTCGGCGGGCAGTACCGTGCCTGGTTCGTCGAGAATCACGCCGACCAGGAACAGACGGTGCGCGACGTCTACGCGCGCAGTGCGCTCGTCGTCAGCGACCGGGTCCACGCCCTCGTCGCAGGCGCGACGGAAGGTGCCGTGCCGTTCGGATGGGTCGAGTCGTCGTCCGACACGGTCGGGCCGGTGTTCGACGCCGTCGGCATGCCGTGGGTCGGCCGGTGGGAAGGCGATGCCGCCGAACGGTTTCCGACGATCGACGCCGATCTGTTGGAGGAATGCCGCGCCACGATGACCGAGTCGGTCGAACGCTGCCGACGAGTGCTGGGCCGGCGGCAGTGACCTCGACTGAAGCGGGTGTGCGCAGTCTTGCGGTTCGGTTGCTCAAGGGCGGGTTGCCTGCCATCGCCGCGAGTGCCTTCGTGGCGTTCGTGCCGATCCTCGGATCCGCTTATCTGAGTGTCGACGACTACGCCGTGTGGGCTCTGGCAGCGACGTTGTCGACGATCTTCGTCGTGTTCGACTTCGGCACACCAACACTCGCGACCAAGCTCTCGGGCGGTGGCCACCTCGACTTTCGCACGTCGACGACGTTGTGCGGGTTGTCGGCTCTGCCTCCGATCGTGTTGGGAGCGTTGGCCATCGGGATCTGGCCTGCGTATTCGACTGCGGCCGGCCTGACCGCCGATCGTGGGTCGGTCTACACGCTGATCGCGCTCGTCTCGCTCGGCGGTGTGCTGCGCAGCATCGGCGTCGTCTACGGTGCTGCGGCGTTGGGGCGCAGCCATTTCTATCGCCGAACCGCGGTGCTGTTCTTCGGCGGATCCGTGCAATTGGTCGCGACTCTCGTCGCGCTGGAGTCCGGGGCAGGCATCGTCTCGCTCGGCATCGGAACCGTCGTGGCAGGCGGCGTGCAGGCGGTTCTCGGATTCGCGCTCGAAGGGGGCAGGCGCCGCAACGATGCTGCGCTGGCTGCCGATACGTCGGCATCGGTGCGGCAGACGATCGTACTGTTCATGAAGACTCGCGTCGTCGTCGCGATGCTCGGGCTGTCGATCACCCAACTCGACAGGTGGGCACTCGGTCTCGTCGGAGACGCGGAACTGCTCGCCCGCTACGACATCGTGACGCGATTCGTCATGATCCCGAAGATCGTGCTGATCGCGCTTGCCGCCGGACTTGTCGCCGACTCGTCCCGCTTGACGACGTCCGAGCAGGGCACCGCTCTGCTCGTTCGAGTCCGGAAACTCGTTCTGCTCGTGATGGTTCCGTTGATGATCGGGGCAGGCGTCGTGGCGTTCGTGGCCCAGCGCGTCGCGCTCGATCTGACGCCGTCGGTGACCGTCGTACTGCTCGTCGCGCTGGCACACGGCGCGAACTGCGCCACCATCGCGCCGGTGAACATCCTGACCGGCGCAGGCAGGCCCGACGTCGAGCTGCGCTACCTCGTGCCACTGGCGGCCGTCGTCGTACTCGGTTACGGCATCGGCATCACGACGGGCGCGGGGATGACGCTGATCACCGTCTGGGCTGCCGCCATGGTGGCGTTCTCACTGTGGTTCTGGGCGGTCTCCGGCCGCTACGTACGGGAGGTGTTCGCATGATCGATCATGTGCTGAGGGTCGTCGACCCGAACCGGTATCGCCGACGCGTTCTGCGGAACCTGATCGCGTCGGGACGCGTCGAGATGGGCGCGCACAGTTACGGAATCCCCGAAGTGCGCCTGTACGACAACGATCCGACGCGGCTGCGTATCGGTCGATACTGCTCGATCGCTGCGGGAGTGAACATCCTGCTCGGCGGCAACCATCCGACCGATCGGCTGACGACGTTCCCGATCCGTCACAAGTTGGGTCTGCCGGGAGCCGGAACCGATGGATACCCCTGCAGCAAGGGCGATGTCGTGATCGGCAACGACGTGTGGATCGGGTTCGGCGCCACCATCGTCTCGGGAGTTCACATCGGCGACGGCGCGATCGTCGCGGCGGGAAGCATCGTGGTGCGCAGCGTCGAACCGTACTCGATCGTCGCCGGTAATCCGGCAACATTGGTACGCAAACGATTCGACGACGACGTCATCGCGCGTCTGCGAGCGTTGCGCTGGTGGGATTGGGACGACGACCGAGTGGCGGACGGCGTCGCCGATCTCGCGGGGGAGGACCCGCTGGAAGCGTTGGCGCGGCTCGAGAAAGGTGCCGCTCGATGACACTCCCGGCGAGGCCGGTGATACCGGCGCAGGTGAGACGCAGTACTCGCGTTCGTACACCTGCACCTGCGGAGACCGTGCAGACGGAGCGACGCGGGAGGTGGAGCATTACGTTGCTGCTGCCTGCCGCGGCGATCGTCGTCGCGATACCGGTCGACTTCGTCACGGTCGGGTCGTTCTGGCGCTATCTCGGACTGGTCGGTCTGCTCGTCGGGTCGGCGGCCGCGGTGTGGGCGATCCGTCGCGCCGAGACGACGATCGTGGTGCCCGCGTTGCTGTTCGGCTTCCTCGTACTGACGTTCAACCAGGTGATGAACTTCAACCCGGTCGGATACGTGACGCTGCTCGCGCCCATCGTCGTCGGCGCCGGACTGGCGGTGGCGCTACGGCAGCCGCTGGTCGCCCTCGTCGTTCTGTCCGTCGCGCTGGCCGTGACGATGGGCGTCGAATATCTGGTGCAGCAGCACGTCTTCGGCGAGCTGTTCGGCGACCCGCACTACATCGCGTACTCCCGGGACACGTTCCGGTCCCGCGGGCTGATCGGACAGGCAGTACCCGCCGGAATGGTGGCGGTCGGTGTCGGTGCCGCGGCTCTGGTGCTGTCGTCGTCCACGCAGTCGAGGCGCACCGCGGTGCGATGGGTCGTCGTGCTGTCCACGGCGGTGTCGGTCTCGACCTCGGGAACCCGTTCAGCCGTTCTGTGTGCTGCAGCCGTGGCCGTGCTGACGGTCGCGACGGTCGCGACGACTGCGTATCGACGTCGGCAGGGGCAGCTGGCCGTCGGGTACCGGACGGCGTGGCTCGGGCCGCTGCTGCTGGCAGCTGCCGTCACTGTGGTGGTGCTGTACTGGTCGGCGCTGGCCGGCCAACGTGTCTTCGATTTCGGCGGCCTCACCGGATCCGCGTCACTCGACAATCGGAACTACGCCGCGATCGTGTTCGACGAATGGTCGGACACCTGCAGCGGCGCGTGCGTCGTGTTCGGTTCCGGTGCACGCAGTCTGCTCGACGCACTCGGCAGTGGACTCGGCATCCAGGGGTTCACGACCGTCGACAACCTGTTCCTCAGTCTGCTGTGGGATTTCGGCGTCGTCACCGTGCTCGGCATCGTCGCCCTCGCGGTCATCGCGATTCGCGCTCTGCTGCGGTCCGATTCGACGAGGGTCCGCGCCGGAGCCGTCCTGATCCTGGCGATCGTGCTGTCGGGCTTCTTCTACGACGCGCTCTACATCCGCCCGGTACTTCTGTTGTGCGGCTTCGGAATCGGCCTACTGGGATTCGACAAGAAGGACGTGAGCTCATGACACGCAGTACGACCGTGGACGTCGTCGTGGTCTGCTTCGAATCCGACCCCGACCTCCTCCGTGCGTGCACCGACTCGGTGCAGGCGTCGTATCGAGCATGCGGCGTCGACGGATCGATCCTGTTGGTGGACAACGCAAGTTCGACGCCCGTCGAGGACACGATCGACGCGTCGACCATGCGGGTGTTGCGGATGGACCGCAACGTCGGATTCGGCCGCGCCGTCAACCACGGCGTCGCCGCGTCGACCGCGGATTCGGTTCTGATGCTCAATCCGGACGCGGCCCTCGCGCCCGACGGGCTCGCCCGGTTCCTCGACGCGGCCGACCACCACCCACGATCGCTGGTGGGAGGATGGCTTCACCGTGACGGCCGGGTGCAATCCGACGCGTACATGCAGTGGAACTTCTCGATCTCGCGCAAGCGGAAGCGCGATCGGTTCGCTGCCGCTCTCGCCGAGGTCGACGCGGATGTCGTGGTGGTCGAAAAGGTTTGTGGCGGTGCGTTGTTCGCCGACCGCGCGCTGCTCGAAGAGCTCGGACCGTTCGATTCGCGGTTCTTCCTGTACGGCGAGGATGCGGACCTGTCGCGTCGGGCGTCGTCGCAGGGAATCGATCTCCTCGTCGCACGGCGAGCCGAGATTCAGCACATCGCCGCGTCGTCGCAGAAAACTCACGGCACCCTCGTCGAACGAGCACGCGCCGACGCCGCGATCCGGCTCACGTCGTATCACTGCAGCAGACTGACGAGCTACGTCCAGCGTATGGAGCTCGCTCTGGTCACGCTCGCCGGTGTGGTTGCCGGTGGGGCGTCGTCGGCGTCGCGACGCGCGCGGGTGGCGCGGCTCGGGCAGGTGTGGCGGTGGGGCCTCAAGCGAGATGCCCCACCGTTCACTCCGTGATGCGCAGCCGCACTACTGCTGGTTGATCGAGAAACCACACGTGCTCTGCGCGTACTGATCGACGCGGTTGCTCGCATCGATGGCGGCCTGAGCGGTGTCGACGTCGATCGACGTGGTCGACTGCTCGTTGAACACCTCGTACGACGGCGCGTCGGCCGCGCTCGCGGTGGCGGCGGCGCTGGCGTCGCGCAGCTTGGTCAGGTCCGATGCGGTCTGCTCGTCGGCGACGTCGATGGCCGGGTCGTAGTGCTCGGCCAGACCGGACGAGTACGCCGTCAGCGCGGACTGCAGCGCAGGCCAATCCGCCGGATCGGCGCCGGCCAGGGCTTGCATCGACTGCATCTCGTAATCCGAGATGTCCTGCAGCTTGGCGCAGACTTCGTTCGACGGATCACTGCCGCCCGCGGCCTGGGACGGCGCGGCGCTCGTCGTCGTGTCGGCAGCTGCTTCGTCGGAGCCGCTGTCGGAGCTGCAGCCGACCAGGCCGACCGTCCCCACAGCGAGGGCAGCAGCGACGGACCAGACCGGTCGGGACTTCGGCAACATGCGGGTACATCTCCGTAACTGTTCGTGGACGCGTATCGCCTCCACATTCACAGTTCAGGGGTCTCGATGTCGAGCCAGCACCCGAAGGTTGGGAAATATCACTGGAAAATTTCAGGAACGGTTACCGGCATTCGGGGACGTCGACGGTGACGGCAGGGGTGTCGACCAGCGGCTGGACCGGGACGCTCGCCTGTCCCGGCACCGAAGGCTCCTCCAGCTCCCACGTGACGGTCGACGATTCGCCTGGTGCGATGGACAGGTACGCCGCCTTGACCGGACGGCCGAGTTCGGTGCCGCTCTGCACCGAGAACGCGGGTGCGCCGTCGATCGACATCGACGTGATCTTCGCGCCCTGGGTGCCGTACAGGTAGGCGATCGACTCGTTGGTCCCGTACGGCACGCCCTGGAGGAACGTGCTGGCGACGTACGTGGTCAGTCCATCGGCCTGGACGTTGTTGGTGAGCGTGGCCGTCACAGTCGACTTCCGTGTCGGCCCGGTGCAGGCCTCGGCCGTGTACGTGATGTCGCGTGTCAGGTAGTAGTCCAGCTTGTTGCCGCCGGCATTGTTGACGACGACTCCGGCATACGGCGCCGGGTCGTCGGGAAGCGCGTGTCCGATGGCGGTGCCGGCGAGAATCTCCTGCGCCGACGCGTCCGCGCTCCACACGGCGATGCGTCCCTCGCTTCCGGCGCGGCCGAGAGCGTCGATCAGCGCGCGGGTGGGTGCGACCCCGCTCGTCATCTTCGTCACGACGGCCGCTGCGATCTCCTGCAGATACATCTTGCGCGCGAGTTGGTCGTCGCCGAAGCGTGCGTAGGAACTGGACAGCGTCACCTCGACGACGTTGTCCGCGGTGATCTCCTCGCCGTCGGCCAGCCGGACCGGGCCCGTGGCACCGAGCAGATAGCTCAGTGCGATCGGGTCCGTCGCGATGGCACCGTCGAGCGACTCCCCGGTCTGCTCCGTCCACATCGACGTCCAGATCTGCCCCGCGTACGGAAAGTTGGCGCTCGCGTTGGAGTTTCGGAAGTCGACGGTCGTGTTCCGCGGTCCCCACAGTGCGTTGTATTCGGGTCCGAGGTCGATCGGGCGCTCGGCGAACTTCAATTCCCGTGTCGTCCCGAGCTTGTCGATCTCCGCCGTACCGTTCTCGGCGCGCAGAATTCCGTACCCACCGATGAGCCCGCCGGTTCCGCGTGCCTCCGCAGGCGTCTGGAATGCGAGGAAGTACGAACGCGGACCGTCGGCGCCCATCATCTTCGGCAGCAGACGGGTTGCGGTGTAGGTGTTTCCGAGCAGGCTCGCGAGATCGTGCGTCTGATTCTGCAGTTGTTCGCGGGCATCAGCGACCACGGACAGGAACGCCGGGTCGTCGATGGACTGCGCACGCCGATACAACTCGTCCGCAGCCGCAGAAGTCTGCGCGAGAACGGGTTCCGCGTCGGACAGAGCCTGCAGGTTCACCCGGCCCCCGCCCTCGACGACGCTGTCGGGCGAGATGGTGGCGCCTGCTTCCGTCGCAGGCTCCAGCACGTCGACTGCAAGACCGTGCACGACGTCGGTGATCTGCACGACGGTGTCGACCGGACTGCCGAGCCACGGAACCGCTGCCGCGACCGTCATCGGCAATGCCGACGTGTTCGCGCGCGCCGCGTCGGCAGCATCCGCGGCTTCCGCGGCAGCAATGCGGGCGGCAGGCACGTCTTCGGTCAGCAACGCATCCTTGGCTCGTGTCGCGGCGTCGCGAGTCGTCTCGAGATTCGTCCGTGCCGAATACGTGCAGTAGCCGAGCCAGACCCCGAAGCCGACGACGATCAGGACTGCGACGGCGAGTCCGATCAGTAAAGGACGTCTTCTTCCCGACGCGGGCGTTCCACTGTGCGCATTATCGGACATGACAGAAATGCTCCTGACGGGAGAAAACCGGACCGCGTGGTACTCGAGAATGAGTGTGAATTCTCCGTGATCGTAGCGTGATGACGATTTTTGTCCATCCCGGACGTCGTGGAACGGGTGGCACGACGTCGTTCAATTCGGATGCGAACTGGCATCTGCACGGCCACTCACCTGCGAAACGGGCGATAGGACGATTCGAGGGGCTTCGCCGAAGCGACGGCGTCGAAATCTCCCGAAATATCGATTCATATACGGAATTCGGGCTCATTCACCGAGTAGAACAATTCATGGAAAAGAACTAACTTGTACGAGCGGGATTATTCAGCTCGCATTCGTTCGGCCCTTGTCGGGAGGGGATCGTGTGGCGTCGAAATCGACTCGTGTCGCGGCGCCCTCGCCTGCCCCCAGCGCCTTCCCGCTGTCTCCCGCGCAGGCCGACATCTACCTCGCGCAGACCGTGGATCCGCACGTCCCGTTCACCATTGCTCAGTACGTCGATGTCGTCGGGGGCATCGACGTACCGACGCTGACCCGCGCCTCGTACGTCACGACGCGGGAGCTCGAATCGCCGATCGTGAGTCTCTTCGAGCGCGACGGCGTCGTGTACCAGCAGGTGGATCGACACGCGACGTACGGCCTGGAGTATCGGGATCTGACCGGCGAGGCGGATCCCATCGGAACTGCGTTGGCGTACATGGAGTCTCGTTGCCGACAACCGGTGGACATGCTCCACGATCGACTGATGATCTCGGAATTGCTGCAGGTCGGTCCGAGGAGATGGTTCTGGTTCAGTCGGGTGCACCACGTCGTCATGGACGGGCTCGGCGCGATCGCCCTGTGGGAACGCACGGCCGCCGTGTACGCGGCGATGATCGACGGCGCCGAGATCCCGCCGACGCGTGGGCTCTCCCTACGGGCCATCCGAGACCACGAACTGGCGTACGAGAACTCGACGCGATTCGAGTCGGACCGGACCTACTGGGAGGCGGTGCTCGCGAACCGTCCCGAACGGGTGTGGCTCGCGGGCCGGTCCGCCCCTGTCGGGGGCGCGGCGATCTCGGTCGGTGCCACACTGAAAGACACTGCTGCGGTGCGTGTTCCGGACGTCCTCGCGGCGTTCGCGCTGTACCTCGCGCGCATGACCGACACGCACGACGTCGTGCTGAGCCTTCCCGTCTCGGGTCGTACGACCGCGCGGCTACGAGCGTCGATCGGCATGCTCGCGAACGTCGTGCCCCTTCGGGTTGCCGTCCCGTCGACGACGACCGTGGGCGAGGTGCGCCGCCGCGTCGAACTGGCACTCTCGGGAGCTCTGCGGCATCAACGCTACGACGCCGGACACAGTTTCGGCCCGACCGTCAACATCATGACCTTCGGCAACGAGATACGTCTCGGCGACACGGTCGGTGACTACCACGTCCTGTCCAGCGGCCCTGTCGACGACATCATGGTCAACGTCTATCCGGGCCTCCCGGGCGCCAGCACCAGGGTGGACCTGCTGGGGAACCCACTGCTGTACGACGTCGCCGCACTGACGACGCACCGGGACCGCTTTCTGTCGGTGCTCGACGCGTTCGTCGCCGCCGACGACGGTGATGAGGTGTCGGCGATCGCACTCCCGCCCACCGATCTCGGTTGTGTTCCCGCACCGGTCCCGCCGCGCACATTGCCCGAACTGCTCCGCGGGCGGCCGGGCGATGTTGCGCTTCGGTACGGTGAGACGTCGTACACCTACGATCGGCTGCTCGGCGAAATCGATCGTCTGGCAGAACAACTGGCGGCCGCCGGTGCGCGTCCGGAGGTGCGTGTCGCGGTCGCGATGGCCAGATCGCACCGGTCTGTCATCGCGTGCTGGGCCGTCGCACGGGCAGGGGCGCCGTTCGTGCCGGTCGACCCGACCGACCCACGGTCCATCGACATGATGCACGCCGCCGACATACGACTCGGACTCACGGACGTGCAGCCCGTGTGCGACGACATCCGGTGGATCGGCCCCGGCGCCGACGCGGCCCCGGTGGTGGCGTCGGCGTCGGTCGACAACGAGGCGTACGTCGTGCACACGTCGGGAACCACCGGAATTCCCAAGGGCGTCAGTGTCACTCACCGCGGCCTCGCCGCACTCGCGGATGCGGTCGTCGAGCAGTACCGCGTCGACCGCACGTCGCGGGTGCTTCACCTCGCATCTCCGGTGTTCGACGCGTCGATCCAGGAAATGCTGATGGCCTTCGCGGCGGGCGCCACCCTCGTCGTGGCGCCGCGCGACGTCACGTCCGGCCGACGACTCGCCGATCTGATTGCGGCAGAACGCATCACCCACCTGATCACCGCGCCGGCGGTACTCGCAACGCTGGCACCGGAGGATCTCGACGGCGTCGCCGTGTTCGACGTCGGGGGCGACGTCTGCCCACCCGCGCTCCGTGACCGGTTCGCGCCGGGACACACCATGCTCGACGCGTACGGTCCGACCGAGGCAACCGTGGTGGCGACGGTGTCCGCGCCGATGCGCGTGGACGAACCGGTGGCGATCGGCCGTCCGATTCCCGGGGTGCGGGCAGTGGTTCTCGATCGAGCGCTGCGCCCCGTGGCCGCGGGAGGCGTCGGCGAGCTGTATCTCGGTGGCGACGGAATCGCACGCGGCTACGATCGGCGATTCGGTTCTACGGCAGCAACATTCGTTGCCGATCCCTTCACGATCGGGCAGCGGTTGTACCGCACGGGTGATCGGGTGCGGACCTCGGCGGCCGGAGACGTACTCGAGTTTCTCGGCCGCACCGACACTCAGGTGCAGGTCAACGGTCGACGCATCGAGCTCGGAGAAATCGAGGCGTGCCTCGTGCGTCATCGTTCGGTGCGCGATGCCGTCGTCGTCGTTCGCGGTACGTCGCTGGTGGCGTTCGTCGTGGTCGACGAAGACGATCATGTCGCCAATCTCGATGCACATGTCAGATCCGCACTGCCACACTGGATGGTGCCGTCCACGATCACCGCCGTCGACGAGATTCCTCTTGCCCCCAGCGGCAAACCGGACCGCGGGGCGTTGTCGAACCCGGACGACGACGCACAGTACGAAGCACCGATGTCGCCGACGGAAACTGCTGTGGCCGAGATGTTCTCGACCGCCCTCGGCATCGACCGGGTCGGCCGCCACCACAACCTGCTCGATGCAGGCGGCGATTCGCTGACCGCGTCGACCGTGCTGGCCAGGCTGGGCACGTCGGTGACGCTCGCCGAGTTGTTCCGGCACCCGACGGTCGCCTCTCTCGCGGCGCTGCTGGACGAGAGACACGCAGTGCCCATGACGCCTCTGGCGTCCGTCGTCGTACCGGATCGGGTTCCGTTGTCGGCGGCGCAGTTCCGCATCTGGATGGCCGAGCAAACGAACGAGTATACCGTGTACGCGTTGCCGGTGGCCGTTCGTCTTCCGGATGGACAGGCGCAGAACGCGATCGCGGCACTCCGCGATGTTCTGGGGCGCCACGACGTCCTGCGCACGTACTTTCCGGCGGACGAGGACGGACCGCATCAGGTTGTCGTCGATGTGTCCCAGGCGCTGATCGACCTACCCGAGCTCGACGCCGAGTCCATCGAGGCCGGCCTGAACCTCTGTGCGGCAACGCCGTTCGACCTGACCGCCGAGGTCCCTCTCCGGGCCACCGTACTGCGCACTCCTGACGGCGACGCCCTGGCGATCGTCGCGCACCACATCGCCGTCGACGGTCGATCGGTCGAGGTGGTGCTCCGGGATTTCGCACGCGCGTTTCAGGCCCGCGGCGTCGGCCGGCCGCCGGACTGGGAACCGCTCGCCGTGCAGTACGCGCACTTCGCGTCATCGAACCACGCCCACGTCGACGTCGCTCCGCTGGACGACGCACCGACGGCGTACCTGCCCGCGGACGGGACGCGCGGGAGCCTGCACATCTCTCGACGGCCCGTCGACATTGCCGTGAACGATGTGAGAATGCTCGCGCAGAACGCGCGTGTCACACCGTTCATGGTCGTGCACAGCATCTTCGCGATGACCCTGGCCAGATTCAGCGGACTGGGCCGAACGGTGATCGGCACACCTACGTCGGGGCGCACGCACCCGGACACCGTCGACATGGTCGGCATGTTCGCCCTGACGGTCCCACTCGTGGTGCAGGTCGACCGGGAGGCGACCTTCGTCGAACTGCTCGATCAGGTCGGACGGTCGGATCTCGCTGCGCTGTCGGACATTCGGCACGCTGCGCCGAGGATCATGCTGTCGTACGAGAACCAGGTCGATCTGCCGTCCGACGTCGTCACCGGATCCAAGAACGTGTCCGAGTTCGATCTGGGACTCGTGCTGACCGAATCCGAGAACAGCATCGACGGGTGGCTCGAGTACGCGTCGGACATGTATCGACGTGAGACCGTCGACGCGTTCGTCGCGGCGTTCCAACGCACTCTCGGGACCGTGGCCGCGGACCCGACCGTCGTGGTCGGCGACATCGAATGGGTCGTCGGGGATACAGCCCCGAGCCATGCACGTGCGGGGGAGGGCACGCTGCTCGACGTCTTCCGATCGGTCGACCTCGACGGCACCGTGGCCGTGACAGCCGACGAGGTGGAACGGCGATCGAATCGACTGGCGCGCAGTCTGATCGGTCACGGCGCCGGTCCGGAAACCACGGTCGCGATCTCCCTCGAACGTTCCGCCGACTACATCGTCGCGATGTGGGCCGTCGTGAAGTCCGGTGCGGCGTTCATGCCGGTCGATCCGCAGTACCCGGCGGCGCGGCGCGCTCAGATGCTCCGCGGGACGTCGCTGGGAATCGGTGGATCCGAATCCGACGTCACGTGGGTGTCCGAGGCGGATGCGGGTGCATGCCGGGACGCGGCGGTCACAGATGCCGACAGGCGGGGGCCGCTGAGACCGGACAATGCCGCCTACGTCGTACACACCTCCGGGTCGACCGGCACGCCGAAGCGGGTGACCGTCACCCACCGGGCGGTGCATGCGCTTGCGCGCCAGGCGGTTCCGCGATACCGCGTCACGTCGAAATCACGAGTGTTGCAGGGGTATTCACTCAACTTCGACGCTGCTGTGCTGGAAATTCTGTTGGCATTCGGTTCGGGCGCGACGTTGGTGGTCGCACCGCCGACGCTCGCCGGGGGCGTCGAGACCGCGGAGTACCTGCGCGCACACGGCGTCACACACTTTCTGTCGACTCCCGCTCTGCTGGCCACGGTGCCGCCCGTCGACACCGTCACCACCGTCGCGGTCGGCGGGGACGTGCTGCCGGACAATGTGGTTGGGCAATGGTCGACCGGACGAACGATGTTGAATGCCTACGGGCCCACGGAGTCGACCGTCGTCGCAACGTTGACCGAACCGCTCACGACGACGGCCACCATCGGTGCACCCCTCGACTCGGTGGACGCGCTCGTGCTCGACGGCCGGTTGCATCCGGTTCCGCTCGGCGCGATCGGTGAGCTCTACCTCGGTGGTGACGGCGTGGCGAGGGGCTACGGCGACGCGGCGGCGACTGCCGCGTCGTTCGTCGCCGGTGCCGGTGGACGACGGCTGTATCGCACCGGCGACCTGGTCCGTCGACGGCCCGATGGTGCCCTCGACTTCGTCGGGCGAGCCGATGCGCAGGTGCAGCTGCGTGGCGTCCGCGTCGAATTGGGCGACGTCGAAGCCGCCCTCACGTCTCATCCGTCGCTGACGCGTGCGGTCGCCGATGTGCGAGACGAACGGCTGGTCGCATGGGTCGTCGGCGACGCGGCGGTCGATGCGCGAGCGTGGGCGTCGAGCAGGCTGCCTGCGTCGATGGTTCCTGCCATGATCGAGTTCGTCGACGACATCCCCGTTACCGCGAACGGCAAGGTCGACCGAGCCGCGCTGATGGCCCCGGATGTCGTTGCTACACAACAAGGGTCGCCGCGCACCCTGCGCGAGAGCATCGTGCTGGGAATTCTGTCCGACGTGCTGGGTGTCGACGACCTGACCGTCGACGCGGACTTCTTCGCGCACGGCGGTGATTCGTTGACGGCGCTGCGGGCAGTAGGACGCATCGGATCCACCTTCGCGGTCGAGGTCTCGCTCCGTACGTTGTTCGACGCGCCGACGGCGAGAACGCTTGCCGCTGTGCTCGATACGTCGTCGGGCCGTCGCGTGGCGCTGCCGGTGTTGCGGCACAGCCCGGACGGCAGCACCGATCTGTCGGCCGCCGAACGGCGAATCTGGTTGCACAACAGACTCGACCGTGCATCCAGCGCGTACAACCTGGCGTTCGCGCTAGCGCTGCCGCGCGACGTCGACACCCGTGCCCTGCGTCGAGCGATCGTGGACGTGCTCGACCGACACGAGCCGCTACGGACGGTGTATGCGCCGGGGCCTGTCGTGTCGGTGCGCGCCGCGGACGACGTGGTTCCCGATCTCGCACTGCGGGTCGACGACATCGATCGGATCGCGAATGCCGGATTCGACCTCACCGTCGACGCACCGGTTCGAGTCGCACTCGTGGACTCGGGACGCGAGCACGTCGACCTCGTCGTCGTCGCTCATCACATCGCGGTCGACGGTGCATCCGTGGCACCACTGGTGCGGGACGTGCGCGTCGCGCTCGACGCCCGGTTCGACGGTCGATCGCCCGAGTTACCCTACGTCGCAGTCGATTACGCGGACTACCGTCGTTGGCACCGTGAAATCCTCGACATCGTCGCGCCGACACAGCTCGCATTCTGGGAGCAGGCGTTGCAAGGACTCCCCGACTACCTCGAACTTCCGAGCGGCGCTCCCACGGCAGAAGGCCCGGCGACGCCGGCCGACTTCACGATCGACGACGCCACCGCCGTCGAACTGCGGGCGTTGGCACGTCGCCTCGGCGCGACGACCTTCGTCGTCGTCCATGCAGCCGTCGCCCTGCTGCTCGCCGATCTCGCGTCCACGGACGACGTCGCCGTCGGAACCCCGGTGTCGGGTCGCACCAGTCCGTTGCTCGACGATCTCGTCGGAATGTTCGTCGGCACAGTCGTTCTCCGGACTCCGATCGATCGCGCGCTCACGTTCGAGCAGTTCGTCGCGGATGTGCGCGGTCGCGACCTCGATGCATTCGCGCACGCCGACGTGCCGTTCGACGACGTCGTGGAGCATCTGGCGCCGCCGCGTCGGGGCGAGAGCCACCCGTTCTTCCAAGTCCTGCTGTCGGTCTCGTCGCAGCCGGTCGTCGACGACCTCGTCGTTCGCCCGCTCCCCACCGGCGACACCCAGTTCGATCTCGAGATCGTGCTCGACGACGCGTCCATGACCGGCAGTATTGCGTTCTCGCCTGGGCGGTTCGACGTGGACACGGTGCGCATGGTCGCGTCGCGCCTGACGGCGTTGCTACGGGCCGTCGTGCGCGAGCCCACGACCGAGCTGAGGCGCATCGACGTCCTCGGTACGTACGGTCAGCTTCCTGCACACACGGTCGGCGTCTCCGAATTCTGCACGCTCACAGACGTCTTCGACCACGCCGTCAGCCGGTGGCCCGACGCGACCGCCGTGGTCGACGGGTCGGATCACCTCACCTATCGCGAACTCGACGCGCGTGCAACGGGATTGAGCTACGCGTTGCTGCAGCGCGGAGCTGGCCCGGGAACGGTCGTCGTACTGGCACTGCCACGATCGATCGATCACGTCGTCGCGGTGTGGGCCGTCGCCAGGACCGGCGCTGCATTCCTTCCGGTGGATCCGGCGCATCCGACGTCCCGCATCGCCGACATCGTGAGCGAAGCCGCGCCGCTCGTGGGTGTGTCGAACGAGCCGATCTGCGACGGAACCCACTGGCTGCCTCCGGATTCGACGTCCTCGCCGTCGGCTGCGGTACGGCCCACGCCGGACGACCCGGCCTACGTCATCTACACCTCCGGGTCGACGGGGACGCCCAAAGGTGTGCGCGTGGCCGGACGTGGAATCGCGAATCTGGTGGCGTCACAACGCGAGACGTTCGGCGTCGATGATCGGTCGGCGGTGCTGCAGTTCGCGTCCCCGGGCTTCGACGCGTCGGTGTTCGAGATGCTGCTCGCGGCAGGTTCGGGTGCGTCCCTGTTCGTCGCGCCTGCCGTGCGTGCAGGACGCGAACTCGCGGACTTCATGACCACGGCCGGCGTGACACATGTCTGCCTCACGCCCGCTGTCCTTGCCGCCACGGATCCGGCTGCAGCGCCGACCGTCACGACCGTGATCATGGCCGGGGACGTCGCCGGCTCCGAACTGATCCGACGTTGGGCGTCCGGCCGATCGGTGTTCGACGCGTACGGTCCCACCGAGGCCACGATCATGGGTACGTGCAGCGACGATCTCGCTGCCGGCGTCGACTCGGGAATCGGCTGGCCGACGCGGGGTTTCGACGCGTTGGTTCTCGACCCGGTTCTGCGGCAGGTCCCGACGGGCGTCGTGGGCGAGCTGTATCTGGCGGGACCTGCGCTGGCCGACGGCTATGTCGCGCGGCCAGGGCTGACGGCGTCACGGTTCGTACCAGACCTTCTGGGCAAGCCGGGAGCACGCATGTACCGCACGGGCGATGTGGTGCGCTGGCGTGCCGGTTCGGGCGGGCCGTACCTCGAATTCCTCGGCCGCGCGGACACCCAGGTGAAGATTCGCGGGCACCGCGTCGAACCCGCGGAGGTGGAAGCCGCACTGCTGCAGCATCCGGCCGTCGACCAGGCGTTCGTGACAGGTCGACAAAGCGACACCGGCACGGTTCTCGACGCGTACGTCACCGGGGACGGTACGCACGCCGGTCTGCGTACGTTTCTGACAAGGACGCTGCCGCCGTACCTGGTTCCGAGCACGGTGACGACGGTCGACGCGCTACCGACGACACTTGCGGGCAAGATCGACGTCAGTCGGCTGCCTGCCCCGGTGCTCGCGTCGTCGTCCACTCGCACACCCTCCACCGAATTGGAAACAATCGTGTGCACCGCTTTCGCCGACGTACTCGGGATACATCCCGACAATGTCGACGTCGACGCCGATTTCTTCGATCTGGGCGGGCATTCCCTTGGGGCCGTGCAGGTTTCCGATGCGCTTTCCGGGCTTCTCGGCCGCGAAGTCCCGGTGGCATGGATGTTCGTCGACCGCACCGTGTCGGCGATGGCCGACAGGCTCGAACGGTCGTCGAACATGCAGGCCCAGAACATGTTCGACGTGCTCCTCCCGCTGACGCCCGGCCGTGACGGAATCCCGGTGTTCTGCATTCACCCTGCCGTCGGGATCGCGTGGAGTTACGCAGCGTTGGCCGCCCACGTCGACGCGCCGATCTACGGGCTGCAACGACCAGGCATGGCAGGAGACGAGATCGCCCCGACGTCCATCGACGAGTACGCGGATCGCTACGCCGACGAGATCCGCGCGGTGTGTCCGCACGGGCCGTACGTCGTGCTCGGTTGGTCCCTCGGCGGCGTCATCGCGCACGCCGTTGGAACGAGACTCCAGAAAGGGGGAGGGGAGGTGACGCTTGTTCTCGTCGATGCGCATCTGACCGAACCCGAGAACGCCGAGCAGTTCACGGCCCAGGACCTCGGTCGTCATCTCGGGGCGGAGGGTCATTCGTTCGAAGCAATTTCGAGGAATTTGGCGGCGACGTATCCCGGCGCGGCCACCGTTACCAGCGAACATCTGCGCCGCATGTACGAACCGGTCGTCGCTGCACCCGCGCTGGTCGCTGCGAATGCGCCCGAGAAGTTCTCGGGCGATACTATTTACCTCTCGGCGCGGAACTCCGACGGTGCATCCCAGTGGCACCCGTTCGTGGACAGGCCGGTTCGGGTGCGCGGTCTGGACGTCGAACACGACGAGATGTTGGGGCCGGTGGGGGCGAGTGTGATCGGGGAAGAACTGCGCGCGGTGTCGATTTCGCAGGCGGCCGAAGGGCCGGGTGTCGGAGGCGACGTGCATTCATGAGGAAAGGCAGTCCGTACGACGCTATGAAATTATCGACACGAATTTTTCGAGTTTAGGAGCACGACGTGGAAATCCAGGACTATCTCAAGATATTGAAGACCAGATGGATGATCATCGTCGTCACTGTCGCCGTCGCGATTCTGGGCTCGCTCGCCGTCTCGCTTCTCACCACACCGACGTACCAGGCATGCAGCCGGGTGTTCGTGTCGACGTCCGGCGGCTCGTCGGTCAGCGAGACGTACCAGGGCAACCTGTTCTCGCAGCAGCGCGTCGCGTCGTACTCCGAACTCGTGACGGGGGAAACCCTGGCCGCACGCGTCATCGACGAACTGGGATTGACGGCTACCCCGGCCGAGGTCGCGCGCGACACCACGGCCAAGTCGACGCCCGACACCGTCCTGCTCGACATCTGCCACACCGGAACGGACGCGGCGACGGTCCGCGACGTCGCGAACTCGATGGCGACCCAGCTCACCACGCTCGTCCGTGAACTCGAAACCCCGGAGGACGGCGGCTCTCCGACGGCAGGCGTCCGCCTCGTCGAACAGGCGCAGACACCGTCGACGCCCGTCAGCCCGAAGACGAAGCGCAACCTCGCGCTCGGTGCTGCCGTCGGTCTGCTTCTCGGTATCGCACTCGCCGTCCTGCGCGACCGTCTCGACAACACCATCAAGGACCGCAAGACGCTGGAGAAGTCCGCGAATTCGGCGCTCGTCGGCAACATCCCGTTCGACAAGAGCCTCAAGGATTCGTCGATCGTGTCGTTCGGTGCCGGACATTCGTCGAGCGCCGAGGCGTTCCGCGAGCTGCGCACCAACCTGCAGTTCCTCGAGGTCGACAATCCGCCGCGCGTCATCGTCGTCACCAGTGCCGTCCCGTCGGAGGGCAAGACGACGGTGGCGATCAACCTGTCGCTCGCGCTCGCCGAAGCCGGCCATCACGTCGTCCTCGTCGAAGGCGACCTGCGTCGGCCGCGCGTGTCGAAGTACCTGGGTCTCATCGGGTCCGTCGGACTGTCGACGGTCCTCGCGGGACAGGCGGGTCTCGACGACGTCCTGCAGCCCAGCAAGTTCGTCGGACTCGACGTGTTGGCGTCGGGGCCGTTGCCGCCGAACCCGAGCGAGCTGCTCGGCTCCGAGGCGTCGCGCCGCGTCATCGAGGACCTGCGTGGCCGGTTCGACTACGTCATCGTCGACGGCGCACCGCTGCTGCCGGTGACGGACTCCGCGCTACTGACGACACACAGCGACGGCGCGCTCGTCATCGCACGCCACGGCCACACGTCCGAAGCCGAACTCGAGCGCGCGACAGGCAATCTGACCACCATCGGTGCGCACATCCTCGGCGCGGTCTTCACGATGACGCCCACCTCCGGCCGTCGTGGCGGAGACGGCTACGCGTACTACTACGAGACGGACAAGTCGGTGCCGAAGCAGGTGTTGAGCCCGGCGCAGCCCAGCGTCCACTCGACTGCCCAGCCCGCTGCCCAGCCCTACGACGGCGGCCCGGCTCGCAACGGCGTCAGCGAAGCGTCGCGCTACAAGTAACTTCACCGGTCGTCTCGTTTGAGTCGATCATGCTTTCGAACATATGATCGATCGGTGGACGGATGGGATGGTGGTGCGCACCCGCGGCGGCAGCCGTTCAAGGTGCTCACCCCACCGGTCAAGGTGCTGGTGGATCTCGCGGTGCTCTACCCGCAGCCACCGCACCACACCGGCCGTTACACCGCGGACGGGTTCGAGGTCCGCACCGTCGTACCGGCTGATCTGACGGAGTGGTCGATGACGGTCGACGGCGACTGGATCGGCCGCGTCACCTATCAGTTGATGTCGAAGGATCGCAGCGAGACCGTGACGCACTGGGTGCCGAGCCGGGTGCTCAAGCCGCTCCGGTGACCGACACCGTCAGCGTCGGCGGATTCTGCTGCGGCACGACGACGATGTCCGATCTGTCGACGGACGTCCCGATGAACGCCTGGAACACCCCTTCCGACGCCTGGGCCGTGTGCACGAAGACCGGCCCCTCGGCCTCGGGAGCCGTCACCGTCGACCGGACCATCTGCGTGGTGTCCGCGGACGGATCGGTGATCAGGTCGAGCTGCAGAATCGACCGCCCCGGCACGTCCACCGTCTGGTCGCTGCCGTAGACGGCTGCCTCGTCGACATAGCGCGCCACGTAGTTGACGACGCCGTCGCCGTCGAACGTGAACACGGCCGTGCCGTCGGCGATTCGGACGTCGGCAATGGTGAACGTGCTGTCGGGCGGCTGATCCACGAAGCCGGGAACGACCGACGGCGAACCCGTCGGCGGGGGCGCGGGCGTGGGATATCCGACCGTCATCGATCCGGATGCGTAGTGGACCTGATGCGTCGTCGAGGATTCGGTCTCTACCTCGGTACTCGTGTTCTGGTCGCCGCTGCACCCCGCCACGAGCAGCGCTGCAGCCACGAGCGCTGCCGCCGTTCGCATGGCACGACTGTATACCGAGCCGTGCGATGAGAAGATACGGCGGTGAAGACCGGTGAACAGGTGGTGCAGGAGCTCCCCTGGAAATGGGCAGTGCAGGGACGAATATTCG
The DNA here is from genome assembly GCF_011770055.1 of Rhodococcus sp. B10. Classification (NCBI taxonomy): domain Bacteria; kingdom Bacillati; phylum Actinomycetota; class Actinomycetes; order Mycobacteriales; family Nocardiaceae; genus Rhodococcus; species Rhodococcus sp. B10. Next base: position 133,847 of record NZ_JAAFYV010000004.1, on the reverse strand, counting down.
TCATCGGCGGACTCGGCTACATGTTCGATGCCTGGGACGTCGCACTCAACGGGTTTCTGACGCCTCTGCTCGGAACGTATTGGGATCTCTCGCAGGCCGAACGCGGACTCGTTGCCACGGGCAACCTGATCGGCATGGCCGTCGGCGCCGTCGTGTGGGGCACGATCGCCGACCGCGTCGGACGCAAACGCGCGTTCTCGCTGACCTTGCTGATCTTCGCGCTCTTCTCGGTGCTCGGTGCGTTCTCGCCGAACTTCGAGATCTTCGTGTTGCTCCGATTCTGTGCCGGATTCGGCCTCGGCGGCTGCATTCCCGTCGACTACGCCCTCGTCAGCGAGTTCTCGCCGCGTCGGATACGCGGAAAAGTGCTGTCCGCCATGGACGGATGGTGGCCGATCGGCGCGACCGTGTGTGGCGTCGTCGCCACGATGCTCGTGCCGATCAACGGCGACACCCGCTGGCGCGTCATGCTGCTGTTCATGGTTCTGCCTGCGCTGCTGCTGTTCTGGGTTCGCCGCGGAATCCCGGAATCGCCGATCTATCTCGCCAAGGTCGGCCGAGAAGCGGAGGCGCGGGCGGTGATCGACGACATGGTCGTGCGCACCGGAGCCGTGCCCCAGCCCTACGAGATCGTCGCCGAGACCGCGCCGAAGCGGTCCGCGCTCGCAGGACTGCAGGCAGTGTGGAGTTACAGCTCGCGGATCACGTCCGCCGCGTGGTTGCTCTTCGTGTCGATCATGTTGCTGTACTACGCCGCACTGAGCTGGATGCCGTCGATTCTGCGCAGACAGGGCTACGACGACTTCGCCGCATTCGCAGGCACGACACTGATGACCGGGGTCGGCATCGTCGGCGTGATCGTGTCCGCGTACCTCGTCGAGGTGGTCGGGCGTAAGTGGGTCATCGGTATCTCGGGGCCGGTGGCCGGCGCTGCGCTCGTGGTCTTCGCGATGATGCTCGACGCCGGATCCGGTGCACTGGTGTGGCTCGCGGTCTTCGGTTTCGTCGTGCAGATCGCGATCCCGGTGCTCTACTGCTATGTCTCCGAGCTCTATCCGACGACGTTGCGCGCCTCCGGTTTCGGCTACGCGTCGTCGGTCAGCCGTGCCGCGACGGGATTCGCTCCGCTGCTGTTCGGGTCGGTCCTGTGGCCGGTGCTCGGCCTGCCCATGACGTTCGCGATCGTCGGCGGGCTCGTCCTCGTCGCCGTCCTGTGGATGGCGTTCGCGGCCCCGGAAACGAAGGGCCGCGAACTCGACACCCTGGTCGACGACCGCGAGGCCGTCAGCAGGTAGGCACGTCCACCGTCGACGTCGACGGCTGCACCTGCGGTTGCACCGGTGCCTGCGCCTCGCCCGGCGCCGTCGGCTCGATCAGGTCGAACTCGAGCACGTTGGTCTGTCCGGGCTCGGTCACGATCGGCGTGTAGAAGAACGGGTGCCCGCGCTCGCTCGCCGTCACCAGGAACACCGGGTTGCCGTTGAGCGTGACGTTCTCGAGTGTCGCGCCCTGCGTCGCGTACAACTGCACGACGCTGCGGTTGGTGCCGGGAGGGCCGCCGAACCGAGTGGACTCGTTCTGACGCCCCGCGACGTACACCGGATAGTCCTGAGCCGGCGCGTTGTTGGTGATCTCGGCGACGACCTTGGTGGGACGCGTCGGGCCCTCGCACGATCCGCCCGTGTACGTGACGTCGCGCTGCAGGTAGTAGTCGAGTTTTCCGCCCGCACCGTTGGTGACCGCGACGGCCGCGTACGGGGCCGGGGAATCGGGAATCTCGTGCCCGATCTTCGTGGGACCGATGATGCTCTGAATCGCGGGGTCCGCACTCCACACCGCGATGTGACCTTCGCTCGTGGCGCGGCCCAAAGCTTCCAGCAGTGCTGCGGGAGAGCCGATGTCACCCTGCATCTTCGTCACGACCCTGGCCGCGATCTCCTGCAGGTAGTCCTTGCGGGCACGATTGTCGTCCTGGAAGCGGAAGTAGGCGTCCGACTGCGTGATACGAACGACGTTGTCGGCGTCGATGACTTCGCCGTCGGCCATCGTCACGGGCCCGACGACGTCCAGTACGTAGCTGAGCGCAACCGGATCCGTCGCAAGGGCGCCGTCGACTATCTCACCGGTCTCCTGCTGCCACATCGACTGCCAGATCTGCCCCGCGTACGGGAAGTGTGGACTGATGTTGCTGTTCTGCCAGTTCTGGGTCGCCTGGTAGCGCTCCTCGTACGCCGCGTAGAAGTCGGGACCGAGGTCGATCGGGTCGTAGCGTTCCTTCAGTTCACTGTTCCGGGCGAGATCGTCGACCTGCACACGGCCGTCGACGGCCGTCACGATGCCGAAACCGCCCATCAGCCCGCCGGTTCCACGCGACTCCGCATTGGTCTGAAACGCCATGAAGTAACTACGCGGCCCGTCGGCGCCCATCATCGACGGCAACACCTGCGACGCGACGCTGGTGTTGGTCAGAAGCGTCGACAGTTCGTGCACCTGATCCTGGAGTTGAATCCGTGCATCGTCGACCTGGCGGAGGTACGACGGCTCGGCGATCTCGGCCGCGCGTGCGTTCAACGCAACCGCCGCCGACGCGGCCTCGGTGAGCGCGGGGGCCGCGTCGCGCAACGCCTGGACGTCGATACGGCCGTCGGGAGTGCGAAGACGCTTGGGATCGAGCGCGGTTCCCACCTCGACCGCCGGTGCGAGGACATCGGTCGCGAGCCCGTCGACCACCTCGGTGATCTCCGAGACCGTGCGCAACGGGCTGCCGACGAACGGGATCGCCGACGCGGCCCGCCAGATCGGCGAACCCGTCGCGCTCGCGGCGTCGCTCGACGTGCGGACCGCGTCTGCAGACTGCGCGGATGCGCGCTCGCTGTTGCCCCCCAGCAGGGCAGCCCTGGCAGCACCCGCGTGGTCCTTGGCCGCAGACAGATTCGAATACGCGCTGTACGCGGTGTATCCGAGCCAGCCGCACAGCGCGAACAGCACGAGGACGACGACACCCGACCCGAGGAGGACGCGTCGACGCGTGCGGTGCCGGTTGCGACGAGCATCGGCATGACGACGTCGTCGTAACCGATTACGCCGACGGGAATCGTCGGTCCACCCGCCGTACGCGTCGTAGGAGTCGAGACTGCGTCTGCTCATCGTCGAAAAGGGTCCCTTCGTTCGCGTAAGCGTACAAAGCGGGTGACGGGGAGGCGAACTGGGAACGGGTCGGGTGCAGGCACGCCTCGGCCGCGCAGGTTTCAGCGAACGCGCGGGTTGCAACGTGCGCATCCGCTGAAAGGTGCGCGGGGAGGGGCCGGTGACCTCGACGCCCACGTCGAGCAACGACCGAAGCCGGGAATTCTTATGTTCAGGCTGATTTGAACTACTGACAACGTGCGCTGAAGGTTCGACGATCGAACGCATGACCACCGCAGTAGACAAGCCCGTCGGCGTGCTCGTTCCCGGCTCGACCGAATACCGCGCACTTCTCGCGACCATCGCCGAGGGAGCGAGCAGGCGTGACCTGGAGGATCAGAACCCGTTCGACCAGATCGACGCACTCCGGCGGGCGGGCGTCGGAGCGCTTCGACTCCCGAAGGACATCGGCGGTGGCGGGCTCACCGTCCGCGAACTGTTCGGCGTCATCGCGGACATCGCCGAGGCCGACCCGATCGTCGCGCACATCCTGCGCACCCATTTCTGGTTCGTCGAGGAACGACTCCGTCAGGCGACCGCCGTCGACTATCCGGGATTCGAGAACGACCGCTGGATCCAGCTGATCCTGCAGGGCAAGATTTTCGGCAACGCCAGCAGCGAGCGCGGCAGCCAGGCCGTCGGCAACTTCAAGTACGGAACACACCTGACTGCGTACGGTGACAAGTTCCTGCTCGACGGCGAGAAGTTCTACAGCACCGGCACCTTGTTCTCCGACTACGTCAGCATCTGGGCCGACATCGACGGTGTCGCCGTCGCATCCGTCATCGTTCCCACCGATCGCGACGGCGTCGAGATCGTCGACGACTGGGACGGGATCGGTCAGCGCCGAACCGGGACCGGGACAACACGATTCACGTCTGTGTCGGTGACCGAGGACGACATCGTCTCGCGCATCCCGCTCGACGCCGCGCCTGACCCGTCCTATCAGTTCGCATTCCTCCAGCTGTACTTGCACGGTCTCGTCAGCGGAATTCTGCGCAGCGTCGTGACCGACGCCGTCGACCTGATCGGAAGCCGCACCCGCGGGTTCGCGCATGGACCGACCGAAGAGCTGACGCGAGACCCGTTGCTGCAGAACGCAGTCGGACAACTGGCGAGCACGGCATTCGCCGCCGAGTCGACGACGCTCGCTGCAGCGGATGCCATCGACGCCGCCTACGCGTCTCTCGTGAACGCCGTACCCGACGCCGACCTCGCGGCCCTCGCGTCGCTGCGTGCGTCGCAGGCGAAGGTGCACATCGACGACATCGCCACACGTGCGGCGACGGTTCTGTTCGAGGTCGGCGGCGCATCTGCCGCGTCGCGCGCGAAGAACCTGGATCGGCACTGGCGCAACATCCGCACGATCACGTTGCACAACCCTGCCGCGTACAAGGCCGCTGCCATCGGCAACAAAATTCTCAACGACGAGCCCCTGCCGTTCAACGGCTACTTCTGATCGAACTCACGCACAAGGAAATTCACATGTCACGCGAACTGCACCTCGCAGGCTTCCTCATCGCATCGCACGTCACCCACTCTCATGCCGCGTGGCGGCATCCGGCGTCGGAAACCGACTATCTCGGGCCCGACTACTACACGCGCGTGGCGAAGACGCTCGAACGCGGCAAGTTCGACTTCCTGTTCTTCGCCGACCTGCTGGCCACGCCGGTCCGCTACGGCAACGACATTCGCGTTCCGTTGAGCAGCGGAACTCAGGCGTCGGCGACCATCGATCCGTCGCTGGTCGCCGCCGTGCTCGCGGGCGTCACCGACAAGATCGGCCTCGCGATCACGAAGTCGACGACGTACTTCCACCCGTACGAACTCGCACGCATCTTCGCGACGCTCGATCACCTCAGTCGCGGGCGCGCAGGCTGGAACGTCGTGACGTCGCTCAACCAGGCCGAGGCGCAGAACTTCGGAATCGAGAACCATCTCGGTCACGACGAACGTTACGCTCGTGCACAGGAATTCCTCGAAGTCGCGTACAAGCTCTGGGGTAGCTGGGAGCGCGACGCCCTCGTGCAGAACAAGGAATCCGGACTGTTCGCCGATCCGGACAAGGTGCACACCGTCGACCACGACGGGGAATTCTTCAAGACGCGTGGCCCGCTCACCGTGCCGCACTCGCCGCAGAGTCGTCCGGTCATCTTCCAGGCCGGATCGTCCTCGACAGGAAAGGATTTCGCGGCGCGGTGGGCCGACGCGATCTTCGAGATCGACCCGACGAAGGAAGGACGCAGGGCCTACTACGACGACGTCAAGTCCCGCGCGTCGAATTTCGGCCGCAACCCGGACGACATCAAGATCTTCCCGTCGTTCGTGCCGTTCGTCGGCGAGACCGAGTCCATCGCGCGGGAGAAGCAGGCGTTCCACAATGAACTCGCCGACCCGATCTCGGGACTGATCACGCTGTCGGTGCACACCGACCACGACTTCTCGCAGTACGACCTCGACGCACCCATCGAGGAGGTCACCGTCCCCGGTAGCCAGGGCCTGTTCGACGTCGCACACCGCTTGAGCGACAAGGACTCGCTCACGCTGCGCGACATCGGAAAGCTGTATGCACAGGGTGTTCTGCTGCCGCAGTTCGTCGGGACGGCGTCGCAGATCGCAGACCAGATCGAGGAAGGGTTCAACGGCGGGGAGGCCGACGGCTACATCCTGTCCGCAGCACAGGCTCCCGGCACGTTCGACGACTTCGTCGACCTCGTGGTCCCGGAACTCCAGCGCCGCGGGCTGTTCCGTACCGACTACACCGGAACGACGCTGCGCGATCACCTCGGCCTCGCCGACGCGAGCTTGGAAGTGCGCTCCGCACCCGTGCGCGCTTAGTCGGACTCTGGGCCGACCAAGCACGCACGAGCGCGCAGCGCCTGGGTTTCGCCCACCTCGGACCGGGTATCCGCCCGGTCCGCAGTGGCCGATGGGCGGTCACGGGAGGGGATGTGAAGTCATGCGAATCGTCAGTTTGATCGTCCTGATCTGGCTCGTCATCGGAGCCGTCGCAGTGTTCCAGAGGGGATACGCCTCCAGCGCGCCGGAGAACTGCGCGGGCGTCGGGACCATCGCCCTCACCGTCGTAGCCGGTCCGCTCAATTACGTAGGGGTCAATCCCAAAGTGACGGACTGCAACCTCCCGCAGCCGAGCCAGTAGGTCCGCGGCAGACGACATCGATGCGCCGTGGCAGCCGTCCAACGGTTGCCGCGGCGCATCGATGCCTGTTCGGGAACGTGAGCTTCATCGCTGGCCGAGGCGTCGTCGCGCGTCGCTGCCTACGCTGGACGGGTGATGCGGAGAAGCCGATGGATCGTGGTGGCCATCGTGCTCCCGGTCATCGTGATGTCGGTGGTCGGAATCGGCGGCTATGTGACATTCACCAAAGCGCGCATCGATCCGGTCTCACGCGCCGACGCCATCATCGTCCTGGGCGGCGAACACGACGGCCGTGAGGCATACGGAGTCTCGCTCGCCGAGCAGGGCGTCGCCGACACCGTCGTGCTGTCCGACCCGTACGGGCCGAAAGACCCCGTCATGAAGAAATACTGCGGCGCCGACACCGAGAAGTACACGGTGCTCTGCATTCCACCCGAGCCGAGTACGACGCGTGGCGAAGCGATCTTCACCCAAGAACTCGCGCGAGAACGAGGGTGGGACCACGTCGTCGTCGTCAGTTGGCGCTACCACCTGCCGCGAGCGCGCTACATCTTCGATCAGTGCTTCGACGGCGACGTCACGATGCAGGCCGTGCCGCGCACCTACAACTTCTCTCTCGTCTTCTGGGAGTACACCTACCTGTACCAGGTAGCTGGGTTCGTCAAGGCCGCTGTCCAGGGCGACTGTCAGAACTTGGAGTAGAGCGTCACGCCGGACTTCAACAACAGAATTCCGAACATCACGCACGCGACGCCACCGACGACGTTGGCCGCGAGGAAGAGCGCCGCGTCGCGCACTCTGCCGTCGCGTATCTGCGTGACCGTGCACAACGCGACCGACGACATCGGTGCCAGGCCGCCCAGGAATCCGAAGCACACGACGCCGACGATCCACTGCGGCGGTGCTGCGGCGATGACGACGCCGAGTATCCCGCACGTCGAGACGGTGAGAAGGAGAACGCGTCGGCGATCGGTGGCGGCCTCGGTCAACGCGACGTGCGTCAGAGCTGCGGCGCCGCCGCCGAGGGCGACGAGTAGAAGAAGGATCATCGACGCGCGGCCACCGGTCGGGTGATCAAGGCGCCCACAGCGAGAGCGACGACCGACAGCACGGGCGTCGTGACGATGTAGAGGACCGAGTGCCATGCGGCGTCGTACGTGACGCCGTGCAGCGCGTAGAAGCCGAACGTGGTGAAGCCGCAGGCGAGCCCGAGCACGCCGGCGCGCAGCATCGGAGCGCGTGAGCCCGACAAGTATCCGAGTGCGGCACCGAGCAGCAGGCACCCCACCACGTTCACCGCGAACGTGCTGACCATCAACCACCGCGACGAATCGCGTATCTGCCAGATCTGGAATCTGGCCACGGCGCCCACAGCTCCACCGAGGGCCGTCGCCGACAGCGAGGGAAGGCGATCGGTCGTCACCCGCTCGACTCTAGTGTGAAACCGACCCAACGCCAGGTGAGCGCGCAACAGCACCATGTGAGGGGTCGCGAGCCCTCGGGTATCTTGTTCTTCTGTGACCGTGGACGAGTCGGGCCTTGGGCCTCAACATTTCGACGTAGCAGTAGATTGGCGCGACGACATCGTCGTCGTGACCGTATCCGGTGAGCTGGATTTGGTGACCGCACCGCAGTTGTCGGAGTCCATCTCCTTGGTTCTCGGGAAATCGCCGGCAGCCCTCGTCATCGATCTGACCGACGTCGGGTTCCTCGCGTCGGCGGGAATGTCGCTGCTTGCCTCGACCCACCAGCAGCTCGGTGAGAAGGCGAGCTTCGCCGTCGTTGCCGATGGGCCTGCAACCGGTCGACCGCTTGCTCTTGTCGGCCTCGACCAGCTGTTCGGCATCTACGCGACCGTCGACGAAGCACTTACTGCACTCGATGCGGGTAAGTCCTGAAGTTTCGGGTATGACGCTCTCATGAAGGTCACAGCACTCGGTGGAGACGACACGCCGCTCGACGCTGCCACCGGACAGTTACTCAGCCCAGGTCGAGGGGACGTCATGCACCTGAACTTCGACGGCGAAGCCGCGGCCCCGGACCGGGCGTCCGCGCTCAGAGTCGCACTCGGCGAATGGCTCACCGGTCTCGAGGTCGAGCCCGAGCGGGTGTACGACGTCGTTCTGGCGACGTACGAAGCTCTCGCGAACGCCGTCGAACACGCATACCAACAGGACGGCGCGACAGGGACTCTGGATCTGCACGCGTTGTACGCCCCGGAGACCGGGCAGATCGAAGTGACGATCTGCGACCACGGCGTCTGGTCAGTGCATGCCCCGGATGCGACGCGCGGCCGCGGGGTTCCTCTCATGCACGCGCTGGCGGACTCGACGACCGTTACGTCCGATCACGACGGCACCGTCGTGCGCATGGTGTGGGGCGCACCGCAATCCGCCTGAGGAGTTACCGCAAAGCCCGGACAGTCGCAGTTGTGACGTAGCACAATCGCCTCAGGGTCAGCAGTGCCGGGCGTGGGGGATGGATCCACGGGGGACGGCGCCGGCGATGACCCGCACGGTAGTGACTCTCCTCGGCCTGTCGTCACGGCGAGGTGAGTCGCCGGGGTGGGAGGCGACGATGAGCGCGACGGTCACTGCGGGAAGTGTTCTAGCCGACCGATATCGGCTGCTCGAGAAACGCCCGTCGCCGTCGTTCGCCTCGTCCTGGCGCGCACGAGATCTCGCGACGGGCCGCGAACTCGGAGTCAAGGTTGTGCACATGGATATGGTGCGACCGAACCGTCCGCGATCCGACGCGCTGGAAAAATTCGCGACTCCGTCCGCCGTCCCGCCGCGGGTGATGGTGACCCCGCCCTATGTTCTCTTGATCGCCGATCAACCTGCGGTGTCGATCGAGAACGCTCCCGTCGAACCCCCGGACACACCACGAATGACGTCGCGAACGCGGCTGGCGGCGGCGATCGGTGCAGTGGTCGTGCTGCTGCTGTTCGGCGGTGCAGGGTGGTTGATCTCCACCACCGTGTTCGGCCGCGGCGTACAGAGCGTCGCGGTCCCGTCGTTGTCGGCTCCTCGAGGACCCGGGCCGTCGTCGGCCGACGTACCGTTGCGGCCCGCGAGTGCACAGGCGTGGTCTGCCGTGCGCTACGCGGACAACGCGAACGACGCGGGCCGGGCTGTCGATTCCAACCCGGCCACACGGTGGTCGACCGACACCTACCGCAGCGGGTTCGGCAGTACCGAGCAGGGCATCGGCCTCGTCCTCGACTTCGATCGAACCGTCGACATCGACGAGATCTGGATCGCATCCGACGACGTCGGAACGGCCGTCGAGATCAGGACCGCGCCGGAGAAGGACGAGGGATTCGACGCGACTCAGGTCCTCGGCTCGGGAGTGTTGAAACCCGGTACGACGCACATCGCCCTCGATCAGGCGACCGAGACTCGCTCGGTCCTGGTATGGATTTCGGAACTCGCCCCGGCCGAGAACGGGTTCGAATCCTCGATCGGTGAGGTCGGCGCGTCCGGGTCCGTCACGTAGCGCGCGACTCAGCGGCTCAGCGCCTGGGCGTCGTCGTCTCGGTGGTCGTCTCGTCCTCGGAACGATCGGCGGTGGTTCTGCGAGGACTGCGCGTCGTCGACGTGTCGTCGGTACCGGTCGGCGCGGTCTCGGTGGTCGTCGGAGGCGTCGTGGTCGTCGTGCGTGGCTGCGTGGGCACGGCCACCTGCCAGGTGGGTGACGGCGGAACGGTGATGGCCGACGGCGTCGCCGTCACGGCGGTACTGAGGTCGGACCGCAATGCCGGTGGCGCGACCTGCTCGGCGGAATCGTCGAAGGCGCCTCCGAGAGCGCCGATACCGAGTCCGACGGCTACTGCCAGTCCTGCGATTGCCACCGCAGATGTCGCGATGACCTTGTCACGCATCGTCTTGTCAGCCCTCACGCGAAGTTGCCGTCCCCTTGCCGGCGGGACCGATATCGGAACGTTACCTCAGCGGTCGGTGGTGCGCTCAGCTCGCGACGGCGTTCAACCGGACTGTTCGTCAGAACAGACGAACGATTCCGGGCAGTGCATCGGCTATCTGCTGCCCCACGCTCTCGTACACGTCGTGAGGCCTCGTGTAGGGATCGGCGATGTCGGTCTCGACGACAAAGTGTCGCGCCCGCGCGGCCGCGAGGTCGTCGAGCGACTGCGCTCCCGACTGCTCGGCGAGAGACACCGCCTCGAGAAGAGTGAACGTCCGACGCAGTTTCCTCGGAGCCATCGCGAGCACCTCGTCCCGATGCCGGGCTGTCATCGCCAGAATGAGGTCGGCGTCGTCGGCGATGCGCGGTGAGATGCGGCGTGCGACGAATCCGTCGGGTTCACCGCCGAGCTGACGCAGCACCAACGCGGCGGTCTCGTCCATGGCGTGGCCGGTCAGACCGTGGGTCCCGGCGCTCGACGCCGTCAGCTCGACACCCGCCTCGCCGGCGTAGGCCACCGCGAGGCGTTCCGCGGTGGGCGAGCGGCAGATGTTCCCGGTACAAACGAAGAGGACATGCACTGGGACAGGCTAGTGCCCCCTCGTCACTCGCTGCATCCGGCAATCGCATTCGAAGAACGGTCAGGCTACAGTGATGCCCGAGCGACGGCTTCGAGATGGGATCGTTACCAAACCGGTCGGCGAGTCCGTTCGCTGCTAACCAAGTGAGGCAGGTCATGACTGAGGTTCTCGGTGTATCGGTCGGGTCCAGTGCCGTTCGAATGGCACGGCCCGATCTGCGCCTGCACACGTCCGGGCACCGAGAGTTGGATTTCCAGAGCGATACCGTCGACGCGCACTGGGACCGCGCCGAAGAACTGGCAGCGGAGTCGATCGGCGTCGTGCTCTCCCAGAACGACGGCAGCCAGGTGGAAGCCACCGGCGTCGCGTACCGCGATCAACAGCAGTTCGGCGACATCCAGCAGGCGATGGCACGTCAGCGGTTGTACAACTATCGGTTGGTCCCCGAGGCCAGAGCCGCGCTCGCGTATCTGGACGCCTCCGGTGAAATCGGTGACTTCTCGACCATCGCCCTGTACGACCTCGGCAGCTCCGGATTGACCGTCAGTGTCGTCGATCGGGCGTCGGGCAACGTTCTGCTCGCCGAGCGCACCATCGACATCAGCGGAGACGATTTCGATCGACTGATCTGCGACAACCAACTCGCCAAGCAGGGTGTGGATCCCCAGAACACGCTCGGTGTGCAGGAGTTCACGAGCCGCTGCCGCATCGCGAAGGAACAGCTGTCCACCAGCGGTGCCGTGTGCCTGCCCGGTGAAAGTGGCGTCATCCTGATCTCGCGTGAATCGTTCGAGGCGCTGGTGACCGTCCCGATCGAGTATTCGGCACGTTTGGTGCGCGACGTCATCAGCCGTTCGCCGCAGCACGTCGACGCCCTGTTCCTGATCGGCGGCGGCGCTCGCATTCCGTTGGTCGAGGCCATTCTTCGGTCGTGGACCGGATTGCCCGTCGTCACGCCGCGGGATCCGGAAGCCGTCGCGGCCAAGGGCGCTGCGCTTCTGGCGACACCGGTCGAGAACCCCGAGCCGACCGTGGCAGCTCCCGCACAGGCCCTGACCGGTGCTCCCGATTGGCTCAGCCCGGAGCCGGTGGACCGCACGGCCACGTCCAAACGGAAGATTCGCGGCGCGGCGTTGGTCGCGGGTGGACTCGCTGCCGTCGCAGCCCTCGGACTCACGCTCGGCTACGGCGGTTCGGAAGAACCGGCCAGCGCGCCGACGGAAACGGCCGACACCGTCACCGGAGTGCCGTCGACGTCGAGCTCGGCGGCGTCCACCACGACACCCGTCACGACCGTGGCACCGCCTCCCGCGACGACGGAAGCTGCGCCCGCTCCCGCTGCACCCGTCGAGACGTACGAGGCTCCGCAGTACGACGAACCCGCTCCGGCGCCTGCGCCCGCACCCGCTCCTGCACCGCTGATTCCGGGGTTGCCGCAGATTCAGCTTCCCCAGATCCAGCTGCCGCCTCCGCCCGTGTTCGAGCTGCCCAGGTTCTAGGTCATACTTCCTGTCCTAGAGCTGCGCCGTGCGTCCGACGTGCTGCGCACTCCGATTCGGGAGGATTCACGTGGATCAGCGCAGCGGGCAGGACCGACGTGTGGTGAGCAATGTCTGGTACGGCGAATCGTTGGGTGCGGACATCCTGGCCCAGCCGTCGGGCGGCTACGTCAGCGCGGTCGTGTCGGCGCTGTCCCTGCTGTCCGCGGCCGGCAGGAACGGCATCGTCGTGACGTCCGAAGGCGTGGCTCGGCCTGCAGGCATCGTCGTCCTCGCGCTGATCTGCGCGCTACGCCGCCGCCGCTCTCTCGTGATCGTCGAATTTCTGCCCGGGTTGAAGTCGGGGCTCATGGGTAGGACCGTCAGGTTCCTGTACCGGCGACTACTCCATCGGGCCGCCCGATCCATTCAGGTGATGACGCAGTGGGAACGGTCGCTGTACATCGACGAGTACAACCTCGACCCGGCGGCCGTGACGGTGGTTCCCTTCTACTTCTACGACGATTCGACGTCGCGGACCCCGACGCCGGACGCGGACCGCGTCGGTGTCTTCGCCAGCGGACGTAGCTCGTGCGACTGGAATCTCCTGATCGATGCGGCCCGCGACCGACCGTGGAATCTGACCATCGTCTGTTCGGCGGACGATCACGACGACGTCGTTCGGTCCGCCGCCGGCACCGACATCGTCGTCCGCAGCGAAGTGTCGGAAGAGGAGCACGCCGACATGCTTGCCGCGGCGAGTGTCTACGTCATCCCGCTGCAGGACCGGTCCGTCAGTGCGGGCCACGTTCGGATCATGAGCGCCGCGACTCTGGAGACGCCCGTCGTCGTCACCGACGTTCGCGGACTCGAGGGCTACAAGCATCTCGCGGCTGCGGTCGTGCCTGCCGGCGACGCCGTGGCGTTGCGCGAGGCCGTCGACCGTTTGACGAACGACCCGGTGACCCGTGAGCGGGAGCGCAGCCGGGTGCGCGATCTCGCGAGCGCGAACACACGCAGCATGTACCTCGCCGACATCGGCAAGCTGCTCGATCCCGCGTAGCGCTCAGCAGTCCTCGAACACGGCGCGCGCATAGCCGGCGGTCTGATAGACGTACTCCCACGCCCACTCGAACACGTAACGGTCGGTGGTACTGGGCACGTAGGTGACGTCGCCGTCCCAGCACTTGCCGATGATGTACCTGGCCCGCGAGAGGTGCGGCGTCGACGTGACGACGACGACCGACTTCCATCCCTCGCGCCCCGCGCGATCGCGGATCTCGCGAGCCTCGCCGCGCGTCGTCCCCGGTTCGGGCACGAAACATTCGACGGTGACATCGCTGCGACCGTCGCGACAGATCTCGGTCAGCCGGTCCACCGAACCGTACGGATTCGAGTACACGAGCTCGGGCGCGTACCCGTCCTCCGCGAGCTCGAGGCCGAGTTCGTCGCGATTGTCCTCCGATCCGCCGAGGACGACGATCGCGTCGGCATGCGCAGGCCGATCGGCTACCGGATCGACGTATACGGGGTATCCGACCGCCGACGCGATGGCCACGGCGACGGCCGCGGACACGACGACGACCCGTCTCGTGGCCTTCACAGCGGCCGAGAAGTATCGGTTTCGATCACGCACCCTAATTTACCGGCAGTTCTTGTACTATCGGTCTGTAGAGTGCGCCGTTCCCCCCGGGGCGCGCTGTTTCTGTTCAGGTAGAAGGGCCTCATGAACGTCGACGCACGGCTCCCCGCTGTCCTGCGGAGGGCGTACGAGAATGCGACGTCCGCCGTTGTCTGACCGAAGAATGCGCGGTCGATGGCTGATTCTCGCGCCGGTACTCGCGGTGGCCACTGCCCTGGTCGGGACGGTCGCGCACGAACCCGTGACCGACCATCCCGTGTTCCGTGAGATGGACGGCCCCGACGTCGTCAACCCGATGCGCGGCCAATTCGACAACATCGGGACCGGGTTGTTCCCGCAGTCGAACGTCGGCCAGCAACACTATCCGGACTGGCCGGGTTCGAAAGATGCTGCCATCCGAGTCGATTGGCGTTCGCTCCAGCCCGTCGACCCTCGAACGCTGCCCCCCGATGCGCCGGAATCGGCGAAGTACGATTTCTCGGCGATCGACGAGGCGTTGGAGACGTACGCGGCGCAGGGAATGCGCGTCGGCCTGCGGGTGTCGTCGTACGACTCGTGCTGCGAGACGTCCCCGGAGGGCAACGTCAACATCGGTGTACCCGACTGGCTCAAGACCGTGCCCGGTGCGACGGCCACCTACGAGTACGACGGCGTGCAGCAGGTCATCCCGAACTGGAACGACAACAACTACGTCGGGAACTTCGAGGCGCTCCTGGCTGCTCTCGGGCGTAAGTACGACCGAGACGAACGACTGTCGATCTTCGAGATGTCCGGCTACGGCGACTTCAGCGAGAATCACGTCGCGTTCATGCGTGACCAGCTCGGAATGCCCGCGCCCGACGAGCAATCGAGTGAAGCGGAACTCGGTTACTACAGTCAGTACCGAGATCAGTACATCACCAAAGCCACGGTGATCCGGTTGGTCGACGCCAATCTTCGTGCGTTCAGGAACACCCAGATGGTCACGGCCACAGGTAATCCGGAGATCGTCAAGCAGTTGCTCAGGGACAGTGCAGAGCTCGCGGGCACCGTCAAACCCGTCGGCCTTCGCTCGGACTGCCTCGGCGTCTTCTCGCCGGTACCGACCTGGGCCGAGAACCAGTACTCGAAGTACGTCGAACGCTCGGATCCGATCGTCGACGTTCTGCTCGAACGCTATTCGACGGCGCCCGTGCTGACGGAATGGTGTCAGAAGCCCGACGACATGACGTCGACCGAGTATTACGAGCGTGCGCTCTCCGACGTCATCGACCACCACGTCTCCATGACGGCGAGCAGCGGATTCCCCGACCAGTTCAACGGCGACACCATGAGCCGGGATCTCTATTCGCTGTGGTCGAGGGCGAACGTCGTGTCGGGGTACCGCTACGTCGCCGACGCCACCGCAGGTGTTCCCGACAGGGACGGAACGGTGTCGGGCACGGTCCGGTGGACCAACAAGGGCACCGCGGCAGTCCACGAGAACTGGACCGTGGAGTACCGGCTGCTCGACCCGAGCGGAGCTGTCGTGCAGACCGTTCCGTCGGCGATCGACCTGCGGACCATGACCTCACCGCAATCGTCGTCCGACACCGGTGGTGTTCCGGCTCCGACCACCGCGCAGGAGAACGTCGAATTCGACGTCTCGGGTCTGTCGTCGGGTTTCTACACGGTGTCTGCAGCGGTGGTGTGGAACGAGCACAAGGCAGGTGCGACGTCGACCGTGAACTACGAACCGATGAGCCTGGCCCAGAACGGACATGGAATGGACGGCGGCTACGGGCTGGTGACGTTCGAGATTCCGTGACCGCGCGTCAGTCGAGCATTGCGGTCCACAGGTGTCGACGAGTGCCCATGGCGTCGTCCACGTAACCGGGAACGCTTCCCTCGCAGGCGAATCCCCGTAGACGAAGTGCGCGCGACAAGCCGATGTCGTCCGGGTGGACTGCGATCGACGCCCGTCGCAGCCATGGGTCGGAGTGCCGAATGGAGTCGACAAGCGAGCCAACCGCTTCCGGTGCCACGACGTCGTAATCGTCTGTGTCGATGGTCGACACGATGGTGGCCGACGCAGTGCCGTGATCGAGAAGAGCGATGACGAACCCGACCGGAACGGTGTCCACCTCGACGGAATATCGGTAGTGCGGGCCGATGTGACCACGACCGGCCGCCTGACGCTCGGGCGGTGTCCGCACCAGCTCGAGCACGCCTGCCGTCGTGACGGCTTCCGCCTCCACGGCGCCGAAGTGCACGGACGGGCGACGGGCCTGCCTGATCCGGGTTTTCGCGAGACGAACACCGATCTGGAGCAAGCCGAACCCGAGCTCGAGGGATCCCTTGGCGGATGGGGGCATGAACCGACTCTCGAGCTGGAGGACAGGAAAAGACCAGTTAGACTATAACAGTGCAGAAATCGCTTCGTG
This sequence comes from Rhodococcus sp. B10, assembly GCF_011770055.1. NCBI lineage: Bacteria > Bacillati > Actinomycetota > Actinomycetes > Mycobacteriales > Nocardiaceae > Rhodococcus > Rhodococcus sp. B10. The sequence continues at coordinate 117,474 of NZ_JAAFYV010000004.1, read as the reverse complement.
TGCTGGTCATCGGGCCTGCTGCATCGTCACCGACCAGCCGTGGAGGGATGGCGACCGTCGTGTCGCTGATGCTGGCCAATCCGTCCGCGGACGTCCGGACGATCAGCATCGCCACCTACGTCGATTCCACCCGAGCTCGCAAACTGTGGGTCGGTGTGACCGGCATGCTGCGCGCGTCGTGGACGATCGCGCGTCGTCGTACCGACGTGGTGCACGTCCATCTCGCCCACGGCGGCAGCGTTCTTCGTAAATGCTTGCCCATGGCGGTGGCTCGACGCGTCGGCGTTCCCGTCGTCGTGCATGCACACAGCTACGATTTCGCCGGGTGGTTCGACGGATTGCCCTCGGCGGGGCGATCTTTCGTTCGACGCGCGTTGACCGCGGACCGGTGGCTGGTACTCGGTAGCGCTCTCGCCGACGAATACGCGGAGCGCATGGAGCTGGACCGTCGTGCGGTGACGGTACTGCACAATCCGGTTCGGCTACCGGAAGTGGTTGCCTCGCAGACCGATACGGACACCGTACGCATCGTGACGCTGGGAAGGCTCGGGCAGCGCAAGGGATCGTTCGACCTGGTCGACGCGGTGGCGTCGCTACCCGAGGACGTTCGACGACGCACGTCGGTGACGATGTGCGGCGACGGTGACGTCGACGAGGTACGAGAAGCCGTGCGTCGTCACGGAATCGGCGACGTGGTGACCGTCGCGGGATGGATGTCGCCCGAGCAGTGCTCCGACATCCTGTCGCGATCGCACGTGTTCGCGTTGCCGAGCTACAGCGAAGGCCTGCCGATGGCGCTGCTCGAGGCGATGTCGCACGGCCTGGCTCCGGTGTGCACCCCGGCGGGTAGCGTCGGCGAAGTGGTCACGGACGACGTCGACGCGCTCGTCGTGACCCCAGGAGACGTTCCCGCACTGTCGAAGTCGATCCGACGCGTCGTCGAGGACGGTGATGCGCGACGCCGCATCGCCGCCGGGGCGCGGGCCACCGCGTCAGAGTTCGACGTCGACGCCTGGTACGCGCGGCTGGACGAGATCTGGCGCGACACCTGCCGTCGCCGCGAGCAGCGCATGTAGACGCGTACCGGCGACGGCGGAGGAGAACTGCGTGTCGTAGTGCTTCCGCGCAGCGGATCCGGATCGAAAGGCAGTGTCGGAGTCTGCAACTCGATCGAGTTCGTCGACGAGCGCGTCCACGTCGTCGATTCCTATCACCGGTTCGCCCGGAGTCTGGAACTCGGGTAGCGCGCCCTGGTCGCTGACGATCGTCGCGACACCGAGCTGCATGCACAACACCTGAACACCGCTCTGCGACGCCCGACGGTAGTGCACGAGAGATGCTTTCGCGCGCGAGATCGCGCCGAGTTCGTCGTCGTACCGGAACGGTTCGTTGCGGTGAATCGTGTGCGGGGGCAGCGGGACCCCGGTCTCGCCTTTGCCGATGACGACGAGATCGTCTCCACGCCAGCCCGGTCCACCGACATGGCGTCGCCACGCCTCGAGCACGACCTCGATGTTCTTGTACGAGTTGATGCGTCCCAGCAGAACGACGTCCCGACGCGCATCCGCGGGAACGACCGTCGAGACGCGTGTGTCTTCGACGTCGCTCGTCAACGGGATGACATGGACCGGTGTGCCTGCGCCCGGAACCCGCCCGTGGCGTACCGCGTCGGCAACGTAGTCGCTGAACGCTATCGTCGCAGCGGAGCGTCCGCCCCACCGGTCGAAGATCGCACGCTCCCAGGCCGGTCGATTCTCGGACGCATCGTGCGGTCGGTCGTCGTGGATCAACTGCACGCGAGGGGCGAGAGCGCCGAACGCCGTCCAGCGCGGATCACGCACGAGCTCGGTGACGACGACGTCGGGTGCGAATGCGCGCGCGGCCTGCAGGGCACGCAGGAACGGCGCCCAACTCGACGGCTGTTTGACACGCGCGTCGAGCACGATCTCGTACGGGCGGGCCGCGTCGGACTCCGGGTGTTGGTCGGTGGTGACCAGCATGACGTCGTCGCCCTGGGCGCGCAACGCTTCCACGTGTATACGGGCCAGCGGCCGCATCCACGGGGACAGCCACAGTACCTTCATCGAGAACCCTCCGACAGCACGGCGTCGAACGCTTCCTCGTAGGCGTCGGCCATCGATTCAATCGTGTACTCCGATCTCATACGGTCGTACCCGGCGAGACCGAGTGCAGGCCACGTCGACGTGTCGCCGAGTAGGTCCGCCAGAGTCCGACGCCACGCGTCGACGGTGATCGGTTCGACGAGGCGGCCTGCCTTGCCGTGATCGAGCATGTCGGGAACCGCGCACACCGACGACGCGACGACCGGGATGCGACGCGCCATCGCCTCCAGGATCACCATCGGAAACGCCTCCGACCGACTGGGGACACACAGAAGATCGGCGTCGGCGAGCGCATGCTGTGGCCCGGGAGACCAACCGCGCCACCGAATTCGATCGCCCAGATCCGCCGGGGTGAGTGCTTCGAGCCGCTCGCGATCCGGTCCGTCGCCGTAGATCGACAGTTCCCACGGCAGATGACGCAACCCGTCGAGCGCCTCGACGAGCAGGTGAGGATTCTTGTGTTCGAGAATGCGCGAGAGCAAGACGAGGTGCGGGACGTCGGCGATCGGGCGTCGCGGTTCCTCGGCGGGAAGAGACCGATCGGAGACCACGCCGTTGGGTGCGACGAACACGCGGTCGCCGAGATCCTGGTGTGCGGTGGCCTGATCCCAGTGCCCTCTCGACAATGCGACGAAGCCGTCGGCGCGCGTCATCGCACGTGCCAGCGGAGTCGAGTACGTGGGGCCACCCAGTTCCGGCGGAATGTGTGCCGCCGCCAACCACTTTCGATGTCTGCCCGCCGCGCGCCACAGGCTCGCGAACCCGACCTCGGTGTTGGTGTCACCACTGACGACGATCGCATCCCTGCTCGCCGTGTCGATCATCGGTGCCCACCAGGGTTGGCGCACCACCCGCACCGTGTGCGGAATCTCGGCCACGAGGGGTCCGAACCGCTGCATCGCGGCGATCGTGACGTCGTATCCCCGTCGGTGCAGCTCGGTCGCCAGCAGTACGTGATGGCGTTCGGCGCCGCCGTAGACGAGCCGATTGATCGTGAACACGATGGAGGGCCGAGCGAGCGCACGGGTACGTTTCCTGGCTGCTCGACGCGAACGCTGCACGCGGTCGAGCAGGGAGGTGCCGGCGAGATAGATGTCCGCGCTATGAACCCCGCGTCGGTGCTCGAGGCCGAGAGCGACGTTGGCGCGCAACAGCTCAGCCGATCGTGACGTGCCCTGCTCGTCGCCGGCGACCGTGCCTGCGCCCGAGTGCGCGATCGCGGTCTCGTCGACGAGCCGAATCGTCCACCCCGCGGCCCGAGCGCGTTGCTGCCAGTCGAACTCCTCGCCGTACAGGAAGAATTCCTCGTCGAAACCGCCGACGGAGTCCCACGCGTCGCGATCGATGGCGAGGCACGCACCCGTCAGGTAGCCGTCCACGTCGCCCGGTGCCGACGCGTACAGGTCCGACAGCGGTGTGCCCCGGAGCCTTTCGGCGTAGCCGGCCTTGGACACGAGAGACCGTACGACACCGGAATCGCGGTGCGCGACATCCCAACTACGATGACGGCCGGTGCGTTCGGAGTGGAACCTCTCCCCGTTGGGGACGACCATGGGCGCGGCCGCGGCCACTCCGTCGCGGTGCAGTGCGGCCAGGGTGCGGTCGAGCGGTGCGAGAACCTCGGCGTCCGGATTCAGCAGCAGCAGATGGTCGTTCGGAGCTTCTGCGGCGAGTGCGTTGACCGCTGCCGCGAAGCCCTTGTTGGTGCCGTCGCCGAACCAACGCGACGTCGGGTGGCTGCGTCGGACGTCGTCCATGCCCGGGTAGTCCGGGCCGGAGTTGTCCCACACCAGAACGGAATCGGACGGCATGTGCTTGTCGAGAGAGTCGAGGCACGTCCGGAGTTGCTCGGGGCTACGGTAGGCGACGATCAGGACGCTCACCGAGCGCTCGTCGTTGCTGGGCCGGGTCACGGCGTGGTCCTTCCTCGGTCGGTCGCTGTGGGAACGTCGATGGGTTCGTCCTCCGGATCACCTTCGGTGTCCAGCAGGGTCTTCAGATTCCCGATCTTGGCAGGCCCGAAGATCAAGTTCGCCGCCGCGTAGACGACCACGGCCACGACTCCGGAGATCACGAGCGGAAGGTCCTGCACGAAGTAGACGGCGACGCCCGTGACGGTCAGGGGTAGAAGCACCTTGGCCATGTACTTGACCGGCGTCCGGTACGGGCTCTTGCGATGCAGTCGCCAGGTCACGACGACGAGGCCGCTGAGTTCGGCGAACAACAGCGCGGCGCTGGCGCCGATGGCACCGAACGTCGGAATGAGCGCGATGTTCAGACCGATGTTGACGACCAGGTTGACGACGTTGAGCCGCAACAGGAACACCTGATCGTGCGCCGCGAACAACGCCTGACTGAGGACGCCGTTCATGAAGGTGACCGCTACCGCGCAGAAGAGCAGAGCCAGGGTCGGCCGTCCGTCGGACACGAATTCGTCCGACCCCATGGTCGCGACGATCGGGCCCGCCAGCATGATTCCGACCAGACCGATCGGAAGTGCCACGAGCGACAGGGTTTCGACGCTGCGCTCGACGAAATCGGCGAAGCCCTTCTTGTCGACGGCGAACTTTCGTGTCATCGACGACAGCGTCGACGACAGGAAGAATTGCGAGATGACCGACGTCGTGAAGGCGACCGTGTACGCGAGGCCGTAGACACCGACCTGGGCAGGGGTGCTCAACAGACTGAGCAGGACCGCGTCGGTGCGCCAGTACAGCACGCCGATGATCAGGACACCCGTCTGCGGGAGGCTTTCGACGACGAGACCGAGACTCTCCCGCCACGAGAAGATCGGCCAGAACGGAATCATCTTGCCCGCGGCCCAGAACTGGACGACGAGTTGCACGACGAGAGGAACCACCTGCGCGGACGCGAACCACACCAGGGGAGCATCGATCTGGATCATCACGAGCGTCGCGGCCAGCGATGCGATACGTCCCACGAGGTCCGACACCGCCACCGCGGTGAAGTTCACCTTCGTGACGAAAATCGGTTGGACGCAGGTCAATACGGTCGACACCGTCAGCGTCGTCGACATGATGATCAGCATCGCGCGTACTTCGGCGTCGCCCTGGTAGATCAACAGACCCGACGCCATGGTGATCAATGACAGTGGGACGCAGTACACCAACGACAGACCGGTGTTGATGCGTATCAGTCGTTGCAGGTCACCTTTGCCGGACGTCACGCGTCGCACGATCACCGAGCCGATTCCGAGTTCGGTGAAACTCGTCCACAGACCGACGAACACGATGGCCGTCGTCAAGTGGCCGTACGACGTCGGGCCGAGATGGCGGGTCGTGATGGCGACGGTGAAGACCGAAGCGATCATTCCGACGACACGGAAGATCAGCTGTGTTCCGAAGGCCTGCGCGATCTTTCCGGTCGACACCTCGTCGTCGCTGCTCTCGGGCGGACTCGGCTGCGGAGCGGGAGCAGTGTCGACTATTCGGTCGAATCGTATGGTGGATTGCTCCGGAAACTGCCAGAATGCCTCTCGTGCGGCCATTTCCTGCGCACGCTTCGACGGGTCACGGTGCGCCGTGGCCTCCGGAAGGTGATAGGCGAGTTTCATGCCGTCACCCGTTTCAGAACCGATCGCGCCGCACCGCAATCGAACGCAGAGACTACTGTGGCGGGATGGTCGATCGAGTCCACTTTCGGGGAGAGGACGTTTCGAGCATGCGGGCTCATGTTCCGCTGGCGGGGATGCTGTCGGCTACGCAATGGCGTCGTCGTTACGACGCGGGGGAAGTTCCGGACGCAACCCCGTACGGTCTGCACAAACTGGCCGAGAACGGTATCGAGACCACGTTCGGCACTGCGGAACTCGGACGCGCGCGATCCAGAGTCGGTGCGTCCGTGAGATATCGAGTGGACGGGCTCGAGCTCGTCGAAGCGCTGGGGGAGCGCAAGAACTACACGAGAAACAAGACCGACGCCGTGCTGTGTTACGACGAGCGCACCGGCATTCCGGCGGCGCTGCTCGCCGAGACGTCGCGCAGATACGCGCCCGTCGTGTCCGGCATCGGTTGGATCACACACAGATCCGCGCCGTACCCGAAGTGGAACGGACTGTTCGCGCACGCCCTCGCGAAGACTCCGGCGTTGTGGTCGCAGAGCCGTCCCGTTCTCGACACGCTGCACCACGAATGGGGCGTCGAGAAAGAAAGACTTCACTTCGTGCCTCTCGGAATCGATGCCGATTTCTACGGTGTCCAGACCGAACCACCTGTGCCCGGACGCATCATGAGTGCAGGCGAGGACCGTTTCCGTGATCACGCCCTGCTCGTCGACGCGGTAGCCACCGTCCGGCGTTCGGTGCCCGAGGCGTTCCTCGAACTGGCCACCGGGCTGCCCGTCGACGTGCCGGAGCACCTCGGCACCGTGCACACCGAACGCCTCGACGGCCGGATGCGAAATCTGTACCAGCGCGCGAGCGTCGTCGCGCTCGCGCTCCGACCGACCATCTCCGGGTCGGGGCTGACGGTGGTGCTCGAAGCGATGGCGAGTGGACGGCCGGTCGTCGTCACCGACAATCCCGGGATGAGCGATTACGTCGAGGACGGCGTGACCGGCGTGCTCGTCCCGGGTGGCGACGTCGATGCTCTGGCCGATGCCATCGCTCGACTGCTCGCCGACCCGGATCGGGCCGCGGCGATGGGTCATGCCGCGGCGGCCCGGGTGCGTTCGCAGTTCACGTCGAGCGTCATGGCATACCACCTAGCGCAGATCGTTCGGTCGGTGTAGCGACGTCGGCCCGGCGGAAGAGGGGCGAGTCGTCGACTACCTCGATGTGTGCGTGTCGAAGCTGCATCAAAGCACGCGGGCCCTCGAGAAGATAGCGACGTGACAGACGTCTCGGCTCGGTGACCAGCCGGTAGAACCATTCGAGACCGTTCTCCTGGAAGAACCGAGGTGCGCGCTGTGACTCGCCGGCGAGGAAGTCGGCTGCAGCTCCGAACGCGAGAAGCAGCCGGGCTCCCGTTGCGAGACCGTACGTGTCGATCCACTGCTCCTGGCGTGGCTTGCCGAGCCCGACGACCAGAATGTCGACGCCGGCAGCCGAGATCTGCGCGGCGATACGCGACGACTGTGCCGGATCGGCGAGTTCTCCCGCCGACGGCGACCAGAAGCCGGCGACGTTCAGATCGGGGTGGCTGCGGCGCAACACGAACCGCAGACGCTCGTGCATGCGGGAGGTACCGCCCAGGATGCCGACGGTACGACCCTCGGCCGACGCCATGTCGACGATGGCGGGCAGCAGGTCGGATCCGGTCACCCGCGACCACGAGCGTCCGGTCAACTTCTCCGCTTGATTGACGATCGGCGCGCCGTCGGCGAGGAACGCCCATGCCAGGTCGTCGCGCTCGGTGTCGATGTGGTCGACCGAGTGGGGCATCGGGCGAAAGTGGTGAATGTGATCGAGGTTGACCGACCCCAGGGCGAGTGGGATGTGGCCGGGGTCCGCCAAACGACGGGTCACCGCCTCGACGACCTCGTCGAACGTGCACAACTCCACCGGGGTGCCGCCCGCCACCAGGCGGACCGTGGATCCGTTGCGGTCGTCGTCGTATCTGTCGATGCTCATGCGTTCTCCATCAGTTCTTGGAGGCGGATCCGGTTACGCGAGGTGTTCTCGCACACCCACAGGTTGTGGTCGGTGGGGCTGCCGTCGTAGTTCCGTTGCCGTCGCAGCCTGGCGGTCTTCTCGAATCCGGCCAGGCCCAAACCCTTTGCCGGACGGGGGTTGTCGACAGCGACGGGGGCAATGACCCAGCGCAACGGATTCGCGCGAGTGAAGGCCTCCAGTACGACGACGTGTCCTGCCCAGCCCGTGACTTCGGACTGATGGACACTGGGCGTGCACCACACACTCAGTTCTCCGGCCTGCGACAGGCCGTCGACGCGGGAGATGTTCACCTCACCGGCAACCCGCGGACCGGCGGCGTCGGTGTGTGACGATTCGAACAAGAGGTGGGGAAAAGAAAGTCCTCGTCGTGACAACCGACGGTCGGTCACGTACTTCTCGATCCAGGCGGCCGGTGTGTTCAACTCGGCCCAGGTGCGACCGGCCTCACCGAAAGCCGGGGCCAGGAAACGGGAGTGGTCGATGCGCGTCGCGCGCCACCGTTCGAAGTCTCCGAACCGAGGGACGCGAAGGCTGAAAGTGCTGGTACCGAACCTGCGAGTCAGTGCTTTTCGATCGATCTCTCCCGTGTGCGCGGCGTGTGAACGGATCCCCGACTGTTGATACCCGACCAAAGGTATGTTTTGGGCGTGGTTAACGGTCATACACACAGGATACAGACCAGTCGCACTACTGCATATCCGGTTTGAGAGGCAAATACCGTCTCGGACTGGTATCAATGGAGCTGTAACATTCCACAATCACGATCGAAAGCAGAGATGTGAACGTCGACGAATTGGTGAGAGCCACGCTCCGCCGCAAAGTGGCATGTCTCGTCGTACTGCTGTGTGCCGTCGCGGCCGGCACGTACGGAGTCATGTCGTCGACCGACACGTACGAGTCCTCGGCGGTGGCGGTGGTCTATCCGCCCGGAGCAGGCGATATCGACGCCAAGCTGAACCCCTTCGTCAACCTGAACGACAACATGGGGCAGCTCGCGGCCGTCGCGGCCACGTTGCTGCAGTCGCCCGCCGCGGTGGCGCTCGTCGAAGAGGCCGGCGCCTCCGTCGAATACACCGTCACGTCGACGCTCGGAGACACCGCTTCCGCGCTGCGTCTGTCGCCTCAGCTGATGATCACCACCAGCGGACCCACCCCGGAAGCGGCGCAGGCGGGCGCCCAGGCGTTGCTCGACTATTCGTCCACTGCGCTCGCGCAACTGCAGGTACAGACGGGTGTGCGACCCAATACCGAAGCGTCCATCACGGCCGCCGTCATGCCCGAGCCGGGAGCACTCGTCGCGGCCAGTCCCCTCAAGGCCGCGGGCTCGTACGCGTTGGCGGTGCTCGTCGTCGGACTGCTCGGCATCGTCACCGTCGGCACGATCCTCGACCGCCGCAAGCCGAAACGCGAGGCGCAGTCCGCGGTTCCGGTGGCCGACGAGACGATCCCCGAGGCGACGGCGCCCGAGACACCTGCGCGTCGCGCAACGGTCGTCAGCGCATCGAAGTCTGTGACGGCTCACAACCCTCGGCGTGTCGCGGAACCCGCTCCGGCCCAGCCGGTTCGATCCGAATCGATCGACGACGCGTCCGAAGTCGACGAACCGACGGTCTCGGTCGTCGCCGAGTCGCGTGAAACCGAGGCCGACGACGCGGACACCGCGGCGTTCCCCGCTCAGGTCGATGCCTGGTCGGCGTTCGGTAGTGCCACGGCCGCCGAGCCGGCCAAGAACGAACCGAGGAAGACCGAGTCGACGTCCGACGACGCCAAGCCTCAGCGAGACCGTGTGTCGGTCAGGCCTCCCGGACGTGTTCATTCGACGGCCGCGCCGAAGCCGCCGGACTCGTCGAGCTACCAAGATTTCGATCCGTTCAACGTGTCGACTCCCCGAGATCCGAGGGTCGGCGAACAGCGGCAGACGGACTCGACCGATGGTTTTCCGGCGCGCACGACGACACCGGTTCGTGAGATCGAGCACGAGATCGACGACTACTACGGTGTCGAGGAGCGTGTGCACGTGCCGATTCGGTCGGGTCATCACGACTACCCGCGGTCGTCGATCAGCGGAGGCGGTCCGCGGCGGTGACCGTCGACCTTCCGGGACGGCAGATCCGGTTCGGTGCGCACGCGATACCGATCGGCGCTGCCGTCGTCGTCATGGGTTCGGTGCTGCTGCTCGGTATGCGGCAGTCGTTCACCGTTCCCGGCGCCCTCGGCTTCAGCCCGGCGTCGCTGGTCTTCTTCGGGTGCGGCCTCCTGTGGGTGCTGACGCGTATCGTCGGCCAGCGGTCGCGGGCCGAGCTCGGAATCCTTTCCGCTGCAGTCGTTCTGTACGCCGTGGCCAGCCTCCTGTCGTTCGCGTCGCTCGCCTCGAAGCCGACGGAGCCTGCGGTGCTGGCGAGTTCGCAGACCAACTTGATCACCGAGTTCGCGCTCGTCAGCGTGTTCTTCTTCATCGTCACGGTCATCCGGACACGCGAGGCCCTGGAATGGGTCGCGAAGGGTCTGGTCATCGGCGGCGCGATCAGCGCGACGTTCGGAATCATCCAGTACGGCACCGGAATGGACCTCGCGGCGATGCTGAAGCCGCCGCTGCTGAAAGACCACGGCTCGGTCCTCAGCGAAGCGCTCATGCGGGAAGGCTTCGCTCGTCCGCAAGGAAGCGCCGGTCACCCGCTGGAACTCAGCGCGATTCTGACGGTACTCGTACCGATCGCGCTGGGTGTCGTGTATTCCGCACGCGCGCAAGGACGTCGGTCGTGGCACTGGGCGGCACTCGCGGTCGTCCTCGTCGGTGGGGCAGCGTTGACGTTGTCTCGCTCGGCCGTCGTCGGCCTCGGTGTGGCGGTGCTGTTCATGGCGTGGACATGGCCGGTGCGACGCGTACTGGCGCTCGTCGGCATCGTCGGCGTCCCGTTGGTCGTCGCCTACGTGACCGACTCGAAGCTGCTCAACGCGTTCGTGCAGATCTTCGCGACGAGCGGTACCGACTCCTCACTGCAGTCTCGTGACCGCGGCCGCGCCTACGTGCTCGAGCACTTCTCCGACCACCTGTGGTTCGGGGAAGGCACCGCGACGTACTCCGCGCGCGGCTATCCCGTCCTGGACAACCAGTATCTCGGCAGGCTCATGGAGGCCGGCGTGATCGGCGTGCTCGCGTTCGTTCTGTTGCTCGGAGCTGGATTCGGCGCCGCACTTGTCGCGTCACGACGGTTCTCGCAGCGAGCCGCACGATCCGGGAATCGCGCCGACGCAGGCATGTTCGAGCTGACCCGGGGCATCGCGGCCGCCATCGCTGCCGTCGCCGTGATCGCGATCATCCTCGACATCTCCGGATTCGCCCAGATCTGGCTGCTCATGTGGATCTTCCTGGCGCTCGCGGGCTCGGCGTTCCACATCGTCCGCGCCGAGGACCGCAACGAGGCTTTCGGTCCGATCACCACGCCCGACGCGGATCGGCCAGCGACCGAAGAGCCGGAGCCACAGGCCGTCCGATGAGCAGACCGTCGGTGGTACCGGCCTCGATTGCTTTGCTGTAGGCGACCATTGCGGCCTCGCATGCCGCGATCGTGTGGTCGACGTCGGCCTCGGTGTGCGCCGCCGAGATCACGAACGACTGTCCGAGAACGCCACACGTCAACAATTCCTGGAGGAACAGGGTCCGATATGCCTGCGACGGAACACCATCGGCGTCGCGGGTGACAAACACCTCGCACGACGGCCGTCCGATGACCTGCAGGTAGTCCGACAGTCCGGCACGGCCGGCAGCGTCGTTGACGCCGTCGGCGAGTGCGGTGCCCCTCGCCTCCATCACGGCCACGGGGTCCTGCTCGCGATAGGTCTGGAACACCGCCTTCATCGCGGCGAGTGACGTTGTCTCGGGTCCGTACGTCGTCGACATCAGGAACGCACGCGGCAGGTCGGTGCGTAAACCGCCGCGCTCCATGTACTCTCGCTTGCCTGCCAGGGCGGACACGGCGAACCCGTTGCCCATCGCCTTCCCCCACGACGACAGATCCGGCGTGACGCCGTACACCGACTGGGCGCCGCCGGTGGCCCAGCGGAACCCGGTGATGATCTCGTCGAACAGCAGCAGTGCGCCTTCGTCGTCGCACAGTGCACGGACGCCCTCGAGGAAACCCGGTTCGGGTTCTGCGGTACCCGTCGCGGCCTCCATGACCACGCACGCGATCCGTCCCGGATGTGCGTCGAAGAGCGCACGCAGCGAATCGAGGTCGTTGTACGAGAACGGCAGCGTCAGATCGCGATACGCCGACGGGATGCCTGCATTCATCTCGGTCGTACCGATGAACCAGTCGTCGGTGGAGAAGAACGGCTGACGGCACACCGCGACGAAGTCCCTGCCGGTGTGCGCGCGAGCAAGTTTGACGCCGGCCGAGGTCGCGTCGGATCCGTTCTTGCCGAACTTGACCATCTCTGCAGTCGGCACCAGATCCAGGAACGACTCGGCCACCTCGGCTTCCAGCACCGTGGGCCTGCTGAAGTTGTGGCCCCGGCGCGCGGCCTCGGTGACGGCGTCGACGACGGGCGGGTACGCGTGCCCCAGGGTGACCGAGCGAAGACCCATGCCGTATTCGACGTAGCAGTTGCCGTCGAGATCCCACACGTGTGCAGCCGATCCCGATTCGAGAACCGGGGCCATGTCGTCGGGGTACTGGTCGGCGCCGCGTGCATACGTGTGCGCGCCGCCGGGGATGACGTCGTGCAGACGCGACTGAGCCGCAATCGATTCCGCGAATCCGCGATGACTGTGCAATGACGGCGATTCGCTGACGTTCATCGAGTGCCCTCCCGTATGTCGGTGCCGTGCAGCCACCATCGCCCGCGCAGCTCGGGAATCGACGCGTCGAGTTCGCCGAGCAGGTCGGGCAGCGTCAGCAACACGACGTCGGGCTGTGCCGCAACCAGTTCCGCGGGAGAGATGATCGGAATGTCGGTGCCGGGCATGCGTCGGCCCTGCTTCGACGGGGACGCGTCGGCGACGCCGGCAAGCAGCGACCGCGTCAACCCTGCCATCGCGAACAGCGCGACCGCGCGGGATGCGGCACCGTACGCGAACACGACCTTGCCCGCACTCTTCAGCTCGACGAGCGAATCGTGCAGCATCGTCCGGTCTGTCTCCGCGGCACTGTGCAGCGCGCCGACGGTTTCCGCGTCGTCGATACCCGCTGCACGCTCAACATCCAGAATCTCGCGGACCGACGCGTCGGGAACGCCGGTTCGGGTGGCTGCCAGCAGGATGGTGCCGCCGTACAGCTCGAACGTCCACGCGGACCTCGCGACGAGGCCGACGCCCGCGAGCAGGTGCGTCAGCGACGTCAGCGAGTAGTACGCGAAGTGTCCGTGGCGCAACGCGTTCCATTGCCCTTCTCGCACGATCGCAGACAGCGTGTGGAACTGGATCAGCAGCACTCCGTCCTCGGCCAAAGACGCTGCGCGCACGGCGAACGCGTCGGCCTGGTCGGGTTCGTGCATGATGCCGAAGCAATCGAGCACGACGTCCGCCCGTTGCCCGGGCGCCACCTCGTCGACGCCGCGGTCCGACAACAGAGGGAGCCACGTTCCGCCGTGCGGGCTGCCGAACTCGCGAACGGTACTGCCGCGCAGCCATCCCGAACCGGCAACCACTGCAACGGCCTCCGCGGCCTGATCCGTCAGAGCCTGGGGTTCGATCCCGCGTGGTTCGTCGGCGACGGTGTCGTCGTCGGCCAACTGGGCCAGTGCGCACCTGCCGCACAACACCATTGCGAGCGGGTGGCGCGCGTCGTCGGAACCGGCGCTCGCATTTTGGGGAAACTGGTCCGCGGCGGGCACGGAGTGCAGGTCCAGGACGATATCGAGCTGATCGGAACCGCACCCGCGGCAGCGACGGCCGGTCATCGAATTCTCGCCATCGACGTGACTCGGCGCGCGAAATCGTTCATGATCGACGCATGCGAGTCGACTCCAGTGACATCGAGGGCGTTCTGCTGTTCGTCCCCCAACCGTTCCGAGACCAACGCGGTTTCTTCACAAGGACTTTCGACACCGAGATCTTCGACGCGCACGTTGCCGGCACCGAAGTATCGTCGACGAGTTTCACGCAGGACTCCCAGTCGCGTTCCGTGCGGGGAACGATCCGAGGGATGCACGGACGACTCGGCCGAGGTGAGGCGAAGCTCGTTCGATGCGCGCACGGCGCGGTGCTCGACGTGATCGTCGACGCCAGGCCCGGTTCCCCCACCTTCGGTGAGGTGCGTACGTTCCGTCTGGACGACGACACTCACGCGCACCTGTACATTCCTCCTGGCCTGCTGCACGGCTTCCAGGCGCTCACCGAGACGGCGGACGTCTGCTATCGCATCGACCGACCGCACGACCCGAGCGAGGACATCGGTGTCGCGTACGACGACGCCACCCTGGCCATCGAGTGGCCGCTCGAACCGACGGCCGTCAGCGACCGTGACCGCACCGCAGGCACGTGGAAGGATGCAATCGAACGGCTCTGACCGAAGCGAAGGGGGCACGGCCGGTCAGACTTTCGCTCGAACGAATCGCATCGATTCGTCGATACGACCGGCATCCTGCAGGGCCTTCAGCTTCTTCAGGCGGGTGAACTGGTTGTCGAAGTTCTCGCGTGTGAGACCGGCGGCGGTGTACTCGCGGTAGAGCTCCTCCGCCCCGTCGAGCACACTCCACCGCGCCTGGTATCCGGGAAGCGCCTCGCGAATCGCGGAGAAGTCGACGCGGTACGACCGTGGATCGGCTCCGTGCTCACCCGTGATGTTCAGCGTGGAACCCGGAACGGTACGCACGACGGCGTCCGCGATGTCGGCGACGGTCACGTTGTTCGACTCGATGCCGACGTTGAAGGCGCGGGTGTGGATGCGGTCCACCGGGGCGGCGAGTGCCTCCACGAATGCCGACGCGATGTCCTGGGCGTGGACGAGCGGACGCCACGGGGTGCCGTCGGACAACACCAGGACCTCGCCCGACAGGACAGCGTGGCCCACGAGGTTGTTGAGCACGATGTCGGCGCGCAGTCGCGGCGAGAACCCGAATGCCGTTGCATTGCGGAGGAATACGGGACTGAAGCTGTCGTCTGCCAGGGCTGCGACGTCGTCCTCGACGCGCACCTTGCTCTCGGCGTACGGGGTCAGCGGCTTGAGGGGCGCGCTCTCCGACACCAGGTCCTCGCCGGCGGAGCCGTAGACCGAGCAGGTCGACGCGTACAGGAACCGGGACACACCCGCTTCCTTCGCCAGACGCGCAAGGCGGACTGAGGCGAAATGGTTGATGTCGTAGGTGATCTCGGGAGCGAGGGCGCCGAGCGGGTCGTTCGACAGCGCAGCGAGGTGGACGACCGCGTCGATTCCGGCCAACTGCTCGGCCGTCACGTCGCGTAGGTCGACTGCGAGGGTCTCCGGGTCCTGAACTGGCCGTCCGAGAATCGAATCCGCGAACAGTCCCGAGTCCAATCCGGTGACGGTGTGCCCGGCCTCGACGAGCGCGGGAACCATGACCGTGCCCAGGTAGCCTTGATGTCCGGTGACCAGTACTCGCATCAGTCAAGCTCCTACGAAATCGATGACGGTTTTCTCTACGACGAATGCTTCGGCGTAGCGAGACTTGCATTGCACTCCGCGTATGCGGCACAGGCCGAGGAAGGCGTCGGCGTCGAACCAGTCCTTGTCGGTCTGCGACGGGTACGACGCGTGCAGGAGTTCGACCTTCTCGCGTGCGATCTCGTCCGAGATCGGGTGATACAGAGAGGGAGTCGGCAGATCGGATTCCCATTTGAGAATTTCGTAGCCGAGGATCATGTGATCGCGGAACTCCGTCGGCGCGAGCGTCGCCAACTGGCGATGATCCTGGTGAGCGTCGTTCTTCTGGGGTGCGAACACCACGTCCGGCTCGCACGTGCGTCGGAACGCCGCCACCGTGTCCTTCGCGGCATCCCAGTGCGCGGGGGACCGGCCGTCGGGAATGTCGGTGACGGTGAGCCGCACGTCGGCACCGGGAAGAAACGCAGCCAGCGCCGTCTTCTCCTCGACCTCGCGTGCCCCACCGCCGCCGGTGAGGACGAGCGCATGCACCGTGAGGCCGGGGTTGGCCCGAGCGATCGTCAGCAGGGTGCCGCCCGCTCCGATGGCGATGTCGTCGCAGTGCGCGGCGAGCAGCGCTATCTCGCGGATCGAGCCGGAGGCGAAGGACTTCACGGAACGGCGACCAGTCCGAACGGGGCGGACTCGGTCTCGGGATCTTTCTCCCACACCATCCATGGGCGAATACCCTTGTAGTAGTTCGCATCCAGCTCGGCGCGCTCCTTGAACGTGTCGGCGGGTTTCCAGAAACCGTTGTGCTGGTAGGCGAGAAGTCGACCCTCTCCTGCCAGCGTGCCGCATGCATCCTCGACGAGATCGCCGTTCGGAGGAATCAGATCGAACACTTCCTGGGACAGGGTGAAGTATCCGCCGTTCTCCCAGATCGGGAATTCGCTCACCGGCGTGATCTGCTTGACGGCGCCACCCGGAGCGACGTCGATGCAGTGGAACGACGACTGCGGCGGCACTGCGAGAAGCGAAGCGGCGGAACCGGAATCGACCGTGCGCGCGATCATCTTGTCGATCGGCGCGTCGGTCAGCGTGTCCGCGTAGTTGGCGAGGAAGTACTCGTCACCGCCGACGTACTTGCGGACGCGGCGCAGACGCTCACCGATGGGGGATTCGAGCCCGGTGTCGACGAACGTGATGGTCCAGTCGGCGATGTCGGAGTCCAGGAGCTCGACGGTGTCACCGCGCATGACGAAGTCGTTGGACTCGGTCTCCTTGTAGTTCAGGAAGTACTGCTTGATGTGCTCGCCGCCGTACCCGAGGCACAGGATGAACTCCTTGTGTCCGTAGTGCGCGTAGTACCGCATGACGTGCCACACCAGCGGGCGCGGTCCGACCAGCTGCATCGGCTTGGGCAGAGTGTCTCCACCGTCGTTGCGCATACGCATCCCGTATCCGCCACAGAAAAGTACGACCTTCATCTCAGTTCTCCTCCTTCGTTGCGGACGTGCGGGATTCGTGCAGTGTGGGCAGTGGATAGACGATCCGACCACCCCACTCGCGCACGTAGTCGAGTTGTGCGCTGATCTCGGTTTCGAGATTCCAGGGCAGAACGAGGACCACGTCGGGCCGGTCGACCGCGATGCGGTCGGGGTGATGGATCGGGATGCGCGTGCCGGGCGTGAACCTGCCGTGCTTGTACGGGTTTCGGTCCACCGTGTAGGCGAGCAGGTCGGGGCGGATGCCGCAGAAGTTGAGAAGGGTGTTGCCCTTGCCCGGTGCGCCGTAGCCGACGACGGACAGCCCGTCCTTCTTGCAGTCCAGCAGGAAGGAGAGAAGGTTCTGCCGGACCGCTTCGGAACGGGACTGCAGATCGAGGTATCCGGACGGTTCATGGAGGCCCGCAGCGCGTTCGACGGCGATGATCTCCTCGACGGCGGCGGACGGCGTCGCACCTGCTTCCGACGGTCTGGCCCACAACCGGATCGAACCGCCGTGTGTTCCGAGGCGTTCGACGTCGACGAGCTGTAAATCGGCCGTGGCCAACGCATTTCGCGCGGCGAGCACCGTGTAGTACTGGAAGTGTTCGTGATAGATGGTGTCGAACTGGGCGTGCGTCACCAATTCCATCGCGTGATGGACCTCGATGCTGACCGTGCCGTCGTCGGCCAGCAGAGTGCGCAAGGCCCGCGTGAAGCCCAGAAGGTCGGGGATGTGCGCGTACACGTTGTTGGCGACCACCAGATCGGCGGGCCCGTGCTCGTCGCGCACCTGCTGCGCCGACTCCTCGGTGAGAAAGGCCGTCAACGTCGGTACCCCTCGGTCGACTGCTGCACGACCGACGTTGACGGACGGTTCGATGCCCAGGCAGGGGATACCGCGCTCGACGACGTGCTGAAGCAGATAACCGTCGTTGCTGGCCACCTCGACGACGAACGACGACGCGTCGAGAGCCAGGCGGTCGGTCGCAGCGGCGACGAACGTGCGCGTGTGCTCGACCCAACTAGTGGAGTACGACGAGAAATAGGCGTACTCGACGAACGTGTCCTCGGGAGTGATCAGGCCGGGAATCTGCAGAAGCAAGCAGCGCTCGCACAGGCGTAGGTGCAGCGGATACGTGGGCTCCGGGTCGTCCAGTTCGTGTGCGGTGAGGAACTTCTCGCACGGTGGGGTTGCCCCGAGGTCGAGAACACTGAGCAGTTCGGTGTTGCCGCACAGCCTGCACGCAGCGGCGCTCTCGACGTCCGCCACGTTCGAATCGGCTTCCGGGTGTGTCAGATTCATGCAGAGCTACTTTCACGCGGACTCGACGCGAATCGAGTCGGTTTCGTCGGTACGTCCGGCACCACCGCCAGGCGCGGAGCGAGCCGCACCGAACCGTGTGGTGACCGTTGGCATGCGACGACCCCGGATCGCAGTACCGATGCTTGCTATCTCCCGACAATATAGTCGAACGGTCTGTTTTGCACGAAATCGGACGCTTCGACCGGAGCGGTTGTCCTCCATCGCGTCGAGAAACCGCTGTAGAACCGGATTGGATGCGTAGAAACAAACCTGAAGTAGGATTTTCTGTTAGCCTGGCGATCGCACCGCTCGACGCGGTGCAGCGGCCGCGTCGGGGGCGGTCCGTTGCTCGTTGTGCCGGGAAATCAAGTCGCGTCGGGCGGCCCACGCCCACGCCGGCCGGCCACGAACGCGTCGACCGGTCATAGGGACGATCACGACGGAAGGCGACCACTTGACCAGCATCGACAGGGAGCTCCGAGCCCCGTCGGTTCCAGGAAGCCTCAGCGGCCAGTCCCGCGCAGAGTGGCAGAAGCGCTACTCGCACAGACTGGTCGTCAGTGACACGCTGGTCGTCGTTCTGTCCGTGACCTTCGCCCACTTCGGTCGCTTCGGCGCGGACACGGACTCCGGCTATCTGCCCGTCACCGTGGGCCTGATCGTCGCGTGGCTCATCGCCCTGGCAGCGTTTCGCAGCAGGTCTCCGCGCATCGTGGGTTCGGGCCCCGACGAGTACCGGCTCGTTCTGACCACGTCGTTCCGGTTGTTCGGGCTGCTCGCGATCGGAAGCCTGTTGTTTCAGATGGACGTCGCTCGGGGCTATCTCGCGATCGCGTTCCCGCTGGGCACCGCCGGTCTCCTCGTCACGCGTCGCGCGTGGCGTAAACGGCTCGCGCACGAGCGTGCACGGGGAATGTCGACGACGTCCCTTCTCGTGGTCGGGTCTCCCAGTGCCGCCACCGGCTTGATCCGGTCGCTGGAACGCGATCGGACGTCGGGATATCGCGTCCTCGGCTACTGCGCCCCCGACGCCGCCGGTGCGCCTGAATTCCTGACGGTGCATGGTCGATCGGTCCCGTTGCTCGGCAACGAGGACTCGGTTCTCGATGCGGTGCGCGCATGCGGCGCGGACACCGTCGCAGTCACCGCCACCGAACATCTGGGGCCCGTCGGTATCCGCAAGTTGTTGTGGGCGCTCGAACCCCACGACATCGACCTCGTCGTGGCACCCGGCGTCATGGACATCTCGGGCTCGCGCCTCGTGATGCGCCCCGCCGCGGACATTCCGCTCATCACCGTCGAGAAGCCGCAGTACGACGGGGCGGCGAAGTTCACCAAGAACGCATTCGACGTGGTCTTCGCGCTCACCGCGCTCGTGGTCGCTGCGCCGGTGATGCTGGCCATCGCCGTCGCCGTCAAATGCACCAGCCCGGGTCCGGTGTTCCATCGATCCGAACGCATGGGCCTCGACGGCACACCGTTCGAGATGATCAAGTTCCGCAGCATGGTCGTCGACGCCGAAGCCCACCTCGAGGCGCTGCTCGGGCGGAACGACTCCGACGGCGGCGTCCTGTTCAAGATGAAGGACGACCCGCGCGTCACCCGCGTCGGCAAGGTCATTCGACGCCTCAGCCTCGACGAACTTCCGCAGTTCTTCAACGTGCTGAAACGCGACATGAGTGTGGTGGGCCCGAGGCCGCCGTTGCGCCGCGAGGTCGACGGCTACGACATCGACGTTCGACGACGCCTTCTGGTCAAGCCGGGTGTCACCGGATTGTGGCAGGTCAGCGGCCGCTCCGATCTGTCGTGGGAGGAATCGGTTCGGCTCGATCTGTCGTATGTCGAGAACTGGTCCATGAGCCAGGATCTGGTGATCATCGCCCGCACGGTTCGCGCTGTCACGAGACGCGAAGGAGCCTACTGACCAGGCGATCGATCAGGTGTAGTACACGACCCTCGGCCGTCCCAGGTAGCGTGTGACGCAATCGGGGCGATTCGAGCATGCCCCGCCGGACACGAACGAGGGTCTTTGCATGACTGTGTTGCTGGGGGTGTCCATGGGTGCCCACGCCGTACGTATGGCGCTGCCGCGTGGTGGTGCGGCCGTCGCGACACGCGTGGTTCCGTCGGACCCGCCGCAGCCGTTGTTCTTCAAGAATCAGGTCATCGACACCGTCGACGACGAAGTCGAGTACCTGGCCGCCGAGTCGATCAGCGCGGTCGCGGCGGAGTCGGAACCGTATCTGAGCACCGGCGTCGCCTATCGCGACGCGCGGCAGGCCGACACTCTGCATCGCGCGCTCGAGAACCAGCACCTGCAGAACTACTCCCTCATCCACGAGGTCGAGGCGGTCATCGAGTACCTCGTCGCGAGCGGTGAAGCGGCGGGGCACTCGACGGTCGCGTTGTACGACCTCGGAAGCTCCGGCCTGAACGTCAGCGTCGTCGACCTGAGGGCTCGCCGGGTCGTCGCGTCGAGTCGTAGCACCGAGTTCAGCGGCGATCTGTTCGACGACGTTCTCCGCGACAACCAGCTCGACAGGCTGGGCAAGCCGAGCGACGACGCCGACATCGAGCTGTTCGAACGGCGATGCCGTGTCGCGAAGGAACGGTTGTCGAGCAACGATGCCGTGTGTCTGCCCGATGCGAGCGGAATGATCCTGCTCTCGCGTGACAGCTTCGAGTCGCTCATCGGCGACACCGTGGACAGGTCGATCGAGTTCGCGCGCGACGTGCTCATCAGCGCGCACGTGCCCATCGACGCCGTCGTGCTCATCGGTGGCGGTTCGCGCATTCCGCTCGTTCGCGAGCGCGTCGGACGATTGTTGGATCTGCCCGCGATCACGCCGAACGAGCCGGAGTCGGTCGCTGCCCGCGGCGCCGCGCTGTCGGCGAGGTCGACGGCCGCACCCGCCGTCGAACGGCCTCGGCCTCCGGCGCGTCCGATACCCGTGCGTGCTCCGCGTGAAGGCGCGCCGCAGCGATCACCACGGCCGACGGACGCGACACCCACCATCTCCATTGCGCGAGAGGATCTTCCGCGACTTCAGGCGTCGATGCCCGTCACGCAGCAGGTGCCAGCTGCGTCCGGCGAACCGCCGACGGGTGGGGCTCCCGAGTCTGTGGCCGCAACGAGCTCGGCTCCCGCGAAGTCCGCGCACTTCGCGCTCTCCAACGTCTACTGGCTCGACGCCGACTTCGACGACTCCGACGGCGAGAACGACGAGGAACGCAAGCGTCGCCTCGTCCGTGGTTGGTCGGTTGCGGGAGTCGCGGCCGCGGCCGTCGTCGCCGCAGGTGCGTTCCTGTTCACCCAGCAGAACGACGCTCCGGTGGTCCAGACGTCGGTGACGAACACGCAGACCGAAGCTCCGGCTGCGACGTCTGCCCCGGCCCCGACGACATCGGCCCCGGCAGCGACGTCGGAGGTGCCGGTCGTGCTTCCTCCGCCACCGGCCCCGGCCCCCACGACGACCGTGGAGGAGCCTGCGCCTGCACCCGCGCCTCAGGTGGTTCCGGACACGTCGGACGCAGTCACCCAGCCAGCGCCGACGCAGGAGGCGCCGACTCAGCAGTCGCCGCAGCAACCGGCACCTGCACCGGCTCCACCTGCACCGTTGATTCCGGGTCTGCCGGACTTCACGCTGCCGGTGCTACCGCCGCTGTTCCCGCCTGCTCCTTAGAATCAGTCCGTGACGGGCGTGCGTTGTCCGCGCGGCCGAATGTGCTCGAAGATCAGGATCGTCTCGGTCGCCGCGACGGCGGGGTGCGCACTGAGGTTGTCGACGACGAAGTGCCGCAGTGCGACGGTGTCGACGGTCGCCACGTGGACGAGAAAGTCGTCGGCGCCTGCGATGAAGTAGATGTTCGATGTCTCCGGCAGCGCGGCGATCTGCTCGCCGAACTCGCTGATGCGTCGTCGGGCGTCGGCCTGTAGCCGCACCGAGATCATCGCCTGGATGCCTTGCCCGAGCGCGTCGGGATCGATCTCCGCGTGAAAGCCTCGGATGACGCCGCGTTCGACCAGTGACCGGACGCGGCCGAGTGCGGTGGACGGCGCGATACCGGCGGCGGCGGCGAGGGCATTGTTGGGCATGCGGGCGTCGCGACGTAGTTCGTCGATGAGGATGTGGTCGATCGCGTCGAGCGGTGCGCGTCGAACATCGTTCGATACGGCCGAGCCCGAACGTGCCGAACGCGAATTATTTGCCGCCATATCGCCACTCTACAGAATTATGTTCACACCTGTTGTGGGTATTTCTTCCGATAATTCATAGTGGGGACATCCATCGGACCCCTGCTCTGGAGGCGGCAATGAAGATTGGAATTCCGCGCGAGATCAAGAATCACGAATACCGGGTGGCGGTCACTCCGGCAGGCGTGCACGAATTGGTCTCGCATGGACACGACGTGGTCATCGAGTCCGAGGCGGGCGTGGGTTCGTCGTTCTCGGACACCGACTACAAGGCCGCGGGTGCGCAGATTCTCGTCGACGCGAACGACGTCTGGGCCGAAGCGGATCTGCTCGTCAAGGTCAAAGAACCTGTCGCAGAGGAGTATTCGCGACTACGGGCGGATCAGGTGTTGTTCACGTACCTCCATCTCGCCGCGTCGAAGGCCTGCGCCGACGCGCTGTCGGCGTCGGGGACGACGGCCATCGCGTACGAAACCGTCACCGCACCCGACGGGTCGCTACCTCTGTTGGCGCCGATGAGCGAGGTTGCCGGTCGTCTCGCGCCCCAGGTCGGGGCCTACCACATGATGGCCAGCGGCGGTGGGCGCGGCGTTCTGATGGGCGGTGTGCCGGGAGTCCGGCCGGCACACGTCGTCGTCATCGGCGCGGGCGTGGCCGGGCGGAACGCGGTCGCGATCGCGCACGGTATGCACGCCGACGTCACCGTCCTCGACCTGAACGTGAAGGCGCTGCGCGCGATCGACGACGCGTACCACGGGTCGGTGAAGACCGTCGTCTCCAATGCGCTCGAGCTCGAGCAGGCCGTACTCGGTGCGGACATGGTGATCGGTGCCGTGCTGGTGCCCGGGGCGAAGGCGCCGAAGTTGGTGTCGAACAGCCTCGTTCAGCGTATGAAGCCGGGTTCGGTACTCGTCGACATCGCTATCGACCAAGGTGGATGCTTCGAGGACTCGGTGCCGACGACGCATGACGACCCGACGTACCGCGTCCACGAATCGGTGTTCTACTGCGTCGCGAACATGCCGGGCGCGGTGCCGCACACCTCGACCTACGCGCTGACGAACGCGACGTTGCCGTACGTCGTCGCCCTGGCCGACAAGGGGTGGGAGGCCGCGACCGCCGCCGATCCCGGTTTGAAGGCGGGGTTGATTGCGGCTGCGCCACCCATGCGCGGATAGTCGGCCTCTGGGCCAACTATCCACGCACGACCGCGCAGCGGCACTATTTGGAATGCCGCCCGGACTTCTTCGTCGGAACGCCGCCGGGTCGCGCGAGAAGAGCCGCGATGGCCGTCGTGAGGGGTACGGACAGCGCGAGCGAGATGCCGCCCACCGAGGATCGGACGATCTCGATGGCCACGGCGTCACCCGTCAGCACATCCTGAATGGATCTGCCTGCGACCGAGAACAGCAGCAGCAGCGGCAGTGCGCCACCGGCATAGGCCAGCACGAGTGTGTACACCGTGCTCGCGATGTGGTCGCGGCCGACGCGCATCGCCGACGAGAAGATGTGGCGTCGCGTCGTCGTCGAATCGGCCCCGGCGATCTCGAACGCGGCCGACGCCTGGGTGATCGTGACGTCGTTGAGCACGCCGAGCGATCCGATGATGAAACCCGCGAGCAGCAGACCGGTGATGCTGACGTGTTGGATGTAGGCCTGCACGTCGGTGTTCTGTTCCTCCGACAGTCCGGTCAAGTGCGTCATGCGGATGGCGACGTAGGACAGAACGGCTGCGAGCGCCATCGACGTCAAGGTTCCGAGCAGTGCCGACGAGGTCCGCAGGTTCACTCCGTGCGCCAGGTACAGCACGGCGTACAGAATGATCGACCCCGCGACGAGGGCGACCGGGATGGCAGGAGCGCCGTCGAGCAGCGCGGGCAGCATGAACACCACGAGCACGGCGAATGCGATGACCAATCCGATCAGCGCGCGGAAGCCACGCCACCGGGCGACGATGCAGATCACGACCGCGAAGACAGCGACGATCAATGCAAGTGGAAGGCCTCGCGAGAAGTCGTTGAACGAGTACTGCGTCGTACCGCTCGGGTCGGTCTGACGGACGAGCCGAATGCTCTCACCGGTGCGGAGATCGGGTTGCCCTGGCCCTGGGACGATTTCGAGCAGAGTCTTCGTGCCGGCGTTCGGTCCGGATTCGATGGCGACGATGCTGCGCTGACAGTCGTAGCCGGCGCTGACGGGCGGCGTCGGATTGCCGGTGAAGACGCGACCGGCCGACGCGCTACCGCACGCGCCGATGTCCTGCGAGACGACGGTCCCGGCCTCGGTGGTGACAGCGCCGCCGCCGGACGTCTGGAACGGAAGCGGGATGTCGACGTGCTGCTCGGACGGCCACAGCGCGATCGCACCCGCGACGACGGCGAGACCGATCGCGACGAGAAGTCCTACGACGATGCGGGCTGCGAGAGGGGTGAGAGGCGCCGGGGCGTCGGAATGCCCGTGTCCGTGACCGTGTGACTCCACAGGTGCAAGAGTAGGTGCCGGGATGAGGAGCGCGGTGGCGGGGAGCAGGGGGGGCGTCCCCCGCCACCTTCCTGATCGTCCCGGGGGGATGGGATACGACCAGTGCTCGGGCACACGAAGTGCCGCCCGCTAATCTACAGACTTCGCGTCGGTTTGGGGCCGATCGCGGTATGTTTTTTGCGTCACTTTCAACCACTTCGATGGATTCACCACCGATTTTCGACGACGTGAACGCTCGGAGGGAGTTTCGAGACGCTACTGCGTGTACGACGCGAGGAAGTTACCGAAGCGTTCGATGGCGACCGAAAGGTCTCGCGCCCACGGGAGCGTCACGATGCGAACGTGATCGTGGCCCGGCCAGTTGAACCCGGTGCCCTGCACGACGAGAATCTTCTCCTGCAGAAGCAGATCCTGCACGAGCCGTTCGTCGTCGTGAATCTCGTGCACTTCGGGATCGAGACGCGGGAACGCGTACAGCGCGCCACGCGGCTTCACACACGAGACACCGGGAATTTCGTTGAGCTTCTCCCACGCCACGTCGCGCTGCTCGAGCAGGCGGCCTCCGGGAAGGATCAGGTCCTCGATGCTCTGGTGACCGCCGAGCGCGACCTGAATGGCGTGCTGTGCAGGCACGTTCGGGCACAGGCGCGTCGACGCCAACAGATCGATGCCCTCGATGAACCCGGCCGCGTGTTCCTTCGGCCCGGTGATCGCGAGCCATCCGGCTCGGTAACCCGCGACCCGATACGCCTTCGACAGCCCGTTGTACGTCAGGCACAGCAGGTCGGGAGCGAGGCTCGCGAGCGAGGTGTGCTTGGCGTCGTCGTACAGGATCCGGTCGTAGATCTCGTCGGCGAGGAGAAGCAGCTGGTGGCGTCGTGCCAGGTCGACGATGCCCTGCAGCACCTCGGTCGAGTAGACCGCGCCCGTCGGGTTGTTCGGATTGATGACCAGCAGCGCCTTGGTGCGCGGGGTGATCTTCGATTCGATGTCGGCGAGGTCGGGATTCCAGTCGTTGTCCTCGTCGCACAGGTAATGCACGGCCTTACCGCCGGACAGCGTCGTCATCGCCGTCCACAGTGGGTAGTCTGGTGCCGGAATGAGCACCTCGTCCCCGTCGTCGAGCAGCGCCTGCATCGTCATCGTGATGAGCTCGGAGACGCCGTTGCCGAGGTAGACGTCGTCGACATCCAGCTCGGGGAATCCCGGCTCGAGCTCGTACCGGGTGACGATCGCACGACGGGCCGACAGAATGCCCTTGGACTCCGAATAGCCCTGTGCGTACGGCAGCGCGGCGATCATGTCTCGCATGATCACGTCGGGCGCCTCGAAACCGAACGGCGCAGGATTGCCGATGTTGAGCTTGAGGATGCGGTGTCCCTCGGCCTCCAGCCTCGCCGCGTGCGCGTGTACCGGTCCACGGATCTCGTAGAGAACGTTCTGCAGCTTGGTGGACTGCTGCAGCGGGCGGTGAATACGCGGCTGGTGGCTCTGGTGCGGATGGCTCACGACCCCATCGTGCCAGGTGTGCATTCTGCGCTGCCAGTCCACCTGGGTGCCGATGTCGGTGCTCGGTGCGACAATCGGTCGCATGTGCGGACGGTATGCCAGTACCCAGACAGACAGTGATCTGCGTGCGGTCTTCGACATCGCCGAGACGGTCGGCGACGAGCTTCCGCCGGCATACAACGTCGCGCCCACGCAGACGGTGAGGACGGTTCTCGAGCGGGCACCCAAGGACGAACCCGAGGCCGACGCGGTCCGCCAACTCCGGTCGGTGCGGTGGGGCCTGGTCCCGTCGTGGGCCAAGGACGCCAAGATCGGCAGCCGCCTGATCAACGCGAGGTCCGAGACGATCACCGAGAAGCCGTCGTTCAAGAAGGCGGCCGCCCGTCGCCGCTGCATCGTCCCCGCCGACGGCTACTACGAGTGGGAGAAGCGCGACGGCCAGAAGGTCCCGTATTTCCTGCACGAGGAGGGGGTCCTCGCGATGGCAGGCCTGTACGAGCTGTGGCGCGATCCGGCCAAACCCGAGGACGATCCCGATCGATGGCTGTGGTCGGTGACGGTGTTGACGTCTCCTGCCGCGGACGCACTCGGGCACATCCACGATCGGTCGCCCGTCATCGTCCCCGAGAACATGCGGTCCGACTGGCTGAATCCGGCCATCACCGATCTGGGTTCGGTTCAGGAAATGCTCGCGGCCATTCCTGAACCCCGGCTGGTCCCCTACGAGGTCAGCACGGCCGTCAACAGCGTCAGGAACAACAGCCCGGAATTGTTGACACCGGTCGGGTAATACTGGTCGTCGTGACTCGTACCGCGCTTCCCTTCGGATCCTGGCCGTCTCCCATTTCCGCGACCGACCTGTCGGCCAGCGGACATCCGGTGGAGAGCGGGCGCTTCGTCGGCGACCAGATCTGGTGGTCGGAGATGCGTCCCACCGAGAACGGTCGCACGACCATCTGTCGCTACTCCGACGGCGGCGTCCAGTCGCTGCTCCCCGAGCCGTTCAACGCACGCACTCGCGTGCACGAGTACGGCGGCGGCGCATGGGCCGCCACCGACGACGGCCGAATCGTGTTCTCGGAGTTCTCCGATCAGCGCGTCTACCTCGTCGTGCCAGGCGAGACGCCGGTTCCGTTGACCGACAAGCCGGACGTCGCGGCATCGGTCAGGTTCGCCGAACTGTCGGTTGTCGGCGACGAGGTCTTCGCGGTACGTGAGATCCACGAGGGCGACGAGATCCGCCGAGACATCTGCGCAATCGCATTGAACGGCAGAGGAATTCGATCGATAGTCTCCGGCTCCGACTTTCTGGCGTACCCGCGTCTGTCTCCCGACGGCAGCAAGCTTGCCTGGATTGCGTGGAACCATCCGCAGATGCCGTGGGACGGAACGGAATTGCGCGTCGCGGATCTGGCGACCGGGACGTGGGAGACCGTGCTCGGCGGCACCGAGGAATCGGTGCTCCAGCCGGAGTGGATCGACGAGACGTCGCTGTACGTCATCAGCGACCGCACCGGATGGTGGAACCTCTACACGGTCGCGCTCGGCGGCGACGTCACGCCGTTGTACCCGGCCGAGGCGGACTTCGGCGCGCCGCTGTGGCAACTCGGTGCGCGCTGGTACTCGATTCTCGACGACGGAACGCTGCTCACCGTCCGCACTGTCGGCACCGAGACGCTCGGCGTTCTCGATCCCGCCACCGGCGCGATGGACGACATCGACCTCGGGCCGCTGACGTCGGTGTCGCTGGGTGGCCGTCGCGGTTCGCTCGTACTGCTGAAAGCCGGTGGCGCACAGAGCCCGGGCGGTCTGCGGCAGCTCGACCTCTCCACGCGAGAGGTCACCGACATTCGGTCGAGCATCGAGACGATTCCCGACGCCGAGTACCTCCCGCAGGGGGAAGCCAGAACCTTCCAGGGCCCCGAGCGCGAAGTGCATGCCATCGTCTACGCGCCACGCAACCCCGAGTACGAGGGACAGGACGGGGAGTTGCCGCCGTACGTCGCCTTCGTGCACGGTGGCCCGACAGCGCACGTCGCTCCCGCGCTGAACCCGGTCTTCGCCTACTTCACCAGCCGCGGAATCGGAGTCATCGACGTCAATTACGGCGGGTCGAGTGGGTACGGCCGCGAGTACCGCAACCGGCTCCGCGGACAGTGGGGGATCGTCGACGTCGAGGACACCGTCGCCGCCGTTCGTGGTCTTGCCGACGCGGGCCTCGCCGACCCTGCACGATTGGCCATCGAAGGCGGTTCCGCCGGCGGGTGGACGGTATTGGCGGCGTTGACGTCGTCGGACGTCTTCGCTTGTGGTGCTTCGTACTACGGCGTCGCAGAACTGGAACTGTTCGTCGCCGAGACGCACGACTTCGAATCCCGGTACATCGACGGGCTGATCGGTCCGCTGCCCGAGGCGATCGACCTGTACCGGACTCGGGCGCCGGTCAACAACGTCGACGGTCTGTCGTGCCCGGTGCTGCTGCTGCAGGGGCTGTCGGACCCGATCGTGCCCCCGTCGCAGGCCGAGCGTTTCCGTGACGCGATGGTACGCAAAGGAATTCCGCACGCGTACCTCGCGTACGAGGGGGAGTCGCACGGTTTCCGCAAGCTCGAAACACAGGTGAACGCGCGCGAATCCGAGTTGTCGTTCTACGGTCAGGTGCTCGGATTCACCCCGCCGGGGATTCCCGAACTCGAGCTGTGGAGGCCGTGATCGGGGGAGGTCGGGAGCTGCGGGGCAGCTAGCACCGCTGTTGTCGAGCTCGCCTCTCTGCTCGGACGCAATTGGGCATGCCAGCTCTGCAACGGAGGTGCCAGCTCTGCAGGAGAGGTGCCGGCTATCGACCGATCGTCAGCGTCGGCGGCGGGGACTTCCTCGCGCGGTCTGCGGCGGCGCGAATGCTGCGTGCGATCCGTTCGGGGTGCTGCAGGTCGTCGTACGTCAGGCGCACCACCTGTGCACCGCCCGAACGGATTCGGTCCTCGCGTCGCTTCTCCTTCCATGCGACGTCGGACGGTGTCTGCCCCTCGGGCACGAGTCGGCCGTACTTGATGCGGCCGTCGAACTCGACGACGGTGAAGATGTCGTCGAGGTAGAAGTCGACCCGAGCGAATTCTCCGTCAGCGTCGGCAAGACCTACCTGAAGTCTTGGGGCGTAACCCAACTCGTGCAGCACGATGCGGCAGAGCGATTCGCCGCCACTCTCGGCCCTACCGTCCATGAAATTCGCTACCCGACGCGCTTTCCTGTTGTCGGGATGGGTCGGGCAAGCATCGAGCACTGCGAGGACCTGGTCGCGCGTGAGCTTTTTTCTGCGTGCGGCGAGATCTGCAAGGCAGACCGCGTTCTCGAAGGTCAAGGACCGGCCGATGTCCGCGATCGTGCGGGCAAGCGTCGTGACTCGTACACCGTCGACAAGCGTGACTTCGGATGGAGAGTACGCCGCCGCGTGCACGATGCGTAGCTTGCTCTTTCGACTACCGCCGATTCGGTTGCGGGTGAGGTGAACTCGGCGAAGATCGGATGCTTCGACGTCGAGGCCGTGGAACACCGCAGCGCTGACGTGGCTGAGGACTGTATCGTCTGCGGTCGCCGATTTGTACACAGCTTCCGCGACGACCCTGTGCTTCTCCGTCGCGGACAGTGTGTCGAATTCGCTTCGGCTGACGAACTTTCCGGGGCGGAGCCGACGCCACGCTTTGGTGCGGCAGTAACGCTGCAGTTCGGCGTCGGAAAATCCGCGGGCAAGGGCGTCGGATCGGGAGACGATGCGAGTCATGAGCGAATAGTGGCGTCGGATTCAGCGTCGAACAAGACCGATTCGAAAATTGTGGACAAAGTATGTGCCTGTGGATAACTCGGCGATCGCGGACCAAGCACCCCCGTTGACGACTTCGCCCCCGAGCTCTGACGCGAGCGCGGGGGCGAAGTCGGTGAAAAAGGTGCCAGGTTACTTCCGTCGACCGGGTGCCTTCGCTCCGGCACGGAAGCCGAGTCCACCGGGCTTCGCAGTCGGGGGAGCCGGAGCATCCCCGTTCGACGTCTCGGCAGGTGCTTCCGGCGTCGTCTCCGTTGCCGTCGACTCCGGCGCGTTCGTCTCCTGAGCCGGGGTGGTCGGCTCGGATTCGGCAGGTGCCTCCGCTTCCTGGGTCGGCTGGGTCGGAGCAGCCGGTTCGGCCGGTTCCGCGGCAGGCTCGGAGGGTGCCGGGGCTGCTGCAGGCTTGCCGGCTGCCTTGGCGCCTGGCTTCTTGTACCCCGACTTCACTGCGAGACCCTTGGCCTTGACAGTCGGCTTCGACTCCTGAGCCGGTGCCGACGTCGTTGCCTCGGGTGCAGCTGACTCCGGTGCGCTCGCCTCGGTAGCAGCTGACTCCGGTGCGCTCGCCTCGGTAGGCACATTCGCTGGGGCTTCCGATGTGGCCTCGGCGGGAGCCTGTGGTCCTGCCGCGGGCTCAGGTTCCGCCGCGGGCGCAGGTGCTGCGGCAGGCTTCCCGGGTGCCTTGGCGCCTGGCTTCTTGAAGCCGGACTTCACGGCGAGACCCTTGGGCTTGACCGTCGGCATCGACTCGGACGCAGGCGTGGCCGACGTATCGGTCGACTCGGCCGGAGCGTCTGCGGGCGCATCGGCTGTATCGGCCTTCGGTGCCGGGGTTGCCTCGGCCGTCGGCGCCGCAGCTGCCGCAGGCTTGCCGGGTGCCTTGGCGCCCGGCTTCTTGAAGCCCGACTTCACGGCAAGACCCTTGGGCTTGACGGTCGGCTTCGTCTCCGTCGCTTCGGCAGGTGTCTCCGACGTCGCGTCGGCCGTCGACTCTGCTGCTGCGGGTTCGGCAGGCTTCGGTGCCGCAGACTTCGCGCCCGGTGCCTTGCCCTTGACCTGAAGACCCTTGCCGCCGGGAGCCTTCGCGCCGCCGGCAAGACCGAGACCCTTGGGCTTCGACGCGTCGGCCGCAGTGTCACCGTCGGCGTTCTCGGACTTCGCTCCTGGCGCCTTCGCCCCGGGCGCCTTGGCTCCCGGTGCCTTCGCGAGGCCCTTCATCTTCAGTCCGCCTGCCGCCTTGGCGGGCTGTGCCTTCTCGGTGGCTTCCTCGGGATCGACACCCTCGGCAGCGACCTCGACCTCCTCGACGCGGCCCTTCTCCTCGACCTCCGCGATCTTCTCGGACTCGAGCTTCTCTTCCGGGGTGAGCTCGCGGGGAACGACCTTGACGTTCTCGCTGAGGACCGACGAGTCGACGCGGGTGATCGACTCGAGCATCAGCTGCGCGACGTCGACGACCTCGACGCCTTCGTGTGCGCCGCCTTCCTGACGTGCCGTGACACCGTCGGTGAGCATGACGCGGCAGAACGGGCAGCCCGTGGCGATCTTCTTGGGGTTGGTCTCGAGCGCCTCGTCGACCCGGTCGATGTTGATGCGCTTGCCGATGTTCTCTTCCATCCACATGCGGGCACCACCGGCACCACAGCACATGGACCGCTCACCGTGACGCGGCATTTCCTTCAGGTTGGAGCCGGACGCGGCCATCAGCTCGCGGGGAGCGTCGTACACCTTGTTGTGACGGCCCAGGTAGCACGGGTCGTGGTAGGTGATGTCCTGGCTGACCGAGGCGACCGGGATGAGCTTCTTCTGCCGCACGAGACGGTTGAGCAGCTGCGTGTGGTGAACCACCTCGTAGTCGCCGCCGACCTGCGGGTACTCGTTACCGAGAGCGTTGAAGCAGTGCGCACAGGTGACGACGATCTTCCGCTTCTCGCGTGAGACGCCGTCGAACACGGTGTTGAGCGTTTCGATGTTCTGCATCGCGAGCTGCTGGAACAGGAACTCGTTGCCGGCGCGGCGAGCCGAGTCACCGGTGCAGGTCTCGTCGGCGCCGAGCACCATGAACTTCACGCCCGCGGTCGCGAGCAGCTCGGCGACGGCCTTCGTGGTCTTCTTTGCGCGGTCCTCGTAGGCGCCGGCGCAGCCGACCCAGAAGAGGTACTCGTAATCCTGGAACGAGTCGGCGTCCTGTCCGAAGACCGGGATGTCGAAGTCCATCTCGTTGATCCAGTTGAGACGGTCCTTCGAGTTCTGGCCCCAGGGGTTGCCCTTGTTCTCGAGGTTCTTGAACAGGCCCGCCAACTCGGTCGGGAACTCCGACTCGATGAGGACCTGGTAACGACGCATGTCGATGATGTGGTCGACGTGCTCGATGTCCACCGGGCACTGCTCGACGCATGCGCCACACGTGGTGCAGCTCCACAGAACCTCGGGATCGATGATGCCGCCCTCGACGGCGTCGGCGACGAGCTTGCGATCGGCTTCGTCGCGCGCAGCCTGCGGGATCCGGTCGAGCTTCGCCTGATCCGGGTTACCGTCGGCGTCGACGAGACCCACCTCGTCACCGCCGAGATCCTTCTTGCCACCGGCGAGGAGGTACGGCGCCTTGGCGTGGCTGTGGTCGCGCAGCGACATGATGAGCAGCTTCGGAGACAGCGGCTTGCCGGTGTTCCACGCGGGGCACTGCGACTGGCAGCGGCCACACTCGGTGCAGGTGGTGAAGTCGAGCCAGCCCTTCCAGCTGAAGTCCTCGATCTTGCCCGCGCCGAACGCGTCGACGTCGGGGTCGGCTTCCTCCATCTCGAGGACCTTGCCGCCGGACATCATCGGCTTGGCCGGGCCGAGAGCCACGGTGCCGTCGTCCATGCGCTTGAAGTAGATGTTGGGGAACGCCGTGAAGCGGTGCCACGCCACACCCCAATTGATGCGGGTACCGACGATGTAGAGCCAGATCATGCCGGACATCAGCTTGATGAATGCGAAGACCGCAACCATGTTGGGGCTGGCGGGCAGGAGCTTCGCGAGGTTCATCGTGAAGAAATCGGTCCACGCATTGGCGTGACCGTAGGTAGCGATCTTGCCGGCCTTCACGAAGATCATGCCGAGACCCTCGATGAGGACGACGGCTTCGACGAAGTAGGCAGCCTGGAAGCGCGACCCGGCGAAGCGCGATTGACGCTCGGGCTTACGTGGGTGGTTCAGCTGACGAATGATGATCAGCGTCGTGATACCGATGACCGTGCCGAGGCCGAGGATTTCGTCCAGGAAGTGGTAGACCGCAGTGTTACCTACCAGTGGCCAGTGGAACTCGGGGTTGAACGTCTGGCCGTAGGCCTCGAACCACACGACCGCGCCCAGCATGAAGCCGATCATGACGAGCCAGTGCGCCCAACCGACGGTCCGGAACTTGACCATCTTGGTGTGAGCGAGGAACTCGACGACCATCTGCTTGAAGCGAGGGACGATCGGACGCCAGCGGTCCGGAGCAGGTTGGCCGAGTCGGACGATGTTGAACATCCGCAGTGCGCCGCGAATGAACGCGTACCAACACACGAGACTCAACAGCGCACCGACCGTGCCCAACGTGATCGTCAGGGCGTTCATGTAAGCGGCCTTTCGTTCATCGGCAGCAAGGAGAGCCACCTCGGGTCAGCCCCATCAGCCTAAGCGTAGCCAAGTTACCCACCAGTAACAACTCCGGTGTACTGATGGGTAACTTCGCACCGCCCGGCGAGAGCGGTGCAGGTAGTTCTGCGGATCGACCTTCGTCGCGGTGGGCTGAACCGGTCAGTAGGTAGCGTCCGACGGCTCACGTTATTCCCAGGCTCCGACAGGGTGAATCGGAAGGCAGACCTAAGTTGCGTTCATTGCGTTCACCACTCGGTCTCGAACGGGTCACGTTTGCCCCTGAAATTGGGGGCACCGAAACTGTGTGCTGGCGTTTTCCTGTGCTTTGCAGGGCCTTTGCAAAGAAACGGACTCGGGAAGGTGGCGAGACGATAACGTGCGGTCCGACTTGTACGTTATGCTGCTGCAGCACCGACATATTCGCGGATTCAAGTCAGGGTGTTTCTGCGTCGACGGGCCCCCCTCAAGATCAGTACAGCCAGGCTCCTGCATAGAAACGGAACAATCTCGACATGAAACTCAGCAAACTGGTCGTTACGGCGGCATTCGTTGCCTCCGCGATGGGACTCGCCAGCGGAACTGCCTATGCAGACCCGGCCACCGACGCTCCCGCTCAGTCGGGTGACGTCAACTACGAGTCGCACCTCGAGGACCGCACGATCGTCACGACGATCGACGCCGGTGTCTTCAAGGTCGCCGACGACGGCAAGACGGTCGACGTTCTCGACCAGGCCGACAAGGTCCTCGTGACCCTGCCGTTGTCCTTCAACCTGGGCGGCCTCAACTTCCCGTACGAGCAGAACGTCGACAACGACGGCAAGACGCTCCGCCTGGTCCCGCAGCTCGACCTGACCAAGGCGTCGGCTAACTCGAAGTCCATCGGTGCAACCCCGGTCGCTTCGCCCGACGAGAACCTGAAGGCACAGCAGACCTTCGCGTCGCAGCTGGGCCTCGCAACCGCAATCGGTGGCTTCACCGGTACGGCCATCGGTTTCGGTATTGGCGCAATCGGATTCCTCGGTGGCCCGGTCGCGCTCGCAACGATCCCGACCTTCGCTGCGATCGGCGGCATCGTCGGCACCATCGTCGCCGGCGGACCGACTCTGATCGTCGCTGGAATCGACCTCATCAACACGCTGAACGCTCCTCCGGGAACCACGAAGTTCGCGAACTGATCGACCAGTACACACAATCTCAGGCCCGTCACCTCCGTGGTGACGGGCCTGAGTTGTGTGCGGGGCAGTTCAGTTGAACGTGCCGGGGGAGGAGAGTTTGATTCCTTCGGCGATGATGGTCACGGCGTAGCCGATGAGGTCGAACGCAACTCCAAGCAGTCCAAGCATGTGATTCCGTATCTGTTCGGCGACGAGTTCGTCGGGGATATTCGAGGGGGTCGAGCTCGTAGTGTGCGAAACGAATTATATGGCGCACGAACCGAATTGCCGGTTTCTGCAGGCGGTGTCGACAATCCAGCCGTAGACGCTCACCGATTCGCCAGCCGCACGGTGAATGGTCAGCGAACAGGCGTGCGTCTGACGAAAAGGTGAGCGTCTGCCACGAACAACCGCACGCAGACAGAAAAATGGGCCACCGCAGCACGTGCTGCGATGGCCCATCGTCGAGCGAATTGGACTAGCCGAGCGAAGTGGACTAGTCGACCGGAGCGGTCCGCACCGTCGTACCGGTTTCCGCTGCGATGGCGTTGACCGGAATGCCCAGGCTCGCAGTGCCACCGAAGTGGGCGAGCGTGATGTTGGCTTCGGTGCAGTTCGGCGCACCACCGCTGTTCGAGCCACTGGTGACGCCGAGAGCGAGCGTGCCCGTCACGATCGCGCCACCACTGTCACCGGACAGGGTGCATGCGGTACTGGCGAATCCGCGGACGGTGCGGCTGGTGCCGTCGTCCATGAACAGCTGTGTCTCGACGCGGTCGGCCGCGATGACGCCGCACGTGAACGACGACGACTGACCGGACTTGCACACCGGTGCTCCCACAACGGGATCGGCAGTGCCCGTGATGGTCACCGTGCTGCCGTTGGCGCCGCGCACGGTCGGGCGGTCGAGTCCGGACTGAACTGCCTTGTCGTTCAATGAGATGACCGACCAATCGAGCGCATTGCCCGTGCCGAGGCTCGAACGCTGGAACGAGCCGATCTGCGTGCTGTCGTGTACGTCAGCAGGATTCGGCAAGTACACCGGAGCGCCGCCTGCACCCGTCTCCGCATTCGGATTGCAATGTCCCGCACTCAGATTGACCGGATTGCCGGAACCGTCGACGGCATTGAACCCGAACGAGCAGATGCTGATGTCGGTGGTCGGCACCTCTGCGATGGGGGCAGGCGTCGTGATGTAGGTGTCTCCGCCCATCGGCGACGGGTCGGTCGGCTGCTGTCCGCCGGGAGACAGGTTTACCTTCAGGTTGGCCAGCAGAGTCGGGAGGTTCAGCGCGCGTCCGATGTCGCTGTTCGCGATGTCGATGACGACTCGGTTGTCCAGGAAGTCGATCGAGGTTCCGTTGATCTGACTCGAGACCTCACGAGGCAGCGACGCCACCCACTTGTTCAGTTCGCCCAGCGACTGTTCGAGACCGTCCGCCGACACGGGACGCTGCTCGGTGCCGAATCCGTCTTTCGCGACGGCACGCGCAGCGTCCTGCGACGTCACGGCGACGACGGCCTGTCCGTCTTCTCCGATCCAGGCGCCCGCGAAGTCACCGGGACGCGAGGCGCGGAAATCGGAGGCGTACGTCGACAATTCCTGCGCGCGTGCAGCGCGGTCCAAGTACTCCTGCGGCGAGATCTTCAGATCGCGGATCACCGCGTCGGCGAGTTCCTGCGGAAGCTGATCCGCGGAACCCTGCACGACGGTTCCCTCGGGGGCAGCCGAGGCAGGAGTGGAGAAAGCAGCGAAGAACAACAACGCCGATGAACCGATCACTGCGGCGCGCAGTGCCCCCGTGTTACGCATGAAATCCCTTCATCGGGTCTGGTGTCAGCGCCCCACCTTAGGGCATGCGTGTGTGCAGCCGGCACCGACGCAGGTCAGCGCGCAGGGAAACTAGCTGGACGGCGTGGTCTCGGTTGCTTGACGCGATTCGGACTCCGGCTCTGCAGGGTCCGAAGGCTCGTCGACGTCGCCCGGCCCCGGTTCTTCGTCGGGTTCGCTGTCCTCCGGCACCTCAGGCGTCGACGACTCTTCTTCGGGACGATCCGGAGTGGTGACGTCGGGAATGGTTGTCGTTGCGTCAGCCGCTGGCCGCGTCGCGACTGGCTCTTCGACGACCGGAGGCGTCGTTTCGGGAGGTGTGGTGACCTCGACCGTCGGGACCGGCATCGCCGGCGCTTCGGGCTCGACGATGGGAACAACCGTCGGGAACGGGATCTGCGGGGCAGGCGAGGAGACGGTTGTCGTGGGTGCGGCGACGTCGGCGCTGTCGATCGTCGGAACGACCGTCGCATCCGAGCCGCGCAAGGCCAACGCCGTGACCCCGGCCGCGAGCGTGAGCACGGCAGCGAAGCCGGCTGCAAGAAGGATAGGAGTGCGCGTCGACGTCCGACGCTCTCCGGCCACCGGAATTCTCTCGGTCACCGCGTCGACCGGATACGCACTTGCCATCGCTGCGGCACCGCGCGCGGCGGCGATACCGGAATCCGATCCGGCCCACGTCGACAAGGTACTTTCCGACCACGCTCGCAGTGCTTCGGCTTCCGACACGAGCGCGACGTGCCCGAGGCCGTGACGGTTCATGGATTCCCGCACGGATCCGACGTGCTCGGCAGTCCACGTGGCAGGGTAGGTCGCCGCAGCGGCGAGGGCGTCGACTCCGTTGGTCGTCGGGCCCGAAACGTCGCTCAACAGACACAACATCGTCATCGCAGTGAGGTCCGAGGCGCTGAATCCGCCGCGGTCGTCGGTGTCGGAGATGAAACCGGTGAATTCCGTGGCGTCGGCGTCGTCGGTGCCGCCGAGAGAGGCAGAGCCGTCAGCATGCACGAACAGCACAGTCGGATGCAGTGACGCAACGTGCAGCGACGGGTTGGAACGCAGCGGGTGCGACACCGCGGCGATGGCTCGGTCGTCGTCGATGAACAAGCCGACGTCGGGAAGTGCTTCGCCGGTGGACGAACTGTGCGCGGGCTGCGCGTGCCGGTTGTACATCTCAGCTTTGACCTCGGGTCGGACCATGGCGAACCGTACGGCGCACCTCACTGCCCGGGATGTCGTATTCGGGGGCCCGGGAGTTACACCTCGGCGCCGCTCGACCCGTATCCCATGGCACGCAGCATCGACAACAGTTCCGAGCGCGAGCCCGCGCCGAGCCGTCGGCGAATGCGTGCAACGTGATGTTCGACGGTCTTCGCGGAAATATAAAGCCTGCTACCGGCCTCGCGGTAGGTGACACCGAGGACGAGGAGTTCGGCGACCTCCGCCTCGCGTGCGCTGAGAGACCCCTTGGGTTCCACCGTCGTTGCGGTGGGCGCCGCGACGGGTTGGCGTAGCGATCGGGCGATCTGCAGGAGTGCCGTCGCGACCCGCGTGTCCTCGACGCGCAGTGCAGCTTCGCTGGCGAGACGCGCCCCGTCCCATGACAATCCGACGCCCGCCAACGAGCGCGCCGAGGATTCGACGTCCGCGACGTCGGGGTGCCCCTGAAGTACGGCAAGCCACGCACGGCCAGCACCTGCGAGCGCCGCGCTGTAGCGGTTCGAGTCGGCTGCAGCCGCAAGTGCTTTGGCGTGCGGGATGAGCTCGGGTGGATTCTCCGCAAGGATCGCCGCCTGAACGCCGTACCAATGCAGCGCCGACGACCATGCGGGCGGCTCGTCCAGCATCTCGACGATGAGCTGCGCCTGCGCGACGAGATGCGACACTGCCTCCGGCTTGCCCAGTCGTACTGCCGCAAGCCACAATTCGCCGACCGGGAGTAGTGACAGCAGATCCGCCGAGTAGGCGACGACGACGTCTTGCGCGTCGTCCCACGCCCGCAGGAGCGCACCCGCGTCGCCCGAGCGTCGCGCGAGGCCGACGCGGAGTGCGTGCGCGAAGAACAGACTGCGCGTGTGCGACGCGGGGATCCTTAGTGCGTCGAGCCCGGCGGTCGCCGACTGGGTGTCCCCGGCGAGCATCGCAGTCCAGATGCGCAGCAACGTAACTCGGGTGGCAGCGGGGTGGCGAGGGGGCAGCTGGTCCGCGGCGCGCGCGGCGATCGACTCCGCCCTCGCCAGGTCACCCGAATGCAGTGCGAACAGTACCGACGTCGACGCGGCGTTCTCGGGCGCGACGCGGCGAGTGCTGGTTCCGGACAACGACACCGATCGCATCAACGTGTTCGTCGCGGCGACGACGTCGGCGGTCGACCGGGCTGCGACGCTCTGCTCGAGGCCCGTCGCCAACAGGGCCACGGCGGCGGTCGCCGACGTCGGTGGCGTGGACGGCTTGTCTGCGTCCGAGGCGGGGGGAACGCCGCCGACGAGCGACACCGTCCGCGCGAGATCGGCGTCGGCGCCGAGTCGTTCGGGTCCGAGCCACTCGAACAGCTGAACGCTTCGTGCTGTCATCCCGCGCTCGGCGGCGACGGTGGCGGACACCCTGACCGCTCTGCGTAGGTCGTCGACATCGACCGACGTGCTGTTCTCGAGCACGGTGTCGCACAGCTGCTCGGCCGCATCGAAGTCGCCGAGCGCAGCCGACGCCTCGGCTCGGCGCGCGGCCACCGGCAGCGGATCAGCCCCGGCGTCGACGGCGCCCGCATAGAGGAGCGTGGCGTCGTCCGGCTCGGCGACGTCCGCGGCAGCGCACAGAAAGCGGGCCAATGAGGGGTGCTGTATCCCGTTGCGCGACAACGTCAGTGCGGTGGAAGCGTCGAGAGTCTCGGTCTTCAGTCGGAACTCGAGCAGGGTCGTGAGCACGGCCGAGAGTCGTCGAGCTCCGAGGACTTCACGCAACGCCCGGTCGACACCCGGCAGTGGAGCTGCGGCCAGCGCGCCCGACGCGAGCGCCTGCTCGAGAACGGACGCGGCGTCGGAGCCGTCGGACAGTTCGGTCAACACCTCGACGTCGTGACCGATGCCGAAGTGCGCAAGGGCGACGACGTCCTGCTCGGAGCTGCCGAGGTCACGAAGCCGTCGAACCTGATGCTCGTACACGGCGTCCGCGACGACTCGGGTGACGGACTCGTCCGAATCAGCTTGTCGCGCAGCATCGATCGCGATGTCCACCGTCATCGGGCACCCGCCGGTCACCGTCAGGACGGCACTGGCCAGTGCGCCCGAGATGGGGCGGCCTCGTTCCGCTGCCCGTGCGGCGATCGCCGGCTTCGTCAGGGACATCAGTTGCCGAGCAGAGGTCCGGTAACTCCGCCGACGACGTTGCCGAGACCGTCGACGACGCCACCGGTCAGGCCTCCGACACCGGTGCCGAGATCGCTGACGGCTCCGCCGACACCGGTACCCACGTCACCGAGCGTCGGACCGTTGTAGGTCGGCGGGGTGTAGGTGGGTGCTGTGTACGTCGGTGCCTGCGGGCTCGGAACGGACACGCTCGGGACGGAGACGTCGGGAACGGTGACGTTCGGCGCGGGCGCACCCGGTGTTCCGGTCGCCGCGGGAGCTGCCGGATCGGCGACGACGGTGCCGTCGGGCGCGATCACGGTGCCCGGCGCCGGGATGAGCGTTCCATCGGCTGCGACGGTCGGTGCGGGCAGGCCGTTCGACGTCGTGGCCGTCCCGTTCGAGTCGGCGACGGTCGCTGCGGTGGTTCCTGGCGCGGTCGTCTCCGAGGGGGTCGTGGTGCTGACGACCGCTGCATCGGCAGGCGCGTCGTTCGAGGTGAGTGCGGTACCGAGGGACAGTCCGCCGCCGGCCAGAACGGCAAGTGCCGCAACCGAAGCGACGACGATGCCCGCGCGCTTGCGGCCCGACATGCGGCCCTCGTCGGCAGCTGCCGTCGACATCACCGGTGCGGGTCGAGGCGCGGGGCGGGTGACTGCGACTGCTGCCGCCGTGGGTGCCTCCGCGACGCTTGCGGCGGCGATCTCGGCGCCGAACAGTGCGGCTCCGATGGCCGGGATGCGGTCAGGATGAGGACCGGTGACGACCGGTACTCGCAGCTCCGAGGAGATCAGTTCGGCGACGAGTGGAATGCTCGAGCTGCCACCGATCAGGAGAACCTGCGTCACGTCGGAGATGTCGAGACCCGTCGTGTGCAACGTTTCCCGGACCAGTTCGATCGAGTCGAGAATCGGCCGGCGCAGCAGGTCTTCGACCTCGTCGCGAACCAGACGCGTCTCGGCGCTGAATCCGGGCAGGTCGACCGACAGCGTCGTCGCGGTCTCGTAGGACAGCTGCTCCTTGGCCTCGCCGCAGCGGGCGCGCAGTTCGACGAGAGCACCGACGGTATCGGGATCGAACGGATCGAAATCGAAAGAATGGCTGCTCGAGACGGTTTCGAGCACGTACTGCGTGATCAGGTGGTCGAACTGCGCGCCGCCGAAGTCGGTGGAGTGCACGCCGGGGCCGAGGGCGCCCTGTTCGACGCCGGTTCGCATCAACGTCACGTCGAGCGACGACGCGCCGAGGTCGTAGACGACGACGAGTCCGTCGCCCGACGCGCCGCGCATGCTCTCGAGCCACCGCATCGAGGAGACCGAGTCGGTGACGAGGGTCGCGTCGGGAACGCCCGCACGTCCCAGCGCGTCGCGCAGGGTGTCGACGGTGTAGCCGGACCAACGATCGGGATGGGTGAGAACGACGGCCGCGTCGGATTCCGCCCCCGCGCTCACCTCGGCGACGAGAACACGCGCGGCCGTGGCGAACAGATCCTCGGCCTGGTGCGAACGGCCGTCGTCGTCGATGAGCGGAACAGGGTCGCCGACGCGATCTGCGAAGCCGCTCAGCAGGTGCCGCGGGCTACGCTCCCCTGTGTTCGCGAGGCTGGGTGCGGCACCGGGGCGCAGATCGAGCGCGGACTTCTTGGTGACGGTGGGCATGGCCTCGTCGGTCGCGTAGTCGCGGGGCGCGTGCGGGTCGTGGGAATCGCTGCGGACGGCCACCGAGGTGATCGTTCCGATCCTTATGCCGAGCCCTGCGCTCATTTCTGCGTCTCCGACTTCTCGAGGTGCCAGCGCCGAGCGGCGCTGTCGTTGATGTCGAAAGCATGGCATCTTTCGTTACGCTTCACAGCTGCTCACGGATGGTTGGCGGGGAAATCCCCTATAGCTCCGAGATCCCCTAATGCGACACCCCTGGGAGAAGCTTCGTGAATAGGGGGCTGGGGCCCGTTGGCCGAACCCGCTGGGGTCCATAGCTTTGTGATCAACCACGAATCACCGATTCCAGAAGGAGCCAGGACATGGCCACCAACGCAGTACTCGACTTCATCCTCAGCCTGCTGCGCGACGACGAGGCAGCTGCCGCGTACTGCGCCAACCCCGAGGCTGCTCTCGCCGCGGCCGGGCTCGGCGACGTCTGCCACGCGGACATCGTCGCGGTCGCACCGATGGTCGCCGAGTCCGGCCTCTTCGCCGGCGCCGGATCGCAGTTGGCCGCGATCGTCGGCGCAGGCGCGTCGGGTGGCATCGAGGGCGGTCTCGCCGGCGGTGCCGCGATCGGCGGCGGACTGTCGACCGGCCTCGGCCTGACCGCAGGAGCCGTCGTCGGCGGTGGCCTTGCAGGCGGCGGAATCATCGGCGGTGGAATCGGAGGCGGACTCGGCGGTGACATCGACCTCGCGGGCGACATCGCAGCGTCCATCGGTGCAGCTCTCAGCGCGGCACTGGCCGTCGGTGGCCAGATCGGTGCCGAGCTCGGCGCAGCATTCGGCGCCGCACTCGAGGCGATCATCGGCGCGGGCGGATCGATCGACCTCGGTGGCGCAGCGGATCTCGGTGGCGCAGCGGATCTCGGCGGCGCACTGACCGGCCTCATCGGCGGCGGACTCGACCTCGGTGCCGACGTGACGGCAGGACTGAACGGCGCTCTCGACGCGGCCCTCGGAGCTGTGGGCGGCATCGACCTCGGCGCTCTCGCCGGCGTCGACGGTGCACTGAGCGGCGCCCTCGAATCGGTCTTCGGTGTCGGCGGAACCATCGGTGCCGACCTCGGCGCAGCACTCGGCGACGCCTTCGGTGCCGTGATCGGCCTCGGCGGAATCGATCTCGCCGGTGACCTCGGAACCGCACTGACCGCGGGCCTCGGCCTCGGCGGCGGTGTCGCAGCAGGACTCGGCTCGGCCCTCGACGCCGCGATCAGCGCAGGCGGCGGTCTCGCGGGAGGCCTGGCCGGCGGTCTTGCGGGTGGTCTCGAAAGCGTTCTGGCTCTGCAGGGTGGCCTCGGAACTGCCCTCGGCGGCGCCCTCGGTGCCGTCCTCGACGCAGGCGTCCTGGCCGATCTGGACCTCGGTGGCCTCGTCGGCGCCGACCTCGGTGCCATCGTCGCAGGCACGCTCGGAACCGCGCTGGATCTCGACGCAGGTGTCATCGGTGACCTGACCGGTTCGCTCGGCACGGCGATCGACGGCGCATTGGGCGCAGGTCTCGGTGGCAATCTCGAAAGCATCCTCGGCGGCGCGTTCGGACTGGGCGGCGAAGCGGGAGCAGGCCTCGGCGCAGCTCTCGACGCCGTGCTCGACACGACCGGTGCACTCGACCTCGGTACGGCTCTCGGTGCAGGCGGAGCGCTCGGTGGCGCACTGACAGGTGCACTCGACGCAGCCCTCGGTGCAGCAGGCGACCTGGCGGGTGGCGTCGACCTCGACGTGGCCTCGGGCCTCGGCGGCGCACTCGAGAGCGTCTTCGCGACCGAAGGTGGCCTCGCGTCGACGATCGGGTCCTCGCTCGGCGCAGTGCTCGACGCGGGTGCCCTCGCCGACCTGGACCTCACCGGAGTGACCGGCGCCGACCTCGGCGGCATCGTCTCCGGTGCACTCGGCACCGCACTCGACCTGGACACCAGCGCGATCGGCAGCCTGACCGCGGCTCTCGGCTCCGCACTCGACGCGACTGCAGGCGTCGACGTCGGTGCAGCCACCGACCTCGAAGGCGTGCTCGGCGCAGCATTCGGTGTGGGCGGCGAAGCGGGCGCAGGCCTCGGCGCAGCCCTGGACACCGTCCTGGACACCAGCGGTGCACTCGATCTCGGTACGTCGCTCGACCTCGGTACGGCCCTCGGTGGCGGCGCAGAGCTCGGCGGCGCGCTCACCGGAGCTCTCGACGCGGCCCTCGGTGCGGCCGGCGACCTCACGGGTTCCGGTGATCTGGGACTCGGAACCGTCGGCGGCGTCGCAGGTGGCCTCGCAGGCGGACTGGACGGTGGCCTCGCCGCCGTCGGCAACGCAGGTGCAGGCCTGACCGGCGGACTCGCAGGTCTCGGCGGCGGACTCGCCGGACTGGGCGGCGGACTCACCACCGGCCTCGGTGGCGCTCTCGGCGGAACCGTCGGTGCGGGTGTGGACGCGGCTGCTGGTCTTGGCGGTGGCTTGGCTGGTGCGGTGGATGGAACTGTCGGTGCGGGTGTGGACGCGGCTGCTGGTCTGGGCGGTGGCCTGGCTGGTGCGGTGGATGGAACTGTCGGTGCGGGTGTGGACGCGGCTGCCGGTCTGGGCGGTGGCCTGGCTGGTGCGGTGGATGGAACTGTCGGTGCGGGTGTCGATGCGGCTGCTGGTCTTGGCGGTGGTCTGGCTGGTGCGGTGGATGGAACTGTCGGTGCGGGTGTCGATGCGGCTGCTGGTCTTGGCGGTGGCTTGGCTGGTGCGGTCGACGGCGCTGCCGACCTCGGTGGCTCGGTCGCCGGTGACCTCGGCGGCGGCCTGACCACCGGACTCGGTGCCGGAGTCGACGCAGGTGCGACAGCAGGCGCAGGCGTCGCCGGCGCAGTCACCGGCGGTGCAGAAGCCGCAGGCTCTGCCGCCGGAAACGTGGCGGGCGACGTCGCAGGCGGACTGGCCGGTGGCGTCGACGCCGGATCCGACGTGGCAGGTCAAATCGCGGGCGGAATCGGCGGCGGTGCCGAC
Source organism: Rhodococcus sp. B10 (assembly GCF_011770055.1). NCBI lineage: Bacteria > Bacillati > Actinomycetota > Actinomycetes > Mycobacteriales > Nocardiaceae > Rhodococcus > Rhodococcus sp. B10. The sequence continues at coordinate 72,746 of NZ_JAAFYV010000004.1, read as the reverse complement.
GCAGTCGGCGGACTCGCAGGTGGAATCTCCTCCGGCATCGGCGGATTCGCCGACGGCGCCGCGAGCACGTCCGGTTCGCTGTCGGGCTCGTTCGACGGGGCCGCGTCGAGCAGCGCCTGGTCGTCGGTCGACTCCGATGTCTTCGGCAGCGCAAGCTCGGCATTGTCGGGTGACAGCAGCCTGCACGGCGACATCGACAGCACTGCCGCGTCCGTCACCGACGTCGCGGTCGACCACAACACGGACCTGCTGAACCCGTGACACCCTGACATGTAACGACGAAGAGGCCCCGCATAGTGCGCGCGGGGCCTCTTCGTCGTTAGAGTCTCGTTCAAACACACGTGTATCCGAAAGAAGGCTATGGACGGGCAAGCGAAGCAGCTGGCCGATCTGCTCGATCGCACTGCGGCAGTGGCGCAGACGGTCGGACGGTCCGATCTCGTCTCGCGTATGGAACTCGCACGCGATCGAGTGCTCGACCCCAGAAGACGAATAGTCGTCGTAGGACCCCTGAAACAGGGAAAAAGCCAGTTCGTGAACTCGCTGCTGAATCTGGAGGTCTGCTCGGTCGGCGACGACGAGACGACGGCGATCCCGACGATCGTGCAGAACGCGGAACAGCCCAGCGCGCAACTGGTTCTGGCCGACCCGGGTAACGACCCGATACGCGTCGACCTCCCTCTCGAGGAACTGCAGACCGTCACGCCCGCGAGTCCACGTGCCGAGGGGCGTGAGGTGCTGCGTCTCGAGGTGAACGTTCCGAGTCCGCTTCTCGCGGACGGCCTCGTTCTCGTCGATACGCCCGGCGTCGGAGGTCACGGAAATCCACATGCCGCAGCAACTCTCGGCCTGATCCCGTCGGCCGACGCGGTACTGGTCGTGTCGGATGCAAGTCGTGAGTTCACCGAACCCGAAACCGCCTTCCTCCGACAGGTTCTCGGCCTGTGCCCGTCCGTCGCCGTGTTGATCACCAAGACCGACCTGTATCCGCACTGGCGTCAGATCGTCGAGGCCAATCGCGGGCATCTGCAGCGTGAGGGGCTCGACGTTCCCATGATCCCGCTGTCGTCGCTGCTGCGTTCACATGCACTGCGGTTGAACGACGAGGAGCTGGGCGCCGAATCGGGCTTCCCAGATCTCTACGCGTTCTTGCGCGACCAGGTCGTGTCGACGGCCGATGCCACGACGCGTTCCGCTGTGTCGCTCGACGTCCGTTCCGTCACCGAACATCTCACGCTCGCCATGGGCAGTGAGCTTGCGGCACTGCGAGATCCGGAGCGCGCCGCGGCAGCCGTCGCCGGACTGCAGCGGGCCAAGGCCGCCGCCGAGGAACTGCACAAGAAGACGTCGCAGTGGCAACAGACGCTGAGCGACGGTATCGCCGACCTCGCGTCGGACATCGACCACGACCTGCGCGACCGCCTGCGCCGGGTGACGCGCGAAGCAGAGGAGACCGTCGACGAAGGCGATCCCGGATCCGATTGGGTCGAGCTGGGGGAATGGCTCGAGGAGCAGATCGCCGCATCCGTCGGCGACAACTTCGTGTGGGCGCACGAGCGTGCACTGTGGTTGTCCGAGCTCGTCGCGGAACACTTCGCGGCAGCGGGAGCCGTCGCGCTACCCGATCTGGACCTCGGCGACCTCGAGAACGTGCTCGATCCCGTTGCGTCGCTTGCGGATCTGGAGACCGGCAAGACCGGTATCACGCAGAAGGTGCTCGTCGGTATGCGCGGGTCGTACGGCGGCATCCTGATGTTCGGTCTCATCACGACGTTCGTCGGGCTCAGCCTGCTCAACCCGATCTCCATCGGCGCCGGAGTGCTGCTGGGCACGAAGGCGTACAAGGAGGACAAGGAAAATCGGATCAAGAGCAGGCGTGCCGAGGCCAAGATGGCGATCCGCCGATTCACCGACGACGTCAGCTTCCAGGTCGGCAAGGAGTCCAAGGACCGACTGCGGCAGATCCAGCGCGTCCTGCGCGACCACTTCACGTCGATCGCCGAGCAGACTCTTCGATCGCTCAACGATTCGCTGAAGGCCGCCCAGGAGGCCGCGAACGTCGAAACCACCGAACGGACGACGCGCATCGCGCAATTGGATCGGGACATGAAGGTCGTCGCAGAACTGAACGAACGCGCGTCGGCTCTCGTACCGGCAGGTGATTCCGTCCGGTGACCGCTCTCGCCGACGCTCGCACCCTCATCGCCGCGGCACGCAGCGCCTACTCCATCGACACCTATGCGGCCGCAGCACTGACGGAATGTCTCGACCGGCTGGACCAGCCGTTACGCGTCGCGCTGGCGGGGTCGTTGAAGGCGGGCAAGTCGACTCTGCTCAATTCGCTTGTCGGACAGGACATAGCGCCGACCGACGCGACCGAATGCACCAAGGTCGTGACGTGGTACCGCAGCGGCCCGTCGCCGACCGTGACGGCCTGGTACGACGGTGACCGCTCCGCACACGTGCCGGTGCAGCGTCGCGACGGAAGGCTGACGTTCGACCTCGGTTCCCTGACGGCGTCGCAGGTGGATCGCCTCGACGTCGAATGGCCGGCGCGAACGTTGCACCACACCACCATCATCGACACCCCGGGGACGTCGTCGCTGTCCCGCGACGTGTCGGCGAGGACGCTGTCGATGCTGACACCGGAGAACGCGTCGTCGGGCGCGGACGCGGTGGTGTATCTGCTACGGACGCTGAATGCGACGGACGTGTCGTTCCTTGGCCAGATCGGCGCACACGTCGGCGGCGAGTCCGGCCCGCTCGGTGTCGTGGGCGTCGTGTCCCGTGCCGACGAGGTAGGCGCGGGCCGCATGGACGCGATGATGTCCGCCAAAGAGGTGGCGTCGCGCTTCGCCGCCGAGTTGGAGGCGACCGGGCTGTGCCAGGCTGTCGTTCCGGTGGCAGGCCTGCTCGCGTTGGCGGCAGAGACGTTGCGGCAGAACGAGTTCGCCGCCTTCGAGACGCTTGCCCAGGTGCCCGACGCCGACCTGCAGCTCGCCATGCTGTCCGCCGACCGGTTCTCCCGTCCGGGATTGCTGCCGGTGGACGCGGATCTGCGTGCGTCCATCGTCGACCGCTTCGGGTTGTTCGGAATTCGCATGGCGATCACGCTGATCAAGCTCGGTGTGCACGATTCACCGACGCTCGCAGCGGAACTCGTCGAGCGTAGTGGGTTGAACGAACTGCGTTCGGTCATCGACGTCCAGTTCGGCCAGCGTGCCGACCAGCTGAAGCTTCACTCGGCTCTCGTTGCGCTGCAACGCATCCTGGAAGCGCGGCCGATCCCGCAGTCCGGGGTTTTCCGTGCCGAAGCAGGCCGGATGTTGGCCGACGTGCACGGTTTTCAGGAGTTGCGCCTGCTCGGCAGGATGCGCTCGCAGGCGCCGAAGCTTCCGGAAGGCGACCTCGCCGAGTTGCAACGCCTCATCGGCGGCTACGGGATAAGTCCCGCGGCGCGGTTGGGTATGGACGCGGACAGCGGGATACGCGACGCTGCGCTCACCGCAGTGCAGAAGTGGCGCAGGATGTCCGAGCATCCGCTGCTCGATCCCTTCACTGCGCGTGCCTGCGCCGTGGCCGCGCGCAGCGCGGAGGGCATCGTCGCAGGCACGCGCTGATCCGGACGTAGCTCCTACTCGGGTGCGTACAACTGCTCGACCAGGTCGAGCGTCCACAATGCGGTCAACGGTCCGCCGTCGTTGGTGAACTTGTCGGTACGGACGATGCGGCCGTTCGCTACCGCGGGCAGGGACGTCCAGAGTGCGTTGGCGTTCATCGCGCGCAGGTCCTCGTCCGTGGTGATGGCGGCGATGATCGCGTCGGCGTCGCCGGCCGCCGTGATGTTCTCGGGCCCGTACTCCACCTCGGGAGTCGCTGCATCCCATGCACTTCCGAAGCGCGCACCGATGTCCACGAGTGCGATGGACGGAACACGCTCGCGTCCGACGGAGATGCCCCCTTCGTCGGATGTGCTGACGGGCAACACGACGGTGTTCGCGATGGCGTCGGCGTGGGTGGCCTTGATCTCGCCGACCCGTGCGTCGTACTCGGCGATGATCTTCTGCGCGTCGTCCTGCAGGTTCAACGCGTCGCCGACGGCCTGGACGTCCTGCTGCCACGTGACACCGGAACCGGTGGAACCGACGGGCAGAACCGGTGCGACGGTGCTCAGCTGGTCGTAGATCTCCTCGACGACCTCGTCACGACCGATGATCAGGTCGGGGGCGACGCGTGCGATGGACTCGACGTCGACGACATTCCGCGGATACAGCTCCGGAACCCCGTCGGCGAGAAGCGCTTCGGTGGGTGCGGTGAGGGCGCCCGGAATCTCCGGCGGAGCTTCGGTTTCGACCGGCATGCCGACGATCGGAAGATCGAACGCGAGTGCGATGTCGAGGTCGCGGCGCCCGTCGATGACGACGACGGATTCGATCTCGTCGGGAACGTCGATCGTGCCGAACTGCGTCGAGACCGAATGCGTACCCGGTGTCGCCTGTTCCTCGGACGCTTCCGAGGAACTACAGGCAGTGACAAGTAAGAGAACCGACGCCGTGCTGGTCAGAGCCATGAGACGTCGAGTCGGGATCGAATTCATGACTTAAGTAAAGCAACCCTTAGCTGTTGAACGCATCCCGGGCGGCGAAGATCACTTCCGGGCCATACCGATAGCCGCGGCGACCGACGCGATTGCGGCGAAGCCCGCACCCACCAACGGACCCCACTGCAGCACGCCCGATGCGATGGACCCCGCGTCGGACATGAACGACCAGAACAGGACGCACGCACCGACCGTAGTGAGTCCGACGACGAGGAGAAGAATTCCCGACGCGACCCGCTTGGCGGCGGCCATCGACAGACCGAGCGCCGCGAGCAGAAGCAGTACCAGCGCTACGGCGCCGCTGCCGAGCAGGGTTGCCGTCACCGTGTCCGCGACCTCGGGCGACGTGGCGCCGGCCCCGGCGTCCTGCACCGAGACCGCAAGAGCGGCGCGCACGTCGTCGTACTCGAGGGCGACGACGGCTGCGATCCCGACCAACACGACGGCCACCGCAGCCCACGCCCACAGTGCGATTCGCAGCGCGGGCGTCGGCCCGGTCGGTTCGGTGTGTGGACGCAACGGAGCGACGGAGAATTCCGGGCGTGCCGGCGGTCGACGAAACTCGGATTCTCGCTCTTCGTTCACGCTGACCAATCCTAGGGTCACCGCAGGATGACCGGCACCCCCTGGTACGGCGCGAGCGTCATCGGGAAACTGTTCAGCTCGTCGACCACAGCGACTTCGGAGTCGTCGAACATGTCGTAGACCGTCGCACCTGCCGTCAGATGTTTGGACTGAATGGTGGCGACGACCTCGTCCGACGAGAAGTTGATGACGGTCGCCTGGATGACGCCTTGATTCAGGCAGTGGACCAGCACGAGCAGGCCCTTGTGAGACACCGTCGGCACGTCGAGCTGTTGCGCAGTGGCGATGCCGTACCTGTTGCGTAGCTCGATGATTCGGGCCAGACGACGGGCGAACGAGTTGTGGTCCTTCAACTGCTCGGGAAGCGTGCCGTACAGGCTTCTGCCGCGCGGCATTCCGGATTCCGATCGTTCGGCTTCGGGATAGCTGCCCATCAGGTCGTGCGCCCCGCGGTTCAGCCAGCGGGTGTCGCCCTCACGGATGAGCTCGGCCACGTCGTCCGCGTCGACCGGCAGAATTCCGAGCAGGTCCCAACCGGACAGTGCGAACACGCCGGGCTGCAGCGCGTTGTACATCGCGAGCATCAGATGTGCCGTCTTGACGGTCTCGATGTCGGATTCGTCCATCCGGTCGAGGTCTCTGATCCCGAGCGACGCCGTGATGACACTAGCTGTGGTGCAAGCGATTCCGTTGGTCGTGAACGTTCGGTTGTACGGCGCCCATCGGCCGGTCAGACGGTCGGTGAGCTCCGCGCGGATCTGGTCGCCCAGGTCGGAACCCTTGACGACCTCGCCGCAATAGTGGAACTCGTCCTCGGCATGCAGCGTCGCGAAGTGAATCAGCTCGAAGGTGAGCTCGTCGTGGTTCTGCAGCGCGTGCACCAGAGATGCCGGGTCGACGCCGTGGTCGCGGGCCAACGACATTGTCAGCCGCAGGAATTCGGTGTTTCCCATGACGAGTGCGTGGTGGTACGCGGGCCGGTTGATGAAGTCGTACGACAGGTCGGCGCCGTTGGCGCCCATCGCCTTGATGTCGTCGATCGTCAGGTTCAACTCCTGGAACGTGAACCCGCCCATCTTGCGTACGACACTCGCGATCAGATGATTCGCGGCCTCGGACAACGGATGTCCCTCGGACCACCCCGGTCCTTCGGCGCGACGCTCGACGCCCAGGAACCCGTTCGCGTCGAGACGCAGGGCGCCCGCTCCGAGATCGGCGATGGAGTGGCACGCGTCGCCGATCACCAGACGCATTCCGGCGAACGACGGGTCCAGCCAGTTGATCGACGGCTGCCCCGCCTTGAAGTAGTGCAGATACACCCAGCGTCGTTCGACGCCATCGACACCGACGACGGGAGCTGTTGCGCTCCAGTTGGTTTCCTTGACGCCGAGCTCGTAGAAGATGACGCGCTGCAGCTGGCCGATGATGTAGCCGGCGCGGGCGAGATTGGCCTCGGCTTCGGCGTCGATGTTCTGTGAATCGGCGCCCGCGCGGACGCGGGGGAGCAGATGCCAGTCCTGCGGTTCGATCTCCACCATGTGGTAGATGCCCGGGTAATCGGCGACGGCCATCTCCGCGAGCCGGAAGTCGGCACCCTTACCGGTGTGGCCGGGGACGATGTCGTCGATGACGATGCCGTCGTACGCGGCTGCGACGACGCACAGGCGTCGGAACTCTTCCTCGGTGCCGAAGGCCGGGTCGATCTGCATGCCGATGCGGTCGAAGTGACCGTCGACGGACGGTGTCGGACGCCAGCCGTGGATGCCGCCCGCGACCTTCACCGGCCCGGTATGGACTGCGGTGATACCGATTTCGGAGAACGCCTGCCACAGCGCCTCGTCGCCGAGGGTGCTGAGGAAGCTCGTGCGTGGGGCGTTGATGACCGAGATCGGGTAGGCCGTGAACCAGACGGGCGCACGTTCGACGGCACCGCGCGGGTTCGGATCGGCGTACGGGTTCTGCCACATGCTGCCCTTGCCGGACAGCTGCTCGGCGATCAGCGTGGCGTCGCGCAGCATCGACTGCTCGGTGAGCCATTCGACGTACTGCGGATTGTCCGCCGACGGGTCGCCGTCCTGGGACCGCGCGCCGTTGCGGTCGGCACGGCGAACGGAAGGGCGCAGCGGACGGGGTCGTGCCGGATAGAACTTCTCGTCGTACGTGATCTCGCTCGGTTCGTGCTGCACTTCGGGATCCATGTGCCTCCGTAGCCTCGCTTTGTTCTAGACCCTACGTACGCGCGGGCTGCGCCGCAGTGTTCCGTATCCCCCCGCCGATATTCCGCGAAACCTGACTGCGAGACAGGCTCTGCGGCGGTGAATTACATCGTTGTAAGCCGTGACGTTCGGTGCTTGAAGCGTCACCCAATCGAGACCGTTCGGTGTGGAATGTCTGATTGATGTAGGTAATAGTTAGTCGCAACAACCTTCACTTCAGTCACAGGAGTCACATATGCGTCGCTTTGCCCGCACCACAGTCATGGCCTCGACGGCCGTCTTCGCCGCCGCCGTCGGTGCGGTCGCGCTGGCACCCGTTGCGTCGGCTCAGGAAGAAGAGGCGCCCGCACCCGCGCCGTTCGGATCGTCGATGCCGGAGTCGCCCGACCTCGCGGTGGCCATCGGAACCAAGTGCGTGCCTGTCGAGGGCAAGGAGGGGCTGTTCGCCGCTCTGACGATCGACGTCGAGAACGTGGGCAAGGGTGACGCGGCGAACGTCGCCACCAACTTCGCCGTGTTCCCCGATGCGCCCGGTGTCTTCAACGAGGAGGTCATCGAGGCCGGCGAGAAGGTGACCTACACGGTCCCGAGCGAGCTGACCGAGTGGGTCTCGCGTCCCGGCGGTGCGGCAGCGTTCAGCCCGCAGCTCGACGCCGCGTACCCGAACAACATCGCCGTCGGCCTGCTGAGCATCAACTGCGCGCCCGAGGTCGACGACGAGGCCGACGCCTAGATTACGAGCTTTCACCGAATCTGCGCCGCGACGGGTATGCCCGTCGCGGCGCAGTGCTGTGTCGGGCCATGTCGAACAATTTTCGTGAGCCGCGGGAACAAACGCGCCGACCCCTCCGTTGAGCCTTTCGACAGCCTTGAGTGGACCAGGCTCAAGTCCGAGTTGACGGATCCGAATCCGTCGGGGCAGACTTGAGTGCGGTTCGCTCAGCTAGGAATCAGACCAAGCTACAAACAGGAGGAAACACTATGGCTCGTGCGGTCGGTATCGACCTCGGGACCACCAACTCGGTCGTGTCCGTCCTCGAGGGCGGCGAGCCGGTTGTGGTCGCCAACTCCGAGGGGTCACGCACCACTCCGTCGATCGTCGCTTTCGCCAAGAACGGTGAAGTGCTGGTCGGCCAGCCCGCGAAGAACCAGGCGGTTACCAACGTCGACCGCACGATTCGCTCCGTCAAGCGCCACATCGGCACCGACTGGACGACGTCGATCGACGACAAGAAGTACACCTCGCAGGAGATCTCCGCGCGCACGCTGCAGAAGCTGAAGCGCGACGCCGAGGCCTACCTGGGCGAAGAGATCACCGACGCGGTCATCACCGTGCCCGCCTACTTCGAGGACGCGCAGCGTCAGGCAACCAAGGAAGCCGGCCAGATCGCCGGTCTCAACGTCCTGCGCATCGTCAACGAGCCCACCGCGGCTGCTCTCGCATACGGCCTGGACAAGGGCGACAGCGAGCAGACCATTCTGGTCTTCGACCTCGGTGGCGGCACGTTCGACGTCTCGCTGCTCGAAATCGGCGACGGTGTCGTCGAGGTCCGTGCGACGTCCGGCGACAACCACCTCGGTGGCGACGACTGGGACGAGCGCATCGTGACCTGGCTCGTCGACAAGTTCAAGGCTCAGAACGGCATCGATCTGACCAAGGACAAGATGGCGCTGCAGCGTCTGCGTGAGGCTGCCGAGAAGGCCAAGATCGAACTGTCCTCCAGCCAGAGCACCTCGATCAACCTGCCGTACATCACGGTCGACGCGGACAAGAACCCGTTGTTCCTCGACGAGCAGCTCAGCCGTTCCGAGTTCCAGAAGATCACCTCCGACCTGCTCGACCGCACTCGTGCGCCGTTCCAGGCAGTGGTCAAGGACTCCGGCATCGCCGTCAAGGACATCGACCACGTCGTGCTCGTCGGTGGTTCGACGCGTATGCCCGCCGTCTCCGAGCTCGTCAAGGAACTCTCCGGCGGACGCGAGCCCAACAAGGGCGTCAACCCGGACGAGGTCGTGGCTGTCGGAGCTGCTCTGCAGGCCGGCGTACTCAAGGGTGAGGTCAAGGACGTTCTGCTCCTCGACGTCACGCCGCTGTCCCTCGGCATCGAGACCAAGGGTGGCGTGATGACCAAGCTCATCGAGCGCAACACCACCATCCCGACGAAGCGATCCGAGACCTTCACCACCGCTGACGACAACCAGCCGTCGGTGCAGATCCAGGTCTTCCAGGGTGAGCGTGAGATCGCCGCGCACAACAAGCTCCTCGGCTCCTTCGAGCTGACCGAGCTGCCGCCGGCTCCGCGCGGGGTGCCGCAGATCGAGGTCACCTTCGACATCGACGCCAACGGCATCGTGCACGTCACGGCCAAGGACAAGGGCACCGGCAAGGAGAACACGATCAAGATCCAGGACGGCTCCGGCTTGTCCAAGGAAGAGATCGACCGGATGGTCAAGGACGCCGAGGCGCACGCAGAAGAGGACAAGGCGCGTCGCGAAGAGGCCGAGGTCCGCAACCAGGCCGAGTCCCTCGTCCACCAGACGGAGAAGTTCGTCAAGGACAACGAGGACAAGGTCGACGCAGAGCTCAAGGGACGCGTCGAGACGGCCATCGAAGAGGCCAAGTCGGCTCTCGCCGGTAGTGACATCGCGGCTGTGAAGACGGCCGTCGAGAAGCTGTCGACCGAGTCGCAGGCACTCGGAACCGCTATCTACGAGGCTCAGGCCAAGGAGCAGGGCGGCGCCGACGGTGGCGCTCAGGCAGCCGACGACGGCGTCGTCGACGCCGAGGTCGTGGACGAGCCTGCCGACGATTCGGAGAAGAAGTGAGCTCGGAGAACACCGAGCAGGAACCGGTCACCTATGTCGACAAGCGCAAGGTGGATCGCGAGACCGGTGAAGCACGGGACGGCGACGCAGTAGCGGAACCCTTGGCGGGTACCGCGGCTGCGCCGCAGCCCGGCTCGGTGGAAGAAGCGATCGCGGAGGACGAGCAGGACCCGCGTGACACGCAGGTCGAAGAGCTCACCGCGGATCTGCAGCGTCTGCAGGCGGAGTACACCAACTACCGCCGTCGTACGGATCGGGACAAGCAGTCGGTGATCGACAACGCCAAGGCGTCCGTCGTATCGCAGCTGCTTCCCGTTCTCGACGACCTCGAGCGCGCGCGTCAGCACGGCGACCTGGAGACGGGTCCGCTGAAGTCGGTGGCCGACAAGCTGGCCGGTGTCTTCACCAACATCGGTCTCGCGACGTTCGGTGTCGTCGGCGACACGTTCGACCCGGCGATCCACGAGGCCGTCTCCCACGAGGGCGACGGCAGCAATCCGGTCATCGGGACGTTGATGCGTCCGGGCTACAAGCTCGGCGACAAGGTCCTGCGTACCGCGATGGTGGGCGTGGTCGACGAAGTCCCGGCAACAGCTGCGGAATCGGATGCCGATGCATCCGAGGAGAAGTAAAAAGAAATAGAGCGAGAGGAGGAAACGCCCGGTGAGCCAGCGGGAGTGGATCGAGAAGGACTTCTACAAGGAGCTGGGCGTTTCCTCCAGCGCCACCACGGAAGAAATCACCAAGGCGTACCGAAAGTTGGCCAGGGACAACCATCCCGACGCCAACCCGGGCAACGCCGAGGCCGAGCAGCGGTTCAAGGCCGTCAGCGAGGCCAAGTCCGTGCTGACCGACCCGGCCAAGCGCAAGGAATACGACGAAGCTCGACGGCTGTTCGCGTCGGGCGGCTTCGGTCGCGGCGGTGGCGGTGGGTTCAATCCAGGCGCAGGCGGGTTCGGTGGTGGCGGACAGACGTTCGACGTCGGCGACATCTTCGGTCAAGGCGGCGGTGACGGCGGCATCGGCGACCTGTTCGGTGGTTTGTTCAATCGCGGCGGTGGCCAGCAACGCACCGCGAGCAATCGGCCGCGGCGTGGCAGCGACGTCGAAACCGAGACGACTCTCGGTTTCCGCGAGGCCACCCAGGGCGTCACCGTTCCGCTGCGGCTCACGAGCCCGTCGTCGTGCACCACGTGTCACGGCAGCGGGGCCAAGCCCGGAACCAGTCCGCGGGTGTGCCCGAGGTGCAACGGCGCCGGCGTCGTCAACCGCAACCAGGGTGCGTTCGGATTCAGCGAGCCGTGCGACGACTGCCGCGGAACCGGCTCGATCATCGACGACCCGTGCGACGACTGCCGCGGAACCGGTGTGCAGAACCGCACGCGCACCATCACCGTGCGCGTCCCACCAGGAGTTTCGGACGGCCAGAAGATCCGCCTCGCAGGCCAGGGCGAAGCCGGGCTGCGTGGAGCACCGTCGGGCGATTTGTACGTCACCGTCCGTGTCCGGCCCGACAAGGTCTTCGGACGCACCGGCGACGACCTGACGGTCACGGTCCCGGTCAGCTACGGCGAGCTCGTGCTCGGGACGACGCTGTCCGTCCCCACGCTCGACGGCCGCGTCGGAGTGAAGGTTCCGCCGGGAACGGTCGACGGCCGCGTGCTGCGTGTGCGTGGACGCGGCGTTCCGAAGAAGGCCGGAACACCCGGTGACCTGATGGTCACGGTCAAGGTCGCGGTGCCGCAGAAGCTCGACGATCCGGCCACCGAAGCCTTGCATGCCTATCTGGAAGCAGAGAAGGCCAGCGGATTCGACCCGCGGGCCGGGTGGGCAGGTGCATGATGACGGTTCCCCCTCCCGGCTCCGGCGCGCAGGGGCCCGGCCACGCTGATCCCGACGCGCAGGTGTTCGTCATCTCCGTCGCGGCACAGCTCGCCGGCATGCACGCGCAGACGTTGCGTACCTACGACCGGCTCGGGCTCGTCACACCCCACCGCACCAACGGCGGTGGGCGACGGTACTCGCCGCGAGACGTGGCGCTGCTTCGCGAAGTTCAGCGGCTGTCGCAGGACGAAGGCGTCAACCTCGCGGGCATCAAGCGCATCATCGAGCTGACCAACCAGGTCGAGGCACTGCAGGCGCGGGTAGCCGAGCTCGCGCAGGAGTTGGCAGATGTTCACGCCGGCTACCGACGCGATCTCGTCCCGGTGCAGCGCAACGCCCTCGTCGTCTGGAAGCCGCGCAACCAGCGCTGACTTTGCTGCGCACGTTGCAGCTGCTGCGCAGGTTGCAACGTGCGCGTTTGCTGAAAGGTGCGCGGTGGGCGCGGAGGTTCGCTCTCTCTGCCCGTGCTGCGCACGTTGCAGCTGCTGCGCAGGTTGCAACGTGCGCGTTTGCTGAAAGGTGCGCGGTGGGCGCGGGGTTTCCCTCCCTCGGCCCGTGCTGCGCACGTTGCAGCAGCTGCGCAGGTTGCAACGTGCGCGTTCGCTGCAAGGTGCGCGGTGAGGCGCGGTGTTTCGCTCTCTTTGCTTTGCTGCGCACGTTGCAGCCGCTGCGCAGGTTGCAAGGTGCGCGTTCGCTGCAACCTGCGCGGTGGGCGCGGGGTTTCGCTGTCTCGGCCCGTCTGCGCACGTTGCAGCTGCTGCGCAGGTTGCAACCTGCGCGTTCGCAGCAACCTGCGCGGTAAGCCCGCGGTATGCCCCCCGCAGCGAGCCCCGGCCCCCGCAGCTCAGGAGAACGGGCAGCCCGATGCGCCACGGGACACGAAGTTCGGCCGGATGTCCATGTCCGGCGGGTCGTACAGACGGTGGAACGTCGGGGTGATGCCCGACGACATCGGCGGATTGACCCACGTCCAATCCGTCGGGCATGCGCGGCCCGCCTGGGCTTCGCGGTCGACGTGGTCCACGAACTGCTTCGCGACGGTGTGGTGGTCCACCATGTAGGCGCCCGCCTCACGGAAACTGTGGATCACGGCGCGGTTGAGTTCGACGAGCGCACGGTCCTTCCACAGGGTGCGGTCGGAGCGCATGTCGAGGCGCAGCTTCTTCGCGATGGTCGGCAGCATGTCGTACCGATCCTGGTCGCTGAAGTTCCGGGCGCCGACCTCGGTGTTGACGTACCACCCGTTGAACGGCGCACACGGGTAGCGGACGCCACCGATCTCGAGGTCCATGTTGGATACCGCGGGCACCGCGTGCCATTTCAGTCCGAGTTTCGCGAACCACTGGTAATTGGGGTGGACGAAGTCGACTTCGAGGATCAGATCGCGTGGGATCTCGAACCATCGCAGCGGTTCGTCCGGCGTGGACACGATCAGGGGCAGAACGTCGAACCGTGAACCTTCACCACGCCACCCGAGCCGCATGGCGAGCTCGGTGAGCTCGATGTGAGCCGGATCACCGGTGATCTTTCCTCTGCCGTCGTCGTATCCCGCATACCGGATCAGCTGGGGCGACACGATGCGATATTCACGGCCGTCGGACAGCGGCGGTGGGCCCACGGTGACGATCGACTTGAGGGCTCCGCCGTTGGTTGCGCGACGCAGATGTTCGAAGCATGCGTCGGCGATCTCGTGCGCTGTCGTCGCGTGTCGCGCGTCGATCAGCTCGAGGGTGCGCCAGTGCTTGCGTCCGACGCATCGCGCATGGTTCCGCCACGCCAGTTTGGCGCCGACGAGGATTTCCTCCGGTGTCTGCAGGTAGGTCCCGGTGTTCGCGAGCTCGGTGAGCGCTTCGGCCTTGCGGCCCGGATGCAGGTGCGCCAACTCCGGGCCGTCGAAGAATTCTGCGCATTCACGAAGTCGACGCACTCGATCCGGGTCGAGCTCTTCGTGCTGTCTACTTTCGTTCCGGTCTTGCAGGCTCGCCCCGACAGCGACAGTCACGATGCGCAAACCCCCGTTTCGCTCGGTACAGAAGTCGATCTTGAAGGACCCCGCAGATCCTAGGGCCTTCGGCCAGGACGTGGAAGCCCGAAAACGATGCGCCGCACGAGAATTCGAATGCACGGTCGGCTCGTCCGCGGAATCCGGCGAGGTCGTTCGGAGAATCTTGTGTTACAGGGGTGAACGGTCTGTTTTCGTCCGGTCGGCATCACCGTGCTGAGCTACACTCTCCGGATCGACCTTCGATCTCCGCGTTCGACAGACGGTGATCGAGAATGCCGACTTCCCGCGTCTGGGCGCGGATTGGGGACTTCGAACAATGGATGCTCGCGCGATCTCGCTTGTCAGAGCCTCGTTCAAGGCTGTCGCGGCGGTCGAGGGTGGGCCCGAGAAGCTGACCAGTTCGTTCTACGCGATCCTGTTCGCCCGCAACCCGGAGGCGCGCGACTTCTTTCCCGCAGCGATGGACGTCCAGCGCGACAGGTTGGTCTCCGCGATCGCGCATGTCGTCGACCAGCTCGAAGAACTCGATCGCGTCCTTCCGTTTCTCGCTCAACTGGGTCGTGACCATCGCAAGTACGGCGTCACCGACGCCCACTACACCGCGGTCGGCAACGCCCTCATCTCCGCACTCGAGCAGTTCGCGGGTACCGAACTCTGGACCGACGACGTCGACTCCGCCTGGCGTGAAGCCATCGCCGTCATCGCGGGAGCGATGATGGACGGCGCGAACGCCGACGAGGGACCGCCGATGTGGCACGGCACCGTCGTCGATCACATCCGCGTGCTCGACGACGTGTCGATCGTCCGCCTCCAACTCGACCAACCCATGGATTACAGCGCCGGGCAGTACGTCAGTGTGTCCATTCCGAGCCGGCCGCGTATGTGGCGATACCTGTCGCCCGCGATTCCGGCCAACGCCGAAGGACAGATCGAATTTCATGTACGACGCGTGTCCGGTGGCTGGGTCAGTCCGGCCATCGTCGCGAACACCGCGATCGGCGACCGCTGGACGCTCGGCTCACCGTTGGGGAGCATGACGCGTCACACGGCGAAGGGCCGAGACCGGTTGCTGATCGCGTCGGGAACGGGAATCGCACCGATCCGCGCGCAGCTGATGGAAATGGCGTCGCGCACGGACAACGCCCGCGTGCACCTGTTCGTCGCCGGCAAGTATCCGTGCGATCTGTACGACTTGCCGACGCTTCTGCACATCGCGTCGACCAACCCGTGGCTTTCGGTCGTCGGCGTCGTCGAGTCCGAGGAAGACCCGTGGTGGTACATGCACGACGGCCACCATTTCGACACCGCGCCGATCGTCGGGCAGATCGGCCAGACGGTCGCCGAGTTCGGTCGATGGGAAGGGCGCGACATTCAGATCGTCGGTTCGCCGTCGATGATCAACACCACGAAGTTCCGGCTCCAGGCAGGCGGCGTCGATCTGTCGAGCGTGCATCACGATCCCTGGTAGTGCGCAGCCGCACTTGTAGGCTGGGTGCTCATGCAGACGTGGAACGCCGAGGTGGTTCAGTACCACCGCCTACGCAACGATCTGGCCGTGGTCCGTCTCGTCGGATACGCAGTTCCGTTCAGTCCGGGTCAGTCCGTCGAGGTCGTCGTCCCCCAGAATCCACGAGTCTCGCGGCGTTATTCACCCGCTCTGCCCCCGTCGCTCGACGGAAAACTCGAGTTCCATGTCCGGGCCGTTCCCGCGGGATGGGTCAGCGGTTCGATCGTCAACGACACTCGGCCAGGGGACGTTTGGCAGCTGAGCGACCCGGGTGGTGCGTTGCATGTCGACGACTCGGGGCGTGACGTCGTCATGATCGCCGGTGGCACCGGCTTGGCGCCGATGCGCTCGTTGATCCTCGATCTGTCGCAAAGGCCGTCACCGCCGAACGTCACGCTGTACGTCGGAGGGCGGTCTCCGCGCGATCTGTACGCGTCGGATCTGCTGTGGATCCTGGTATCGCAATTGCCGTGGTTGACGGTGGTCCCCGTCGTCGATCAGCTCGACGACCCGTGGGGGCCGGATCGTTTCAACGACGCGATTCGAGCCGAGGTAGGTTCGGCTGCAGCATTTTTCGGGCCGGAACACTGTTGGGAAGGCAGTCTCGCCGACGTGATCGGCGTGCAGGAACCCTTCACGAACCACCAGGTCCTGGTCTGCGGTTCGCCGGGCATGGAAGCGGCGACGGTGAGCGCGCTTCTCGAGAACGGAACACCGGAAGAGGCGATTCTGCGCTGACGCACCCGTGCGCGGAGCGCCCTACCGACCCTCGAATCTCGGGGCCCTCTTCTCGCTGAACGCCCTCGGCCCCTCCTTGGCGTCCTGACTCTGGAAGACGGCGACGCCGAGTTTCGCGTCCACCTCGAATGCGTCGTTCTCGTGCATCCCTTCGGTGTCGCGGATGGTGCGCAGGATGGCCTGAACGGCCAGAGGCCCGTTCGCTGCGATCAGATCCGCGAGCTCCAGAGCTTTCGTCAACGCCTGGCCGTCGGGTACGACGTGGCCGACGAGTCCGATCTGCAGAGCCTCGTCGGCCCGAATGTGCCTGCCGGTCAACAGGATATCGGCCGCGACGGTGTACGGGATCTGGCGAACGAGGCGCACCGCCGAGCCGCCGAGCGGGAACAGGCCCCACCGTGCCTCGGAGACACCGAATTTCGCGCTCTCGCCCGCGACGCGAATGTCGGTGCCCTGCAGGATCTCGGTGCCGCCCGCGATAGCAGGTCCTTCGACGGCAGCGATCAACGGCTTGGACAGTCGTCGCCCCTTGAGCAGTGCCTCGATCTTGGACAGGTCCCATCCACCACCGCGGAAGCTGTCGCCGGGATGCGTAGACGTCATCGCCTTCAGATCGGCACCGGCACAGAACGCGCCACCGGCACCCGTCAGGATGGCGACGCGGATGTCCGGATCGGAGTCGACGCGATCCCACGCGTCACGCATGATCGTCATCATCTCGCCGGACAGCGCATTGCGCGCCTCGGGTCGATTCATCGTGACGATCAGGACGTGTCCGCGCTTCTCGACGAGGGCGTGCGCGGCCTCGGTAGGTGACGCTGTGGAAGTCATCGAAATCCCCCATCCTCGGCTATTGCCAGAAACAGTAACACGTTCTATTTTCGATGCGTGGCCCTCAACATCGCAGACCTCGTGGAGCATGCAATCGACCTGGTTCCCGACCGGGTCGCACTGGTGTGTGGAGATCGGGAGATCACCTACGCGCAGATGGAAGACCGCACCAACCGGCTGGCTCACTACCTGCAGAAACAGGGCGTAGGGCCCGGCGACAAGGTAGGGGTCTACAGCCGCAACGGAATCCAAGCGATCGAGGCGATGATCGCGGTGTTCAAGATCCGCGCCGTCGTCGTCAACGTGAACTATCGATACGTCGAGAACGAGTTACAGTACATCTTCCAGAATTCGGACATGGTGGCTCTGATCCACGAGGGGCGCTACAGCGACAAGGTGGCTGCGGTGCTGCCGACGTGCCCGCAGTTGACGACGACCGTCGTCATCGACGGCGACGGCGAACAGGTCACCTACGACGACGCGCTCGCGCAGTCCTCTCCCGAACGGGACTTCGGCGAGCGCAGCCCCGACGACATCTACATGCTGTACACGGGCGGCACGACCGGCAGTCCCAAAGGCGTCATGTGGCGTCAGGAAGACGTCTGGCGCGTGCTCGGAGGCGGCATCAATTTCATGACGGGCGAATATCTCGACGACGAGTGGGATCTCGCGAAAATGGGCGCCGCCAACCCGGCCATGACGCGAATGCCGATCCCGCCGATGATCCACGGCGGCGCGCAGTGGGCCACCTTCCAGAGCTTGTTCGGTGGCGGAAAGACCGTGCTGCATCCCGATTTCGACGGCCACGTGATCTGGGAGCTCGTCGACAAGCACGGCATCAACCTGATCTTCATCACCGGCGACGCAATGGCGCGACCGATGCTCGACGCCCTCACCTCGGGCAGACCGAACGGCACCCCGTACGACCTGTCGACGCTGTACCTGATGGCAAGCAGTGCAGCCCTGTTCTCGCCGAGCATCAAGGAGAAATTCCTCGAACTGCTGCCCAATCGAATGATCACCGACTCGATCGGCTCGTCCGAAACTGGCTTCGGTGGTCTCGGCGTCGTCGCGAAAGGAACCGAGCACACGGGTGGCCCGCGGGTGAAAATCGACGCGTCGACGTCGGTGCTGGGTGACGACGGCCATCCCGTCGAACCTGGGTCCGGAAAGACGGGATTGCTTGCGCGACACGGGCATATCCCGATCGGCTATTACAAGGACGAGGCGAAGACGGCGGCGACGTTCAAGGAGATCCACGGTGTCCGGTACTCGATCCCCGGTGACTACGCGCAGGTCGAGGCCGACGGCACCGTCACGATGTTGGGCCGTGGCTCGGTGTCGATCAACACCGGCGGCGAGAAGGTGTTCCCCGAGGAAGTAGAGGGCGCATTGAAATCGCACCCGGAAGTGTTCGACGCCATCGTCGTCGGCGTGCCGGATGATCGCCTCGGTCACACGGTCGCCGCCGTCGTGCAGGCTCGCGGTGAGAATCGGCCCTCGTTGGCCGAACTCGACGCCGAAGCCCGGAAAGTCATTGCGGGATACAAGGTTCCGCGTGCGGTGTGGTTCGTCGACGAGATCAAGCGCTCGCCTGCAGGAAAACCGGACTACCGATGGGCGTCCGAACAGACCGAGGCGCGCCCGGCCGACGAGACGAACTCACTGACGACTGCGACACGAGGCAGCTGAATGCACACAGATCTCTGCGAGAAGTTCGGAATCGACTATCCGATATACGGTTTCACGCCGTCGGAAGATGTCGCGGCCGCGATCAGTCGGGCGGGTGGCCTGGGCGTTCTGGGGTGTGTGCGCTTCAACGACCCGGACGAACTCGACGAAGTACTGAACTGGATGGACGAGAACACCGAAGGAAAGCCGTACGGCGTCGACATCGTGATGCCGGCGAAGGTACCCACCGAGGGCGCAGCCGTCGATCTGAATCAGTTGATACCGCCGGAACATCGGGCTTTCGTGGATCGCACGCTCGAACACCTCGGAATCCCGCCGCTGGGAGCGGATTCGGCGCGCAACGAAGGCGTGCTCGGATGGTTGCACTCGGTTGCGCGATCACACGTCGACGTCGCACTGAAGCACCGAATCGCGTTGATCGCCAACGCCTTGGGGTCTCCGCCGACCGACGTGATCGGACAGGCGCACGAGCACGGGGTGCCGGTCGCGGCGCTGGCGGGCAAGGCCGAGCACGCACGTCGACACGTGGAGAACGGCGTCGACATCGTCATCGCTCAGGGGTACGAAGCAGGGGGTCATACCGGTGAGATCGGATCGATGGTGTTGCTGCCCGAGATCGTCGACGCCGTGGCAGGCGACGCGTCCGTTCTGGCGGCGGGCGGCATCGGTAGCGGACGCCAGGTCGCGGCCGCGCTCGCGCTCGGTGCGCAGGGGGTGTGGATGGGATCGGCGTGGCTGACCACCGCGGAATACCGCCTCGGCGCTCGGCAGGAGGGTAAGCCGTCGGCGATGCAGGAGGCGTTGCTGGCGGCGTCGTCGAGCGACACGGTCCGCACGCGGATCTACTCGGGTAAGCCCGCCCGGCTCCTCAAGACCGAGTGGACCGACGCTTGGAGCGCCCCGGATGCGCCCGATCCGCTACCGATGCCGCTGCAGAACATCCTGGTCAGCGAGGCGCATCAACGCATCGACAGGGCGGGGAACTCCAAGGTGGTAGCGATGCCCGTCGGGCAGATCGTCGGCCGCATGAACGAGATCAGACCCGTCGCCGACGTCGTCGACGAGCTGGTCGCCGGCTTCGAGGAGGCCGTAAGCCGACTCGAGAAGCTGCGGTAGCTCAGCTGGCCCGTCGCGTCGCAGCTTCGACGGTGACCACGCCTTCCGCGGTGGCCGGGAGCATGCGCGTCTGCACCGGACGCAGCAGATGCCGCACGGAGTAGCGCTTCTTGATCGGATCGAACGGGCGGTAGACGGCGAACACGAGAATGTGCCACCACCAGTGCAGACGAAGGGCTTTGCGCTTCTCCTTCGTCATGACGTCGTGATGGGTGAACGTGCGGATACCGGAGTCGATGTACTCGTGGAACTCCGACGGCGGGGTGAATGCTCGACGCGGCGACACATCGACGTTCATGTCGGACAGCTGCGCGATCTCCACGCCGACCGAACCGAGGCACAACGCCAGATCGAGGTCTTCGTGCAGGGCAGCGTCGGTACTGACCAGATGTCCGACGCGATGCCACGCCGTCTTTCGGATGGCCATGTTGGCTCCGTGAAGGTTCTTGACCAGGCGGCCGCCCCCGACGTTGCCCTTCTTCAGGTGCCTGCCGAACCACCACGCCTTGAGTCCGCGAACCGGCGAGTCGTACGGCAGGTTGAGGCCCGTGATCGCGCCGATGTGGGCGCCGTCGCTGGACAGGAAATCGAGTATCGCGCGCGCCCACCCTGCGGTGACGCGGGTGTCGGCGTCGACGCGACCGAGGACGTCACCGCTGGCGACGCGAAAGCCTGCGTTGCGTGCATGCGCGACGCCCGGCTTGTCCTCGAATATCAACGTGATCTTCGGTTCGGTGCGCATGAACGCCTGGACGACCTCGACCGTCCGATCCGTCGAGTTGTTGTCGACCACGACGATTTCGTGAATGTCGTCGCCCTGAGCGAGCAGCGCTTCGAGGCAGAAGCCGATGTAGGACTCTTCGTTATGAGCTGGAACGACCACGGACAGGGTTTCAGCTGGGGTCACAGACGAAGGCACCGGCCTATGGTAGAGGATTGCCGAGCCCGTAGTCGACACGAAAGTCGTTGTACTCCAATCGAATTAGTGAGATCGTCGGTTCCCCCGGCCCGTAGCGGGCGAATCGGCGGTTTGTCGCGACGTTTCGTACCGACCGGTCCGGGAATCGGCGACGCGCGAGGACGCGGGTCCGGTTGTGCCCGGTACGACGTCCTGTCCGGTCTAGGGTAGAAGTCGGTACGACGACCGACCTGAATGGAGAGAGCAGTGGCTTCCGAGATCGCAGTGGGCGACCTTGTCCAGGCCAGTGGGCATGCCGGCCCCTGGAAGGTGCTGGAGATTCGTCAGGGTCTCGCGCTGCTCGAACACCACGACGGACACCGACTGTCGGTCCGGACGACCACGCTGTCCGTCGTGCGCAAGGCGTCGCCCACGCAGCAGGCCGCGCCCGCAGCCGCCGAGCCGGAATCTCCGACGCTGTTCGACTAGCGCGACTGTCGCGGCCGGTTCCGGCTCTTGTACAGCTGACGCTGCGCCTTCGAGATCTGTTTCGCCTCCGCGAGCCGGGCCTGGTTCGCGCGGACGTCGTGCCGCGTCGTCGCCCAGTCGTTCTCGCGGACGAGACGCTGATAGTTCGCGACGCGTCGTGGATCGACGTTCTCGCGTACCGCACACCCGGGTTCGGACAGGTGTGCGCAATCGGCGAATCGGCAGTGTGCTGCCAGATCTTCGATGTCCGAGAACGTCGCCGAAAGTCCGTCGTCGGACGACAACACACCGACCGACCGTAGTCCCGGTGTGTCGATGACGGTGGTTCCCGGTATTGGCAGCGGCACGAGTTCGCGTCGGACGGTGACGTGCCTGCCTTTCGCGTCGCCGGAGCGAACGTGACCGGTGGCCAACACGTCGTCGCCGATCATTCTGTTCGCCAGTGTCGACTTTCCGGATCCCGACGGGCCGATCAGCGCGATCGTGCCGGTGAGATGCGTCAGGAACTCGGCCAGTCCATTCCCGGTGTATGCACTGAGCTCGGCGACGTGAACACCTGGCGATGCAGCGCTCACATCCGCGTATCGGCTCTCGGAAGCCTTGTCGCTCTTGGTCAGTGCGACGATCGGGGTGGCGCCGCTCGCCCAGGGTAAGGCGACGAAACGTTCGACGCGGCCGAGGTCGAGTTCGGTGTCCGCCGCCACCGTCACGACGACGGTATCGACGTTCGACGCGAGGATCTGCGACGCCGACGTCTGTCCGGCAGATGCGCGCACGACCGCCGTACGCCGGGGGAGTACATGAAGAACGGTGTCGGTGCCGACGACGACCCAGTCGCCGGTGCACACGTCGGCACTGCCGGACCGAACGCGGGTAGTACCCGATTCCGTTGCTACGTCACACCATCCGCGAAAGACGGAGGTGACGCGACCGGGGAGTCCGTCGAAACTGTACTTCTCGAACAGGGATTGCCAATAGGAGTCGAAACCGTATGTGGAAAGTGACACGGGAAGCCTTTCGAAGGCCGACCCGTGAGTGCGGGGCCGGCTAAGGAATGAACAGGGGAGCCCTGTGAACGCACGGGGCCCAGGGCAGTGCTGTACGCCGAACGACCACCATTGCGTTCCTCCTCACTTCGACTTGACGACGACCGAAACGGTATCAATCTGGCTGCGTGCTGCCAATCGATTTACGAACCGTGCCCTTACGTATCACGCGGGCACTGCGGCCAGGGCCGCACCGAGTCGACGCAGGGTCGACGTCGCCGCGCCGTACGCGAATTCGGCACGCTTGGCCGCGAGGAAATAGCGGTGCACGGGATGGTCGCGGTCGAGGCCGACGCCTCCGTGCACGTGAACGAGCGTGTGAGCGACGCGATGGCCGGCGTCCGCTGCCCAGAATTTGGCCACTGCGACGTCGTCGTCCGCGTCGCGTCCTGCCGATACCGCCCACGCGGCCTTCCACATCGTCAGACGTGCGCCTTTGACGTCGATGTACGCGTCCGCCAAGCGCTGTGCGACGGCCTGGAAGCTGCCGATGGGTTTGCCGAACTGGACCCGTTCGCGGGCGTAGTTCGCCGTGACCGCGAGCGACTCCTCCAGAACCCCGACCTGATAGGCGCACGTCAGAAGCGTCAGCCAGGCGCGAACCTGCTGTGCGGCAGCGGACTCGGCCAGTCGCCGAACGGAATCGACTGCAACAGAAGTCAATTCCAATTCGCCGATGCTGCGATTGTCGACGCCGTGCTGCGATGTCACGGCCACACCCGGGTCCGACGGCCGGAGCAGATAGACGCCATCGACCGCGGCGACGACGATGCCGTCGGCGATGGGCGCGCTGTCGACGCAGGTCATCGTGCCGGACAGGGTCCACCCGGTAGCTGTTTCCCGGGCGCTCACCGTGTCGTCTTCGTCGAGAGCCACCGTCAGAATCGACGACCCGAGTGCGGCAGGTGCAGCCCATTCGTGACGCTGCTCGTCGGTGCCGAACCGAGCGATCGCGGACACCGCGGTCCAGTGCGCGACGTAGGGGACCGCCGCGATTCCGCGTCCCAGTTCCACCGCGATCGACGCGGCCTCCAGTACGCCGAAGCCGTCGCCTCCGACCGAATTCGGAGTCGCCGCGGACAGCACCCCCGATGTGCCGAGTACTCCCCACAGCGCGCGATCGATCCCGTCGGGACGCGAATCCAGTTGCCGCTGAACGTCGTCGGTGCTGTAGCGCGCGACGATGTCGCGGGTGAGGGCGGCGAGGTCTCGCTGTGCCTCGGTCGTCGTGAAATCCACTGATGCTCCTTCTGTGACCTGTGTCAGCGGGCCGACGCGGGGAGGCCGAGGGCCGTCATGCCGATGATGTCGCGCTGCACTTCGTTGGTGCCGCCGCCGAACGTCAGAATCAACGACGACCGATGCAGACGTTCGAGCCGTCCGCTCAGGTGCGCGCCGGGCGATCCCTGCCGCAGCGTCGCCGACGGCCCGAGGATCTCCATCATCGTGCGGTAG
The DNA here is from genome assembly GCF_011770055.1 of Rhodococcus sp. B10. Classification (NCBI taxonomy): domain Bacteria; kingdom Bacillati; phylum Actinomycetota; class Actinomycetes; order Mycobacteriales; family Nocardiaceae; genus Rhodococcus; species Rhodococcus sp. B10. The sequence continues at coordinate 48,858 of NZ_JAAFYV010000004.1, read as the reverse complement.
GCCTCGGTGGCGAGCTCGGTGCCGTACACCTTGTTGGCCGACGCGTCCGCCGGGCTCGGCGCGGCGGACGCGGACGACGCGATCTCCCAGTTCAGCAGTTCCAGGTACGACACCTTCGCATGCACCCTGGCCAGCGCGATCTGCACCCATTCCTGGTCGATGACGCGTGTGCCGTCGGGCCTCTTGGTGTTCTGTGCCCACTCGCGGACTTCCCGCAGCGAGGCGACGAGCGGGCCTGCGGACGTCAGCGCGACGCGTTCGTGGTTCAGCTGGTTGGTGATCAGCGACCAGCCGCGGTTCTCCTCGCCGACGAGCGCGGACGTCGGGACGCGCACGTCCTGGTAGTACGTGGCGCTGGTGTCGGGGCCTGCCATGGTGTGGACGGGAGTCCAGGAGAAACCGTCGGCGTCGGTGGGGACGATCAGCATGCTGATGCCGCGATGTTTGCGGGCTTCCGGATCGGTACGGCACGCGAGCCAGACGTAGTCGGCGTACTGAACGAGCGACGTCCACATCTTCTGGCCGTTGATCACGAAGTCGTCGCCGTCGTGCACTGCCGTCGTACGCAGGGACGCCAGATCGGTGCCTGCCTCCGGCTCGGAGTATCCGATGGAGAAGTGCAGTGTGCCTGCGGCGATGCGTGGGAGGAAGTACGACTTCTGTTCGTCGGTGCCGAACGCCATGATCGTCGGCGCGACGCTGTTGATGGTCAGGAACGGAACCGGCGCGCCTGCGATGGCGGCTTCGTCGGTGAAGATCAGTTGCTCCATCGCCGATCGTGCCTGACCGCCGAACTCCGTCGGCCAGCCCAGCGCGAGCCAGCCGTCACGGCCCATCTGTTCGACGACGTCGCGGTAGACCGTCCCTTCGCCGTATTCGCCGGACGTCGAACTCAATGCTTCGCGGCGTTCCGGGGTGATCAGCGTGCGGAAGTAGGCGCGCAATTCTTCGCGCAGCGCGATTTGGTCCTCGGTGTAGGTGATGTGCATCGGCGCCTCGTTTCCGGCGGCATGGTGTGGGTTCTCGAATCATTGCACACGAAGTGGAACAGGTTCTAGTATTGCGCCTACGGCGCCCGTGCGCGGAAAGTTGGCCCAGGGTGCAGCTATCCGCGCACGGGCCGCGAAGCGGCACCCGGGAGGAACGATGGTCGAAGTGGACCGTGATCTCTGTGAAGCCAACGGCGTCTGCGTGGGCCTGGTCCCGGAGGTGTTCGACCTGGACGACGACGACGAGCTGTCGATCTCCGGCGCGTCCGAGCGCCCGGAACTACGCAAAGTGATCGACGTGGCCATCGCGTCGTGTCCGCGGGCGGCGCTCGGGTGGGGCGCCTGAGATGCTTGCTTTCGAGCAGGAACACGTTCTAGATTGTGACTCGTGTTCGACGAATCGGTGCGATTGGACGGTCGGGTAGCCCTCGTCACGGGCGCGGCGGCCGGGTTGGGGCGCGCGGAGGCGGTCGGGCTCGCGCAGTCGGGCGCGGACGTCGTTGTGGGGGACATCGCGTCCGGCCCGGCTGTCGACGAGACCATCGACCTGGTGAAGCACGCAGGCGCGCGCGCAGTCTTCGTCGAGGGCGATGTCGGCGAACGCTCCACCGCGGACGCGATGTTCGCGGCAGCCGAGCGCGAGTTCGGACGCGTCGACATCGTCGTGAACAATGCTGGAATCGTCCGAGATCGCATGCTGTTCAACATGTCCGACGACGACTGGGATGCCGTCGTCCATGTTCATCTTCGCGGGCATTTCCTGTTGACCCGCACTGCAGGCGCGTACTGGCGTGCGCAGTCGAAGCAGGTCGGCGCACCCGTGTACGGACGCCTCGTCAACACGTCCTCGGAAGCGGGCCTGCTCGGGCCGGAAGGCCAGGCGAACTATGCGGCAGCGAAGGCCGGCATCACCGCGCTGACGCTGTCGGCGTCACGTGCGTTGTCCCGATACGGCGTGCGCGCCAACGCAATTTGCCCCCGCGCGCGAACGGCCATGACGGAGAACGTGTTCGGCGACGCCCCGGACGGCCAGGTCGATCCGCTGTCTCCCGACCACGTCGCCGCGCTCGTGCGCTATCTGGCGTCACCCGCCGCAGACGCCGTGAACGGCCAACTCTTCGTCGTCTACGGCGCGATGGTCGCGTTGATGGCTGCTCCCGTCGTCGAACAGCGTTTCGACGCGTCGGCGGACGCATGGACGCCGGACACGCTGGCCACGCACCTCGGCGCGTACTTCCACGATCGCGATCCAGGGCGCACGTTCTCGGCCGGGGCTGCACTGGCATTGGATCAGCCGCAGGTCACGGCAACATAGCGGCTTTCCCCGTTTCCACCCCGTCAGTGGTCGATGCGTACGAAAATGAACGTGTTCTAGTTTGTTCGACACGGTCACGAACTATTCGAGGAGGGTTGATGAACGACCTTCTCGTCATCCCCCTTCGTGCGGTCGGCGCGTTCTTCGACATGTCCTGGTACACGCTGCGGGCGGTGTTCTCCCGGCCGTTCCAGCGTCAGGAGTTCGTCGACCAGGCGTGGTTCATCGCGCGGGTGTCGATGGTGCCGACGGTCCTTGTCGCCGTACCGTTCACGGTTCTGGTCAGCTTCACCATCAACATTCTGCTGCGGGAGATCGGTGCCGCCGACCTCAGCGGAGCAGGTGCCGCGCTCGGTGCCGTCACTCAGGTGGGTCCCATCGTCACGGTGCTCATCGTCGCGGGCGCCGGTGCGACGGCCATCTGTGCCGACCTCGCGGCCAGGACGATTCGCGAAGAAATCGCCGCGATGCGTGTCCTCGGCATCGATCCGATTCATCGGCTCGTCGTGCCACGGGTGTTGGCGTCGACGGTCATTGCCCTCCTGCTCAACGGATTGGTCTGCACCATCGGCATTCTCGGCGGTTTCGTGTTCTCGGTGTATCTACAAGGCGTCAACCCCGGTTCGTTCGTGAACGGCATAACGCTGCTCACCGGTTTCGGCGAACTGATCGTGTCTCAGGTGAAGGCCGGCTTGTTCGGCATGATCGCCGGACTCGTGGCCTGTTTCCTCGGTCTGAACGTCAAGGGCGGCGCGAAGAGCGTCGGCGACGCCGTCAATCAGACCGTCGTTTTCGCGTTCATGGCGCTGTTCGTGGTCAACGTCGTCGTCACGGCCGTCGGCATCAAGCTGACGGCCGGATGAGGCGGCGCTGAATGGCTCTCGCTGCAGCAGGTCGATTCCCGCTCGCGCGCCGGCGACTGTCCGGCGCGTCGCGCTCGGCGGACCGGCTGGGGGAGCAGGCCATCTTCTACGGGCGCGCACTCGGATCGGTTCCCCGGGCAGCGGTGCGCTACAAGAGGGAAACGCTGCGTCTCGTCGCCGAGATCAGCATGGGGTCCGGTGCTCTCGCGGTCATCGGCGGAACCGTCGTCATCGTCGGATTTCTGACTCTGTTCGCCGGTGGAACCATTGCGGTTCAGGGCTTTTCGTCGCTCGGGAACATCGGCGTCGAGGCGCTCACCGGGTTCTTCGCGGCATTCATCAACGTGCGCATCGCTGCTCCCGTCATCGCGGGTATCGGACTCGCGGCCACCATCGGCGCCGGTTCGACCGCACAGCTCGGAGCCATGCGCGTCTCGGAGGAGATCGACGCGCTCGAATCGATGGCCATTCCGTCGATTCCGTATCTGGTCAGTACGCGAGTACTCGCCGGAATGGTAGCGATCGTGCCGCTGTACTCCCTTGCAGTGATCGCATCGTTCATGGCGAGCCGGTTCGCGACGGTGATCATCTACGGTCAGTCACCCGGTGTGTACGACCACTACTTCGACACGTTCCTGATCCCCACCGACATCCTGTGGTCGTTCGCCCAGGCCATCGTCATGGCGTTGGCAGTCATGCTCATTCACACCTACTACGGATACACCGCCAGCGGTGGCCCGGTCGGCGTCGGCGTCGCCGTGGGGAACGCGGTCCGCGCATCGCTGATCGCCGTCGTCACCGTCACCTTGTTGATCTCGCTCGCCATCTACGGCAGCTCGGGCAACTTCAACCTGTCGGGCTAGGCGCGTCATGAAGAAACTTGCCGCTGCAGGCCTCGTCCTCGGTCTCGTCGCCGTCGTCGGACTCGCGCTGACGATCTTCTCCGGAGGATTCAGGTCGACGGTGCCGGTCACCGTGACGTCGGAGCGCGCCGGTCTCGTCATGGATCCACAGGCGAAAGTGAAGCTCCGGGGAGTGGAAGTCGGTCGGGTGGCGTCCATTTCGCAGCAGGACGGCATGGCGCGGCTTCAGCTCGACATGAATCCGTCCACGCTGTCGATGATTCCGGCCAATGCTGCCGTCGAGATCAAGTCGACGACGGTGTTCGGCGCGAAATACGTGAACTTCGTCGTGCCACCCGACCCGTCAGTTCAGACCTTGGTGCCCGGTGCGGTCATCTCCGCCGACAACGTGACCGTCGAGTTCAACACGCTGTTCCAACATCTTTCGGACGTGCTGCAGCAGTTGGAGCCCGAGAAGCTGAACGCGACGCTCGGCGCGGTGTCGTCGGCGCTGCGTGGACGAGGTGAGGAATTGGGCGAGCTGCTCGCCGAATCCGACGAGTATCTCGCCACGATCAATCCGAGTCTGCCTGCACTGCAACGAGATCTGGCGGCGGCCGCAGTGGTCACGAACGTCTACGCCGACGCGACGCCGGATCTCATGCGCGTGCTCGACAATGCGACGACGACGAGCAACACCATCGTCGCCGAGCAGGCGAACCTCGATCTGCTGCTCATGAACGTGACCGGGCTCGCCGACACGTCGAACCAGGTTCTCACCGAGAACGAACAGCCCCTCGAGACCGCGCTGCACACGTTGACCGCCACCACGACCCTGCTCGACGAGTACTCACCCGAACTGACCTGCTTCATCGTCGGTCTCAACAAGGGGCGTCTGGCCTTCGGCCCGCTCGCCGGTGCGGGCGACAAGGCCTCCATCGCACTGAGTTCGAGCTTCCTGCTCGGCGATCCGGCCTACACGGTGGAGAAGGATCTGCCGAAGATCGCCGCGACCGGTGGCCCCAATTGTTACGGGCTACCCGATTTCGATCCGAAGCAGGCACCGGCGCCGTTCGTCGTCGCCGATACCGGTGACACTCCGTACGTTCCGACGACGCAGCCGTCGGTCGACGTGCCCACCATCTTCCAGTTCCTGTTCGCAGGAGCGTGGCCGTGAAAAGACCTGCCATCAGAGGGAACACGGTCAAGCTGTCGATCTTCGCGCTCGTGATGGCGGTGATCTTCGCGGCGCTGGCACTCGTGTTCAGCCAGTATCGATTCGGCAGTACCGACGCGTACTCCGCGGTCTTCACCGATGCGTCCGGGCTGAAGACCGGCGACAAGGTCCGTATCGCGGGCGTGCCGGTCGGCTCGGTGACGAGCGTCGGCGTCGGCGAACACAACCGGGCCGAGATCGACTTCGACGTCGACTCGACGTACCCACTGCTCACAAGCACCGCCGCGACCGTGCGGTACGAGAACCTCGTCGGTGACCGGTATCTCGAACTGCTCGAAGGTCCCGGCGCAGCGACCGAATTGCCCGACGGCGGAACCATTCCCGTCGAACAGACGTCGCCCGCACTCGACCTCGATCTGTTGCTCGGTGGATTCAAACCCCTTCTGCGCGGACTCGATCCGCAGCAGATCAACGACCTGTCCGCGGCGCTGCTGCACGTGTTGCAAGGTCAGGGTGGCACGTTGGTATCACTGCTGGGTAGCACCAGTTCGTTCACGAACACTCTGGCCGACCGCGACCAACTGATCGGCGACGTCGTCACGAACCTGAACACCACGCTCGGCACCATCGACAGTCAAGGCGAGCAGTTCGAGACGACCATCGACTCTCTACACCAGCTGATCAGCGGGCTTGCGCAGGACAAGGACCCTATCGGCGACGCCATTCCGCGCATCGACGGTGCCGCAGGCGACCTCGCGGGCCTGCTGCAGGCGACGCGTCCGGACATACAGTCGATGATCGCGCAGGCCAATCGCACTGCGACACAACTCGATCTGGGCAGCGGTGACATCGATGCCGTGCTTACACGGCTACCGAGCGACTACAAGAAACTGATTCGCGTCGGGTCCTACGGCAGCTTCTTCCAGTTCTACCTGTGCTCCAACACCTTCAAACTGTCCGGGCCGGACGGGCAGACGCTTCTCGTCCCGACCGCCAAACAGGACACGGGGAGGTGCGCGAACATCAATGGAGCGAACTAGGAATCCCGTCCAGATCGGCATGATCGGCATCGTCCTCGCCGTCTGCGTCGTCGTGGCGACGCTGCAGTACGACCGACTTCCGTTCCTGTCCGGTGGTACCCGATTCTCGGCGCTCTTCACCGACGCAGGCGGACTGATGGTGGGCGACGACGTGACCGTGTCGGGGGTCACCGTCGGCAAAGTCGACGACATCGCCCTGGCCGGCCAGGAGGTACGCGTCGGATTCACGGTGGCGGAGAACATCGAACTCGGCGACGCCACCCGGGTCGACATCAAGACCAACACCATTCTCGGCCGAAAGTCGTTGAGGGTCATGCCCGACGGCTCCGGAACGATCGACGTCCACGACACCATCCCCTCGAGCCGCACCACGTCGCCGTACTCGCTCACCGACGCGCTCGGCGATCTGAGCACCACCGTGTCGGACCTGAACACGACCCAACTCGCGGATGCGATGGACACGGCCTCCGACACGTTCGCGGACACGCCACCCGAACTGCGCGCCGCGCTCGACGGCATCACCCGGTTGTCGGACAGCATCAACTCGCGCGACGAGACGTTGCAGCAACTGCTGGATCGAGCGGAGAGCGTCACCGGCATCCTCGCCGACCGGAGTGGTCAGATCAACCAATTGGTGCTCGACGGCAACGAGCTGTTCGGCGAACTGGATCGACGACGTACCGCGATCAGTCAACTGATCACCAACATCTCGGCGGTGTCGCGTCAGCTCACCGCCTTCGTGCAGGAGAACGAGGGGCAGATCGGTCCGACGCTCGCGAAGCTCAATTCCGTTGTCGCCGTGCTGCAGAAGAACAACGACAACATCGCCGGCGCCTTGGACGGCCTCGGACCCTACATCAGCGCACTCGGCGAATCGGTGGCGAGCGGGCCGTTCTTCAACGCGTACATCCAGAACATTCTGCCGAGCTCGTGGTGGAAAGCGGTGGTGGACAGCGTCGTCGCACCGGAGCAGTTGCCGCAGACGCTGCAGGACCTGCTGCCCAAGAATGCACCTCCGATCCTGAAACCGCCGGGGCAGTGATATGAGAAAGCTACTGACGCTCGCAGGTGCCGTCGTACTCGTCGTTGCTCTTGTCGCGGTCGGGTTCGTCGTCTACCGGAACGTGACCACGTCGACCGTCGTCGCACGTTTCTCGTCGACGACGGGACTCTACGCGGGCGACGACGTGCGGGTCCTCGGTGTGACCGTCGGAAGGATCGAGTCGATCGATCCGCAGGAGGAGGACGCCGTCGTGACGATGCGCGTCGACTCCGACGTCGACATCCCCGCTGACGCGGCCGCGGTCATCGTCGCGCAGAGTCTGGTGTCCGCTCGGTTCGTGCAGTTGACCCCGGTCTACTCGGGTGGTCCCACGCTGTCGGACGGCGAGACCATCCCGATGGAACGCACTGCGGTGCCGGTGGAATGGGACCAGATCAAGACCGAGCTGACCAAGTTGTCGACGGCGTTGGGACCCGATGGGGTCGGTCAGGAAGGCCCGGCAGGCCGGTTCATCGACACCGCCGCGGACAATCTCGAGGGCAACGGAGAGGCGCTGAAGGCGACGCTCACGGAATTGTCCGACACGATGCGAGTGCTGTCGGACGGACGAACCGATCTGTTCGCGACCATTCGCAATCTGCAGGCGTTCGTCTCGGCATTGTCGAACAGCAACGAACAGATCGTCCAGTTCGGAGGACGCCTCGCGTCGGTGTCGGAGATGCTGGCGCAGAGTTCCGACGAATTCGGCACGGCGATGGCCGATCTCGACGTCGCAATCGGCGAGGTGCAACGGTTCGTCACCGACAATCGGTCGGCGTTGGTGGAGAGCGTCGGCCGGCTCGCCGACGCGACGCAGGTGCTGACCACGAAGAGGCCGGAGATCGAGCGCATCCTGCATTCCGGACCCAACGCGCTCGCGAACTTCAACAACATCTACCAGCCTGCGCAGGGAACGCTGACGGGAGCGATCGCAGCCAACAACTTCGGCAACCCGATCAACTTCATCTGCGGTGCCGTCGCGGGTGTCGAGAACGCGACGAGCGAGCGCAGTGCCGATCTGTGCAAGCAATACCTCGGACCAGTTCTGAGCACACTGGTGTTCAATTACCCTGCGTTGCTGACCAATCCGGCTCGTGGTGTCGACGCGTACCCCGATCAGATCGTCTACACCGAGCCCGGTCTCGAGCAGGCGGCCCCGGCCCCGGCCCCTGCGCCGTCGCCGCTGCCCGAGATGCCGACGGTTCGGGTTCCGAGTCTGGGTGACCTGTTGGGAGGTGGGCGATGAACGTGCTGTCGAAGGGGCTCACCGCCGCCGCGTTGGTTCTCAGTCTGTCCGCGTGCCAGTGGGACGGGCTGAATTCGCTTCCGCTACCAGGAACCGAAGGGCGAGGCGAACATTCGTACCAGGTACGGATCGAGATGCCGAACGTGACGACGCTGTCCCAGAACTCGCCCGTCATGGTCGACGACGTCACCGTCGGAAGCGTCGACGCCATCGTCGTGCAGGACTGGCACGCGCTCGTGACGGTCTCGCTGAACGACGATGTCGCACTGCCCGAGAACGTGACCGCGAAGATCGGCCAGACGTCGTTGCTGGGTTCGCAGCATCTCGCACTCGTCGCGCCGGACGATCCGCAGGGACGTCTGGAGAACGGTGACGTGATTCCACTCGATCGGGCAGGGGCGTATCCGACGACGGAACAGACCTTGTCGTCGCTGTCCGTCGTACTGAACGGCGGTGGTCTCGCTCAGATCCAGGACATCACCACCGAACTGAATCACGCGATCGGAGGTCGCGAGGACAAGGTGCGCGATCTCCTGCCGCGCCTCGACGACCTCGTGACGAGCCTCGACACCCAGCGCGGTGACATCATCGCGGCGATTGAGGGCATCGACCGGCTCTCGGTGAACGTCGAGAACCAACGTGCCACGCTGACGAAGGCTTTGAACGAGGTACCGCCTGCGCTCGACGTCCTGACGGCCGAACGGCCGAACATCACGTCGGCTTTCACGTCGCTCGGGCGGCTGAGCGACGTCGTGACCCGGGTCATCGACACGTCGGGCGCAGATCTGCAGACCAACGTCGCGAGCCTCACGCCGGTGCTGCAGGCACTCGCCGATTCGGGCAACGCGCTCACCGAGGTGCTGTCGGTGCTGCTGACCTACCCGTTCCCACAGGAAGGCATCGACAACGTCATCCGCGGCGACTACGCCAATCTCGCGATGACGATCGACCTGTCCCTGCCACGCCTGGATTCGAACTTCCTGACGGGAACACCGTTGGCAGGCAGGATCGCCGGCCTCGAGGGAGCATTGGGAACCCAGGCCGCGCCGACGGCCGCGTCCGCAGATGATCCGCTGCGTGGACCCTTGGAGCCTCCGACGATTCGAATTCCGGGCCTTCCGCCGGTGGAACTGCCGGGGCAGGGGTTCCCGCCATGATGCTCACACGTTTCGTACGCATTCAGTTGATCGTCTTCTCGATCCTCACGGTCATCGGACTCGTCGTGATGTCGACCAGGTATGTCGGGTTGCCTGCGATGGCGGGCATCGGAAGGTACAGCGTCACAGTGCAATTGCCGACGACCGGAGGCCTGTACCCGCACGCGAACGTCACCTACCGCGGCACGACGGTCGGAGAGGTGACGACGGTCGCGCTGACTCCCGACGGCGTCGACGCCGATCTGTCCATCGACAGTGGCGTCGACATTCCTGCCGACGTCGACGCTCAGGTCAAGAGCGTTTCTGCGGTCGGGGAACAGTATGTGGATCTGGTGCCGACTCGTGGAGGCGGTGCAACCCTGCAGAACGGTGACGTCATTCCCACCTCGCGCACGTCCGTGCCACAGGACGTCGGACCGATGCTCGATCAAGCAGATGCGTTGCTGCGCAGCATCTCCGACACACGCCTGCGTACCGTCGTCGACGAGTCGTTTCAGGCCTTCAACGGAACGGGCCCGGATCTGCAGAGCTTCATCGATTCGACGCGTCTGTTCGTGCAGGAGGCCAATGCAAATTCCGAACAGACGAAAATTCTGTTGGACCAAGCCGGACCGTTGCTGGACGGCCAGGTCGTCAGCAGTGATGCGATTCGGTCGTGGACGACTGCTCTCGCGACGTTCACCGACCAATTGCGTGCCAGCGATCCCACTCTGCGGTCGGTGATCCAGAAGGGGCCTACTGCGGCGTCGACCGCGAACGAGCTGTTCCAACAACTTCAGCCGACGCTGCCGATTCTGCTGGCCAACCTCGTCAGCGTCGGGCAGGTCGGGGTCATCTACAACGCGGGGATCGAGCAGATTCTCGTGCTGTACCCACCGATTACGGCGGCGCTGGTGACGGCGGCGGGCAGCGGTCCGCCGGACGAGGGCGCCATCGTCGACTTCCAGCTCGAAGTGAACGATCCGCCCGCCTGCACGACGGGCTTTCTGCCTGCCGACCAGCGGCGTGACCCGAACGACGTCTCCGTCCCCGACTCACCACCCGACCTGTTCTGCAAGGTCGCCCAGAACGACAGCACCGCTGTCCGCGGAGCCCGCAACCTGCCGTGCATGGAAGTGCCAGGCCGACGCGCCCCGACACCCGAAATATGCCGCAGCGATGCCGGTTACGTGCCGCTCGGCAACAACCCTCCGTACGGACCCATCGAGCAGGACGAACCGTCGTACACCGAATTCCCCAGCGGTCAAAGCAGTGTCGCACCCGCTTCTTCGTCAGCGAGGCCGTACGACCCGCGAACCGGTACCTACATCGCGCCCGACGGCACCACCTACAGCCAGCCGGGGCTCGCCGGTGCCGACGGTCTGCAGGGACTCATGACGGGGCAGCAGGAGGTCGGGTAGGTGTCAGAGGTGACGGGCGGCGAAGGCGACGGCCAGGTCGAGCACGGTCCGGCCTTCCGGCAAAGCACCGGCCAACACAGGGAAGGCGTGCACCTGTCCCTTCCAGACATGCGTCTCGACGGTCTTGCCTGCCGACGCGAGCGTCCGCGTCATCGCCTCCACGTCGGGACGCATGAGCTCGTACTGCGCTGTCGACAGAAAGACCGGCGGGAACACCGACGGGTCCGCTTCGATCGGCGACGCGGCCCCCGGGATGGCGTCGGGACCGTTCAGCCAGCGGCCCTCGAGGGCGAGGACCTGCTTCATCGGCAGGTACGCGTCCTTCTTCATGAACGCGCGCGGGTGACTCTTCAGGTCGAGGTTCAGCAGCGGCGAGAACCCGAGCACCGCGGCGGGCGGAGTCAGGCCTTCCAAAACGGCGATCTCGGCGACCTTCATCGCGAGATACCCGCCCGCGGAGTCGCCGGCGACGATGACCTTGGACGGGTCGGCGGCGACGTCGAGCACAGCGCGGTACGCGTGCATGGCGTCGGCGATCGAGGTGCCGATGCCGCCCTTGGGGATCTGGCGGTACTCGACGGAGTAGACGGGGAGTCCTGCGCGTGCGGCTATCGTCGCGCACGCGCTACGGTGAGTTGCCAAGCCGCAGAACACGAATCCGCCGCCGTGGAAGTACAGAACCGTCGCACCGGCGAGCGAACCGGTGGCGACGCGGGGATGCGTCGTCTTCTCGCACGGCACGCCGCCGAGAGCAACTTGCTCGATCGTCACGCGTCGCGGCTTCGGGAGTCTGTCGACGGCGCGATCCAGCTGGCCGATGGCCCGGATTCCGCGGTCGGTGAGCGGCCACATCGTGAACGCGGGCTTGAGCGCCAGCCGGAACGTGCAGGACAGAACCCTGGCCTGACGACTCACGTCGTCGTGCCAGGTCAGCGTGTGTGCCATCTCGAAAGATCCTCTCGCGTAACAGCCGGATGGTCGAGGCTATCAGCCTGGAGAACGAGTTCCAGATTCGACTGCGTTCATGACGGTTCGGCGTGCAAAACGGCGATCCGCGCCCACTGAAAACATGTTCTAGTTAGCATGCCAACAGACAGCACCGACGAGGAAGGTCGTTATGGAACCGGACGAAGGCCTCACGCCGAGGCGTCCGCGTCGTCGCGCGGTTCGTCCTGCGGGCCCCTCGGGGGCGACGGCGTCGCCGGTCCTCGAGCGAGTGCCGGTCGTCGAGAAAGTGCCCGTCGTGGAACCCGTCGCGGAGGCTCGCGAGATACCGCGTCGCCGACGCCTCCTTCCGGCCCTGTTCCTCGTCGTGGTTCTCGCGTTGCTGGCTGCCGGCATCTCGTTGTCCTACGCCGTGCGGTCGGCGGCTGCGCAGGACGAACGCAACCAGCGCTTCGTGCAGACCGCGCGCCAAACCGTGCTGAATCTGACGACGATTCATCCCGACTCCGCGCAGCAGGACGTCGATCGGCTTCTGGCCGGCGCGAGCGGGGACTTCAAGGCCGAATTCGAGGGTAGGGAAGGGCCTTTCGTGGAGGTCGTGCAACAGGCGCGGGTCGACTCGAACGGCGAGATCATCGAAGCCGGAATGGAGAGCAGCACTGCGGATTCCGCGGACGTTCTCGTCGCGGCGCGGGCGATGGTGCAGAACTCCGACGCGGCGGAACCCGAGCCGCGGGACTTTCGGCTGCGTGTCACCGTCGTCGACGACGACGGAGTCATGACGGCGTCGAGGGTGGAGTTCGTACCGTGAACCGAAATGTGTTGCGTGCCTTGGCTGTCGTCGTGGTTCTCGGATTGGCCGCCGGGGTCGGTGTTCTGTTCTACCACTATCGTCAGAACGAACGGACCGAGCAGGCGCGCACGGATGCCGTGACGGCGGCGAGCGCGCAGGCCGTTGCGATGCTGGCGTACGACTTCGGCGGCGTCGACCAGCAATTGGCCTCTGCCGCAGACGGTTTGACGGGTGATTTCAAGGACGAGTACAGCGCGCTCGTCACGAGCGTCATCGCGCCCGGCGCAAAGGAGAAGTCACTGACGGTGCAGGTGACGGTGCAGGGCGCGTCCGTCGTCGATGCGGCGCCGGACACCGCGACGGTGCTGCTGTTCCTGAATCAGATCACCACCAGCTCCGATGCGCCCGACGCCGCCAGCAGCGGCAGTCGGGTGCGGATGAGCATGGAGAACGTCGATGGTCGCTGGCTGGTGAGCGGCCTCGAACCCATCTAGGTCCGTGAGTGCGAATGTATAGCCCGCTCTACATTCGCGCTCACATGCGGCGAAGCCGCCTCATCGGACAAAGCATTCAGGAACGAACGGGCCCAGCGGTCGACGTCGTGCGCCAGCACCTGACGACGCATCGCCCGCATGTGCCGACGCCCGTCCTCGGGGGCCTGTTCCAGCGCAGCCGCAATGGCGTCCTTCACGCTGTCGAGGTCGTGCGGATTGCACAGGTACGCCTGACGCAATTCGGCTGCGGCACCGGTGAATTCGCTGAGCACCAACGCACCGCCGAGGTCGCTGCGTGACGCGATGTACTCCTTGGCCACGAGGTTCATGCCGTCACGCAGCGGGGTGACGAGCATGACGTCGGCGGCCACGAAGTAGGCGATGAGGTCGTCGCGGGGGATCGGGCGGTGCAGGTAGTGCACGACGGGATGCCCGACCTGTCCGTACTCACCGTTGATGCGGCCGACCTGCTGTTCGATCTCGCCGCGCATCGCTTTGTAGCTCTCGACACGTTCGCGACTCGGTGTGGCGAGCTGAACGATGATGTTGTCGACGGGATCGACGCGCTCCTCTTCGAGCAGTTCACGGAACGCGTTGAGCCGCACGTCGATGCCCTTGGTGTAGTCGAGCCGGTCGACGCCGAGCATGATGCGTTTCGGGTTGCCGAGTTCCTTGCGGATCTGCTTCGCCCGATCGCGGACGGCCTTGGAGCGCGACTTCTCGTCGAGGTCGCCGGAGTCGATGGAGATCGGGAACGCGCCGACGCGCACCGTGCGGAATCCGACCTGCACGGACCCGAGCTTCGACCGCACGCCGACGGTTCCGCGGGACGTGACCTGGCCTGCCAGCCGGCGGGCGAGATACAGGAAGTTCTGTGCACCACCGGGAAGGTGGAAGCCGATGAGGTCGGCGCCGAGCAGTCCTTCGACGATCTCGGTGCGCCACGGCATCTGCATGAACAGCTCGACGGGTGGGAACGGGATGTGCAGGAAGAACCCGATGGTCAGGTCCGGGCGCAGCATGCGCAGCATCTTGGGGACGAGCTGCAGCTGGTAGTCCTGAATCCACACCGTCGCACCCTGCGCGGCGGCCTTCGACGTGATCTCGGCGAAACGGCGGTTGACCTCGACGTAGGCGTTCCACCACGACCGGTCGTACACGGGTTTGACGATGACGTCGTGGTACAGCGGCCACAGCGTCGCGTTGGAGAAGCCTTCGTAGTAGTCGGCGACTTCCTGCTCGCTGAGACCGACGGGGCACAGTTCGAGCCCGTCCTCGAAGAACGGTTCGACGTCGACGTCCGGAACGCCGGGCCACCCCACCCAGGCGCCGTTGTTCGCCCGCAGAATGGGTTCCAGCGCGGTGACGAGCCCGCCGGGGCTGCGCTTCCACCGCGTGCTGCCGTCGGGCAGTTTCTCCAGGTCGACGGGCAACCTGTTGGCCACGACGACGAAATCCGAACCCTGCGAGGCGTCAGCCACTACTGTCCTTATCGGTATGGAAGGCCGGGGGAAGTTCCCCGCGGCGAACTAGTCGACCTTTGCAGTGGGTTCGATACCCAACATCGACAGAAGCATGCGGCACTCGTCGGCATCGTTCGCGTATGCCGCGACGACGCGCTGTGCCTGCACTGCCGTCTCGTCGGCCAAGGGCTCGATGTCTTCGTCGGCGATGTCGTTGTCGGTGGTCGTCTTGGCGGCCATGGTGATCTCCGTCTTCGTTGAACCTTGCAATTCGAGAGCTGATTGTGCTCGTCGCGCCACGACTCTATGTAAATCGGACGCACTCTCGCCACTTTCGGGCATGAACAGGTTGACACCCCTATGGATTAGGGTCGGCTAATGCACTTTTCCCACCCGGCGGCGTGATGGCCGTGTCTTCCGTCAGTGACTCGCCGACGACCGGCAGCGCGATCCTGCGTCGCAGTGTTCGACGCCAGCGTGCGCGGCTGATCATCTCGTCGATCTTCTTCTGTGTGCACCAGTTCTGCGAGACGATGGTGCCGGTCGCGATCGGTCTGATCGTCGGCCGTGCCATCGACACCGGCGACGGCAGAGCGATGATCTTGTCGCTGGTCGGACTGGCTGCGCTGTTCGTCGTGCTGTCGTACGCCTACCGATTCGGTGCGCGCATCATCGTCGTCGGCATCGAACGTGAGGCTCATCTCATGCGTGTCGAGGTGGCAGGCAAAGTGCTGCACCCGCGCGGGGTGCGTACCGATCTCGTGTCCGGAGAGCTGCTGTCGGTGTCGACGTCCGACGCCGAGAAGACGTCGTGGATTCTCGACGTCATCGCCCGTACCGTCGCGGCATCGACGGCGGCAACAGTGTGTGCCGTCGCACTCCTGGTCATCGACATCCCACTGGGTCTCGCGGTGCTCATCGGCACTCCGGTCATCATGTTCCTGCTGCAACGCGCGGCCCCGCTGCTGACGAGGGCCGCGACGCAGCAGCAGGCCACCGTCGCGCGCGTATCCGGCATGGCCACCGATCTCGTCAGCGGCGTGCGTCCGCTGCGCGGCATCGGAGCCGAGAACGCCGCGGCGACGCGCTTCCACGCGTCGAGCAGGACTGCGTTGACGGCGACGATGAAGATGGCCAAGGCCAACAGCGTCTACCTGGGATTCTCGACGACGGTCAGCGCGCTGCTGTCGGTCGGTGTCGCCGGCATGGCCGGATTCTTCGCGCTGCAAGGGCGCATTTCGGTCGGTGAGCTCATCACCGTCGTCGGCCTGTCGCAGTTCGTCATGGAGCCGCTGACGACGATGTCCCGGCTGCCGGGCGTCGCTGCCGTCGTGCGCGGTTCCGCGGACCGACTCGCGCTCGTGCTCGGCGCCGATCATGTTCTCGCCGAAGGTGGTTCCGAGAAGCCGTCCGCGACCGACCTCGCGGTGAAAGGCGTCACGTATCGCTCGCTCGACGGGGTCGATCTCTCGGCGGCGCCCGGGGAGTTGCTCGGCGTAGTCGCGCTCCGTGCGCAGGACGGCGAGGCCTTGGCCGCCGTGCTGTCCGGCCAGCTCGGGGCCGACGACTACCTCGGATCCATCACGATCGGTGGCCTCGACATCCACGGTCTCGGACTGCCCGAGGTGCGCAAGACCGTCCTCGTGGAACCGCACAACACCGACCTGTTCGCCGGCACCCTGCGCACCAACATCGCAGCCGGGAGCGACAGGCAGGATCTGGGTCGCGTTCTCACCGCGTCGGCCGCCACCGACGTCGTCGACATGCACGAGAAGGGTCTCGACCATTCCGTCACGGACCGCGGCGCCAGCCTGTCCGGCGGGCAACGCCAACGCGTCGCACTCGCGCGCGCACTGGCGATGTCGGCTCCCGTTCTCGTGCTGCACGACCCGACGACGGCCGTGGACGCCGTCACCGAACACGCCATCGCGACCGGCATCCGGGAACTGCGTCACGACGACACCCGCGCACAGACGACCATTCTGATCACGACGAGCCCCGCGCTGCTGGCGGTGACGCACCGAGTTCTCGTGATCGACGAGGGACGCGTCGTCGCGGAAGGTACCCATCACGACCTCGCCGTCGGCGATGCTCGCTACAAGGAGACGGTCCTCCGATGACCACGCAACAACTGCTTCCGATCGCCACGGGCACACGGTCCTGGGCCTATCTGTCGAACGAGTTGAATTCCCGACGCGGCCTCGCGGCACTGACGCTCCTGGTCAGCGCCGTCGCCGCCGCGATGTCGCTGATTCCGGTGTACGTGTTCGGCATCCTGGTCGACCGGGTCACCGAGGGTGCACCGACGTCGACGATCGTCACCGTCGTCGTGATCATCACCGTGGCTGCGATCGTCGGCGGCGTGTTCACCGCGTTGGGCTCGTACCTGATCAGCAAGCTGGGCGAAGGCATGCTCGCGACGCTGCGTGAACGCGTGCTCTCGCGCGCACTGCACCTGCCGGTCAGCACGCTCGAACGCGTCGGGAAGGGCGATCTGCTCTCGCGTGTCGGCGACGACGTCGCAGTGATGGCCAAGTCGATCGGCGAGGTCATCCCCAACATCGTGTCGGCGCTGCTGTTGGTGTCGCTCAGCGTGGTCGCGATGCTCAGCCTCGACTGGCGGCTCGGCCTCGCAGGCATGGTCGCGATTCCGATGTACGTGATGGCGCTCCGGTGGTATCTGCCGAGGTCGGCGCCTCTGTACGCCGCGGAGCGTGTCGCGATGGGCGAGCGTTCACAGGCGTTGATCAGCAGCATGCAGGGTGCGCGAACCGTCCGCGCCTACGGGCTGGAGGACGCCCACCTCGCCGAGATCGACAACGCGTCGGGCAAGGCGCGTGACATCGGCATCACCGTGTTTCGACTGTTCACGCGCTTCGGATCTCGCAGCAACCGCGCCGAGTGCGTCGGCCTGTCGGTCATCCTCGCCGCCGGGTTCCTGTTCGTACAGGACGGCTACGTCACCGTCGGCCAGGTCACCGCTGCAGCGCTGCTGTTCCACCGCTTGTTCAACCCCATCGGCATGCTGATGTTCTCGTTCGACGACGTCCAATCGGCAGGCGCGAGCCTTGCGCGTCTCGTCGGCGTCATCGACATTCCCGACGACCGTTCGCCCGGAACCGGCGCGACGCCCTCCGACGGGACACTCGAGGTCTCGGATCTGCGGCACTCGTACGACACCGGTCACGAGGTGCTGCACGGCATCGACCTGAAAGTGGCTGCGGGAGAGACGGTTGCGCTCGTCGGTTCGACGGGAGCGGGCAAGTCGACGATCGCGGCGATCGCAGCCGGGTCGATCGCGTCGACGTCGGGAACCGTCAGGATCGGCGGCGAGACACTCGCCGATCTCGGTGCCGACGGTCTCAGGCGCCACATCGCGATCGTCAGCCAGGAAGTCCACGTGTTCGCGGGCAGGCTGATCGACGACCTGCTGCTCGCGGCGCCCGACGCGTCGCGCAACGACGTTCGTGCGGCGCTCGAGACCGTCGGGGCGGACAGGTGGGTCGACGCGCTAGGCGACGGCCTCGACACCGTCGTCGGCGAAGGTGGTCACGCGCTGACTTCCGCTCAGTCGCAACAACTTGCGCTCGCTCGGCTCGTCCTCGCCGATCCCGCGGTCGCGGTGCTCGACGAAGCGACCGCCGAGGCGGGAAGTTCGGGTGCACGCGATCTCGAAGCTGCAGCCGACGCCGCTACCCGTGGCCGCAGCACGCTCGTCGTCGCGCATCGACTGACGCAGGCGGCGGCAGCGGACCGGATCGTCGTGCTCGAGCACGGCACGATCATCGAGCAGGGTCCGCACGACGAATTAGTTGCTGCCGGTGGACGTTACGCCGAACTGTGGTCGGCGTGGGAGAGTGCCGCTGCGCGGCCCGTGCGCGGATAGTCGGTCTCCGCTACAACTATCCGCGCACGGGTGCGACGCGCCTGTGCACCCGCACTCCCGAATCTCCGGCACCATACTCGGGGCGCAGTACGAACTTCTCGTCGTACTCGCCGCCGTGTTGGTGCCGGAATGGGATCGGATCGTCGGTGAACAGCGAAGCCAGTCG
Source organism: Rhodococcus sp. B10 (assembly GCF_011770055.1). Lineage (NCBI taxonomy): Bacteria > Bacillati > Actinomycetota > Actinomycetes > Mycobacteriales > Nocardiaceae > Rhodococcus > Rhodococcus sp. B10. The sequence goes on along the minus strand of NZ_JAAFYV010000004.1, from coordinate 30,040 downwards.
ATCGTGCAGCGTCTTCTCGGCGTGCTCGTACTCGTCGGGCCCGATCCTGTCAGCGCTCGGCACCAACACCGGCGGTAGCACGGACATCCCTGTGTACCAGAGGAATCCGTGCTGAATCGGGAACAGCAGCTCATCGAGTGACCCGTTGATTCCGCGCGGCGACACGGTGTGTTCGCTTCCGCCCATGCTGGTGACGATCATCGCGCGGGTTCCCGCCATCAGGCCGTCGCCGTAGCGTCGGGTGCCCCCGGTGTCACGCCGGATGCCGTATCCGAATCCTTCGACGAACACCCGGTCGATCCAACCCTTCATGATCGCCGGCATCGAGAACCACCACAGCGGAAACTGCAGTACCACGGCGTCGGCTCGGCGCAACTTCTCCTGCTCGACGACGATCTCCTCTGCCAGGGTGCCGGTGCGCAGTGCCGTCGACGACGCCGTCGCGACCTGCAACCGTTCGTCGGGGTCGTGGGCGTAATCCTCGCCTGTGACAACGGGATTCCACGCCATACGATAGAGATCGGACTGTTCGACGGTATGGCCCGCGTCGGCAAGTGCTGTGATGGCCGAGTCTCGAAGCGAGCCATTCAGCGACCGCTCGTCGGGATGCGCGAGAACCCAGAGAATGTTCATGTCATGAGCCTGTCACCGGCGTTTCCGTAAGAACAGTGGCCGATCGGACAACATGTGAAAGAATCCGGCCATGCATCGAGTGGTGGTGTTCGTGCGCGACGGACTTCTCGGGATGGAGTTCGGATCCGTGCATCGGCTGTTCGGTCAGGCTGCGTCCGAGAGCGGTGAAAAGCTGTACGACGTCGTCACCTGTACGACGACGCCCGGGCCCGTGCGCACCGATGCAGATGTCCGGATCCACGTCTCACAGGGTCTCGACGCGCTGGTCGACGCGGACACCGTCATCGTGCCGGCGTCGGATCTGGACTACGGACCGAAGTCGTCGTCGGGCACCGAAATTTTCGATCACATACCGCCGGAGGCGCGCATCGCGTCGATCTGTACAGGGGCGTTCGTCCTGGCCGCGGCCGGGCTGCTCGACGGGCGACGGGCGACGACTCACTGGGCTTCGGCGGATCAGTTTCGCGCACTGTATCCGCAGGTGCACCTCGAACCGAACGTGCTCTACACCCACGACGGGAACATTCTCACGGCAGCCGGGGAGGCGTCGGGAATCGATCTGTGCCTGTACATGATTCGCCACGACTTCGGCGCGTCGGTCGCCAACCGTGTCGCGCGAGGAACCGTCGTGCCGCCGCATCGCAGCGGCGGACAAGCGCAATACATCACGACGCCAGTGCCGCGGACCACGACGACGTCGACCGCGTCGGCTCAGGAGTGGGCAGTCGCGAATCTGCGGCAGAATCTGTCGGTAGAGGTTCTGGCGCAACGACAGTCGATGAGTGTCCGGACGTTCACGCGGCGCTTCACCGCGGAAGTCGGTGTGTCCCCGGCGAAGTGGATCGCGGCGCAGCGGCTGCACCGCGCGCGAGAGTTGTTGGAGAACACCGACCTCACGATCGACCGGATCGCTGAGGAGGCGGGCTTCGGAACCGCGACCTCGATGCGTCAACAGTTGATGGCCGAGATCGGAGGCTCGCCGAGCGCGTATCGCTCGACGTTCCGGGGCTGACGGGCACAGCCCCGCGCACGTTTCAGCCCACGCGCAGGTTGCAACGTGCGCGTGGGCTGAAAGGTGCGCGTAGCGCGCCTAGTCCTTCTTCTCGGCCAGGAACAACTTCTCGATCCGCTCGGCCTCTTCCTTCTTCGCCTCGGCTTCTTCCTGGTGCTCGGCGGCGTCGGCGAGTTCGGCCTCCGCGGGCGCGGAGACGATCTCCTCGACCTTGGCGATCTGCTCGCGCTGCTTCTCCTCTGCCTTGCGGGCCTCCTCGACGCGCGATGCGGCGAGCTCGTCGGCACGCTGCTTCTCTGCGGCCGCACGCTCTTCCGCGTCCTGGGCTGCCTGCTGCTTGCGCTCCTCGGCCTCGCGGCGAGCCTCACGCGCAGCGTCGTCGGCAGCCTCGGCCGCTGCCGCCCGCTCCTTGTGCGCGGCCTCGCGGGCGGACTCCAACTTCTGATCTGCTTGGGCCTCGGTTTCGTCGGCGAGCTCGTCGAGTCGGCTTGCGCGGGCCAGATCGTCCGTTCGCTCGACGAGCTTCGATCCTCGCCGCTCGATGTCGGTAGCGCCGAGCGCGCCGCCGATCACCTTGTCCAACGTTCCGACCGTGCGCTCGTACGCGAGCCGCGCCGGGTCCTCGGTGTCACGTCGTTGAACGACGTTGGTCTCGAACAGCTGGAGTGGGATCCGAACGATCTTGTACTGCAGTCTCAGAATGGAAAGCGGAATGCTGAGCGCGTTCATGGCAAATCTCCTTGTCGACGTAAGGGGTGTCACGCGTTCCGACGCGCCCGATCGGCCTCGGCCCGCAGCGCGTCGGCGTCGGCGATGTCTTCGCTGTGCTCGCGCACGGCGTCGCTTTCTTCCTTGGTGGCCTCGGTCGCGTCGGACCGTCTTTCCGCAGCGGCCTCGATCTGCTCGGCCTGCGCGTCGATCTCGGCTTGCGTCGACGCGTCGGCGATGGCCTGGCTCTTGGCCTGTTCGGCGGCCAGGTGTTGCTCCTGTCGGACGCGTCGAGCGTTCGCCTCGACCTCGTCCGCGCTCTCGCTCGCGGCCTCGCGCTGTTCCTCCGCGATGTTCTTCGCCGACGCCAGCTCCTCGGCCGCGTCCTGTGCCTGCGCCTCGGCAGCGAGTTCGGCGGCCTTGGCTTCCTTGCGCTCGCGCGCCTGGGCGCTCTGCAGTTGGCCTTCGGTGGTCAGTTCGTCGTTACCGGTGACGGCACCCACGACCTCTTTGGCTTTTCCCTTGGCCGCGTCGAACAGGCTCTTTCGTGCCTGGTCGGATGCTCTGTCATCGCTCATCTGGGCTACTCCTCGCATGGTCGCGATCGGGTCGTGGCAGGACTACCCCGTGGTCGACGACAGAAACCAGCACTAAGCTCTTCGCGAGCACCAGGGACTTATCTGAAGGAGTTACATGCCGATTGCGACCGTGAACGGGATATCGCTGAACTACCAGGTCAAGGGGACAGGCGACCTGGTCGTGCTCATCATGGGCACCGGCAGCCCCGGCCGCGTATGGGAGCTTCACCAGGTTCCCGCCCTCGTCAAGGCCGGCTACCGCGTCTGCTATTTCGACAACCGGGGCATCGCGCCGTCGTACGAGAGCGCCAAGGGGATGACCATCGACGATCTCGTCGCCGATACCGCGGGGGTGATCGAGCTGGTCCGCGACGGTGACGAGAAGGCCCACGTCGTTGGAACATCGATGGGTGCGCGCGTCGCGCAGGAGCTGGCGCTGACGCGTCCGGACCTGGTCCGCAAGGCCGTTTTCCTAGCCGGTCATGCCCGTCTCGACGAGTTCCAGAAGACGCTGGGCGACGGTGAGCGCGCGCTCGCGGACTCGAAGACGGAATTGCCGCCCACGTATGCGGCCGCGGTCACCGCGGTGATGAATCTGTCGCCGACGACGCTGGCCGACCCGCGAAGCGCCCGCGATTGGCTCGACTTGTTCGAGTTCTCGACTGCGCCGACGTCGCCGGGCGTGCGAGCCCAGCTGGGCATGGACGACAGGTTCGATCGCAGCGCCGTCTACAGCCGGATCTCGGTGGCGTGCCTGTCGGTCGGGTTCGAACACGACCGCATGATCCCGGCGTACCTCAGCGCCGAGCTCGCGAAGTCGATTCCCGGCGCACAGTACGTCGAGATTCCCGACGTCGGCCACTACGGTTATCTCGAGCGGCCCGACGCGATCAACGACGCGATCCTGGACTTTCTGCGCAGCTGAGCTGAAGAAGCTGGCACCCCGGTGCGATACTGTGCGTTGCTAGGGTCGGGGGGCACTTCACAGTGAAGACTGCCGATAAACAACACGTTTGTGACGAGTGAGGCGAGATGAGCACCAATCCATTCGATGACGAAGACGGACGCTTCTTCGTACTGGTCAACGACGAAGATCAGCATTCGCTGTGGCCGACGTTCTCCGACGTCCCTCAGGGATGGCGAGTCGTCTTCGGTGAGGACAGCCGCGCAGCATGCCTGGAGTACGTCGAGAAGAACTGGACCGACATGCGTCCGCGTAGCCTCCGCGAGGCCATGGAGGCCGACGCAGCTGCACGTCAGTCCGCTGAAGGCAAGCCCGAGGCCTAGACCCGGCGCTCCTTCTGAGTGGTCTTTTCCGGAGAACCGCGTCGCCGACGAGTCGTCGGGCGGCGCGGTTCTTCTGTGCGTCGAAGAGTGGGACGCAGTAGCTCTTCCGTGCGCGCGAGAATGCGCGGACGCCGCAGCGTACGGGCTCCCCATTCACCGAGGGTCACCCCTGCGGCGAGTCCGCAGCCGATGCCGAAGGCGGCGAACAACGAGCTGATGCCGATGAGCAACTGCTCGTTCAGCATCGCGTACAGGCCGCGGTAGAGCGACAGACCGGGCAGCAACGGCGTGATGCCTGCGACCGCCACGATCAACGGTGGAATCAATGCCCGACGAGCCATCAGACCACCGGCGAAACCGACGACCGTCGCGGCGAATGCCGACGCGATGATCGGGCCCGTGTCGAGCTGCTGCACGATCAGGTAGCCGAGCGCGCCCGCGAAACCGCCGAAGAACGCAGCCGTCAGTGCGCGCCTCTCGGCGTAGCAGGCCAGCGCGTAGAACAGCGACGCCGCCGCACCTGCAAGCACTTTCGTCGGCACCTGCGTGATGTCCGGCAGTGGTGTGTTGCTGATCAGCGGCAGGTCCATACCGATGATGGCCGCCAATTTGAGCGACGTCGCCACGCCGGCGATGATGCCGCCCGTCATCATCAGAACTTCGAAAAATCTGGCCGACGCCGTGATCGGTGCCCCGGTGATCGCGTCCTGTACCGAGCCGACCAGCGACAATCCCGACAGCAGTACCGTCACACCGGCGGCGATGACCTGCGACGGAGAAATGGAGATCCCCAGCTGGTCCTGGAAGTTGTAGAGCGTGATGGCAGGCGTCGCCGCGACGAAGCCGCCGACGACCTGCTGGAAGAAGAACGGAAGGCCGGCGCGATTCAGGACGCGGCCGATGCGGTCGATCACCATCGTCGTCAGGAAACTCACGACCGCGACGAGGCCGCCACCACCGAGCAGCACGCCGATCGACGCGGCCATTCCGGCCCACGCGAACGTCGCGATCCAGCGGTTGTACGGATGGGGAGCCGTCGTGATCCTGTCCAACGTCTCGCGCGCGATCGGCGGCGGAATCATCTTCATACGCACACCGCGAATCAACCGGTCGACAGCAGCCAGACGCGTGAAGTCCATCGAGCGGTAGTGGACGATGCGCATCGTCGTCGACGGCGGACGCGTCGGGCCGCGGTGGGCGCTGAGAGTGATCGAGTTGTACGTGACATCCACATCGGTGCGAGCCAGACCGTACGTGGCGGCGATGAACTGCACCTGCGTTGCAGTATCCGTCGCAGAGGTGCCCGAGGCGAGAAGAACCTCGCCGACACGCACCGCCAGGTCGAGCACCTCAGCGACGACCGCGTCGTCGGTGAGGTCGATCGGCTGCAGCGGCGACGGTGCTGCAGTGGGTGTATCGATGGTGGCGCGACGCTCACCCGTCAGACGGCTGAGCGTGGCCGTCAAGTCGTGCAGGAAGGTCATGTCCGTTTTCTGTCGCTGGGTTGATCCTCCGACAAGGTACCTGTTGGCACTGATAGTCACGTGGACGGCTATAGTGGCTGACGCACAACGCCTCCTTAGCTCAGCGGTAGAGCACTCGCCTTGTAAGCGAGCGGTCAACGGTTCAATCCCGTTAGGGGGCTCCACGAAAAGACCCCGACCAGGGAATCTGGTTGGGGTATTTTCTTTGGTCCGTTCCGAACAGCTGGTGCGGGTGTGCCCCGCGCCGGCGTCGGGTCACGGGGTGACGAGCACCTTGATCTCGTCGTTCCGTTCGAATGCGAGCCGGTCGAATCCTGCTGTCACCACGTCGCTCAACGGGATGGTCGATGTGATCAGGGATGACAGGTCCCCGACACGCTGGACGGCGTGTGCAATGGCGTCCTCGAAGTCGCCGCTGTCGTAGGCCAGGCTGCCTCGAATGCAGATTTCTCGGTACAGCAACATGGTCGGGTCGAACTCGATCGGCTTCTCCCAGGCGGCGATGTTGATCACGCATCCCCGTGTTCCCGTCACCGCGATCGCGGTGTGCAGGCTGTCGGGCGCTGCCGCCGCGTCGAAGCTGGCACCGACGCGACCGTCACCGACGGCCTCGGCGATGCGAGATACGACGTCTTCGGTGAGCGGATCGATGACGGTCGAGGCACCGAGTCGGCGGGCTGCGGCTGCTCGCTCCGGATGTGGTTCCACCGCAACGATTCCCGCCGAACCGGAGCCGGCCAGGTAGCTGATCACCATGAGCCCCAGAGGTCCGGCTCCGAACACGACGGCGTGGTCTCCTTCGGACACGTCTGCGAGCTTGACGGCGTGTACAGCGGTGGCCAACGGTTCGAGCAGCGCCCCTACCGAGCTGGGAACGGCGTCGGGAACGACGTGCGCGTTGCGTTCACCGATCACGTCGAAGGCCGCGAATGCGCCGCCGCCGCCGCTGACTCCGTGGAATCCGATGCTGTGACAGACGTTGGTGTGGCCGTCGACGCAGGCCGCGCATTGCCCACACCACAGCGCTGCGTTCGCAGCCACGCGCTGCCCGACGCGTATGCGGTTCACGCCGTCACCGACGGCGACGACGGTCCCGCAGAACTCGTGACCGAGGACGATGGGCGTACTCTCCCCGGTGAGCGGGTGAGGCGCATGCACCGGTGTCGAAATGGGTCCTCCGCGGTACTCGTGAATGTCCGATCCGCAGATGCCTGCGGCTTCCACGGCGACCTTCACCATGCCCGGCCCCGGTTCGGGCTCGTCGATGTCGTCCAACCGGATGTCGCGGGCACCGTAGTAGCGCAATGCTTTCATCGTCGTTCTCCTCGGATTGTGATGCAGTCAGCTGTCGTGGTGATCGATCGACGGGTCTCGTCGGATGAAGAAGCCGGTGATGCACGCCACGGCCATGCCGACTGCGTACAGCAAAAAGACTGTGGTGTAGCCGCTTTCGACGGAGTAGGACGTCCCCGGCACCACGTCGCGGGTGAGGAATACTGTTCCGATAGCCGCTGCGAAAGCTCCGTAGATCATCTGCATTATGAGCGCCATACCGGCGGTGATTCCGATGTCGTCGAACTTTGCCTGCAGGGCGAACACGGACCACCCCGCCGGGAGGAAGAGCGCGACGCCGACGCCGAACATCGCTGCATACGCGTACATGTGCCAGAGCTCGGACTTGACGACGGCCATCAGGATGAATTGAGCGGTGAGAATGCCGGCTCCGGCAATAAGTACCCATTTGGGCCCGACGGCGTGCAGGAGCCTGCCGACGAGCGGGCCGAGGACGGCAACGGTGATGCCGACCGGGACCAGAATCAATCCCGATTCGAACACGGACGCACCGAAGCCGTAGCCGGCCTCGGCAGGCGGGGTCTGCGCGAACGCCGAGGCGGTGAGGTAGTAACCGTAGGCGAGTAATCCGATGCATGCGGTGGCGTAGTACCCCACCAGCGCGTTGCCGCGCAGCATGCGTAGCGGAATCAGGGGATTGTCGGAGGACGACTCGTGACGGGCCCAGCCCGCGAAGCCGATGACGGCCACCACCAGAAGAACGAACGACGACGGTGACGTCCATCCGTGTGAGTTGCCGAGGCTCAGGAAGAGGCAGATCGGCAGCACCCAACTACCGATGAGAACGGAGGACAGCAGCGGGATACGGACCGTGGCGAAACCGGCGGTGGTCGGGACGAGGAGAAGAAGCAGTACACATGCAGCGGCGAGCGTGGCAGTCACCCAGAAGACTGTGACCAGCTCGGCGCCGCGGTCGATCAAGATTCCTGCGAGCAGGAACGACGGCACGACGCCGACTCCGAGGCCGAGAGTGACGATGCCCATTCCCATCTGCATCTGCTTCGGACTGCACAGTGATTTGAGAATGGCGACGCCGAGCGCCGCCGAGATGTTGATGCCGACGAGGGCGCGACCGACCAGCATCAGCGCCGGCAGCTGCCACGCAATAGCCAATGCACACAACGCATTTCCTATGAACACTGCGCTCGCGGCCAGTAGGTATACCTTCTTCGGCCCAATTCTGTCGGCAAGCCTGCACAGCGGACCGGTCAGTATCGCGCCCGCGACCAAGCCGGACAGAACGATCCACGTCGTGGTCGCCGCCGACACGTCGAGTGACGTCGACAGCAAGCCGAGAAGCGGGATGACCATCAGCTGCTGGATCTCGAACGATGCCGCCACGACGGCAAGTACGACAGCCGTGAGACGGAAGCGTCTCGACGTCAAGGACGGTGGCTCGGCCGCGGCGGGCAACGGCCCTTCTGTGGTGAGTTTCGTGTCATTTTCGAGCATGGGGGTCTCCGAACCAAGTACTGAGCAACGAGGTGAGGGATCCAAGCGGCGCACGGACCCGGCAAAGCGGCGGCGCGACACTTTTGGTCGGCCAGTGTGAGGTAAGTAACAGATGGCAAACGCTAAAGCTCGACTCCGCGCCGAAACAGTCCTCTTTGGAGGTCAGTTGGCGCGGGTGTCCGGCGAGGCGGCAAGGTCGTCCTCCTTCGAGGACTGTGACGCAGACGACATCGTTGTTACGTTTCCGAAAGATCACATTGCCGACCTAGTGGAGCGTGTCCTATGGCCGAGTTGCTCGTCGACAGAAACGATGGAACGGAGACGCTGGGGACGTTCGCCAGCGACGTCGTCGATGCCGCCGGGCAGTTCACCGGGGCCCGGCGATGAGCGTTCCCGATGTGATGCCCGACAATCGCCTCGTCCACCTGACGGGGCCGGTACCGCGTGCAGTCATTCGCCTACGCGCCCGCGATCTCGGCGACGCGCAACGGCAATACGCCCGCGTGCGACGGGAACGCGAGGATTCGGGTGCGGGCCCGTCCGAGGTCGCAATCATTCTGGAGATCGACATCCATATCGCCGACGACGCACGCACCGCTCGCCGCGAACTGGCCGCGGCGGTCGCGTGCGACTCCACCACCGTGACGTACGTCGGAACGGGGCCAGGCCTGGCCGGACTCATCACCGACATCGCCTCGGCGTCGGTGGCCGATGGGGTACTGCTGCGACCGGTGGTGGAGTCCGCAAGTGACGACGGCGGACGACGAGTCGTCCGTGATGTCCTTCCATTGCTGTGCGCGGTACCCGTCTTCGGCAGCAGAGACCTCGCGCAAGGCGCGGCCACAGGAGTGTGACCGCACGGTCATGCAGACCGGTGGTCGTCGGGCGAACTGCCGTCTCTGCAATCGACGAGGCCACCCGACCTTCGTTGCCACCCGCCGACGACCTGTCGCGCAGCCCTACGTGCCCGCCGACATCCCCGTCACCGACTGGCCGCCGCAGCTTCCAGCCGCGCCCGGCGGTCCTCTCGTGTACGTCGTGGGCAGCTGCTGCATTTGTCGGCGTCGGAGGTTTCGTAGAGGAGACAGCAGGAGCAGCGACGGGTGAATCGGCGACCACCTACGTCGACGAATCCGGGTGCAGGCGGAGACGAGGGCATGCTGTCGATCACGGTCGCGGCGAATGTGCTGCCACGTGTCCGATCACCCAGGGCGGCACCGACATCGAGTGCTCGGTTGGCGATGGAGTCGGTGGTGATCGCCCACAACGCACGCCTGCGCGCTCCCGACACGGTCGCGAGGACATCGATCACGGCGCCCATGGTCTTGTCGAGTGCCGCGGGCAGTTCCGGAAGGCCCACGACATCGTCGGTGTGCACCCCGCCGAGGTAGCCGTTCGGTCTCAGGAACGTTCGAGACGTGTGCAGGTCGGGGTTGGCTGCGCGGCCGGTCACCATCGCGGTGGCGATGGCGACGAACGCCAGCGTGGAGCTGGCCGAGTACCACCACAACGTTCCGTTCACACGGTCGTCGACACAGTTCCACCGCCGCCCGGTGTCGTCGACACGTGCGCGGATCCATGTCGGGTCGAGCATGACCGTGGCGGGGAGGTCGAACGGACCGTCGAGGTAGTCGGCGAGCGCCGGTACCGCCGCGGCAGTCGTTTCATACGCGGTCATGCCAGGCCCTCGATATCGATGCGGGGGCGAGGGTCCGAGCACACGGTGGCCCGGATCCCGAACACCTCCGCCAACAATCGTTCACCGAGTACGTCGGCCGTCGGACCTGCAGCCACGACGGAGCCGCCGTCGAGAACGGCCAAGGACGTGCAGTATTCGACCGCAAGCCGTAGGTCGTGCACGGTGACCACGATCGCAAGACCTTCTGCTGCGAGCTCTCGAACCGCGTTCATGACGATGAGCTGATGACGGAGATCGAGATGGTTCGTCGGCTCGTCCAACAACAGGATTCGTGGTTGTTGCGCAAGCGCACGAGCGATGGCGACGCGTTGACGTTCGCCACCGGACAAGGCCGCCACGTCTCGGTCGGCCAGGTCTGTCAGATCCACACGCGACAGGCATGTCGAGACGATGGCGTCGTCCGACGTGGTCGGGCGGTCGAACCAGCCGCGGTGCGGTACCCGACCCAGCGCAACCGACTCTCGAACGGTAAGGCCCGCAGATGCTTCCGGCTCCTGAGTCCCGACGCCGACTGCGCGGGCGAGTTCGGATCGTTTCATCGTGTGGGCGTCGACGGCGTCGACCAGCACGGTCCCGGCCGTCGGGGTCAGCGCGCGGTAGCAGCATCGAAGGGCGGTCGTCTTGCCGGATCCGTTGGGTCCGACGAGACCCAATATCTGGCCGGGCTGCACCTCGAAATCTATGCCGTGCAGCACTTCTCGATTGCCGAGACTGACGGCGACGTTGTGAACGGACAGAGTCACCGGACTGCCTTTCCGTACTGGCGGTAGAGCATGAACACGAAGATCGGTGCTCCGACCAGTGCCGTGACGACACCGACCGGCACTTCGGTGCTGCGTGCGATCGAGCGGGCGAGGGTGTCGGCGCCGACCAGTGCGATCGCCCCGAGCAAGGCCGCGACCGGTAGCAGTCTGATCGCGCGGGTGCCGACGATGTAGCCGGCCAGATGCGGGACGAGCAACCCGACGAATCCGATTCCGCCACCGACCGATACGGCTGCGCCGGCCAGCATCGAGACGGCGAGAAGCTGGATCACGCGGAAGCGTCGTACATTCAGACCGAGGGTGGCGGCCCCGTCGTCACCGGTCTTCAGCAGGTCCATGCGTGGCGCGCTGAGCAACAACAAGACGCCGATGACAAGCAGCGCGACGGCGGGGAAGGTGAGTGTCGCCCATCGCGCGTCACCGAATCCTCCCGCAAGCCAATGCAACACACCGCCCAGGGTGTGCTCGTCCGCGAAGACCAGCAGTGTGAACGTGATCAACGCCGAGAACACACTTCCCAGTGCGACGCCGACAAGAACGATCGCCGTCGACTGCGGGTACCGACCGCCGATCAGCAAGGCCAGGAAGAGCGGAATCATCGCTCCGATGAATGCGGCCGCAGGAATGGTGAACACGCCGAGCAGGCCTGCTCCGACGCCCATCGTCATCACCAGCACCACACCGAAACCCGCGCCCGAAGACACCCCGAGGAGATAGGGATCGGCCAGCGGGTTGCGCGTGACAGCCTGTGCGACACCGCCCGCCATTGCGAGCGCGGCTCCGACGACTGCGGCCGTCAACGATCGCGGCAGGCGGGACTCGACGACGATGACTTCCCTTGTCTCGCTCCACCAGGACTCGAACGCGCCGGGCATCGCACGATGCGCGACGATTGCCCAGACGTCGCCGATCGGAATACGCACCGACCCGAACGACACTGCTGCCGCGATCGCCAGCAACAGCGCCGCGATCAGGCCGAAAATCAAAGCTCCGAAGCCGAGCGTGGACCGCCGTGGTGACGCGGTTGTCCGTGCAGCAGTCGGCTTTTCGACAACGGCGGTCATCAGGAGGTGAACCTGTCCGGGTGCAGCGCTCGCGCGATGGTGTCGACGCTGGTGACGAGGCGAGGACTTTCGAAGAAATCGTCGAGTGGCACCACGATGAAGGTGTTCGACTGCACGGCAGGTGTGGTTGCCATGATCGGCTGGTTCTTCAAGTAGTCGATCTTGTCCTGTGCCGTGGTGTCGCCGTAGTCGAGAACGACGATTGCCTGCGGCGCGCGTTCGCCGATGAGCTCCCACGTGGTGTCCAGGTAGGGGCGCTCGCCCTCGGGAAAGATGTTGGCCGCGCCTGCATAGTCACCGATGAGTTGCCCGACGCCGACTCCACCGATCGTGGTGGGTGCGTCTTCGCCGGAGTCGTAGAAGAACGTCGGCGTCGGCGCCGCGCCTGCGAGCGTGTCGCCGATCTCGGTCAGCTGCGCGACGACACCGTCGGTGACCGTCCGAGCTGCGTCCTCGGCGTCGAGCACTTGCCCGAGTTGTGTGTAGTCCTGTTCGAGCATGCCGATGTCGGGAAAGCCGGATCCGCAGTACTCGGAGAACAGGAACGTAGGTATTCCGACGTCGGCGAACGACTCGCGGGATCGACCTTCCTTGTCGTTGAATGCGCTGCGCATGCCGCCGACGACCAAGTCCGGGTCGAGATCGAGAATCTGCTCCTTGGTCGGGTATTCGTCGGCAAGTCCCGGAATTCGGGAGAATGCCTCGGCAGTATCGGGGGTGGGTGTCGCGTTGCGGTAGCCCATGCCGACGATGCGGTCTGCGACGCCCATCTCGATGAGGACTTCGGTGACGTGGTCGTTCATGGAGACGATGCGCTGCGGCGGCGCGTCGAACTGCTGCGTGAGATCGCAGTTGGTGATCGAGACGGGCTCGTCGAACACCGGGGATTCGGACGCGGTGTCGACGGTGTCGCCGCGCGAACAACCGGCCAGAACGAGCGCAAACGATGCACAGAGGGCGGCCGTCTGGACGATGGTGGGGGTGGAACGTGACATGAGAACCTCGCTTGGAGCTCAGAGCCACGAAGTGAGAGTCAGCGCGCAGCACGAATCGCCACGAGCTGGACTGCCGATTCGTAGACCACGACGAATAGGTTGTCGCACACCACTCATCGGGTAATCGGACTCGCCACCCCTGAAAGCTGGGCAGCCCACCGTTGCGGGTCAGCGCCGGATTTCGACCGGCTTCCCCCGATGACTGGCTTGCTTGTGCAGACCTGCAGTATGCATGAGCAATCCCTTTCCGAACACCCGGGGCTGCACAGTCCGCCGTCCGAGGCCGATGCTTCCGATGGTCAGCGAGAAGACGACTCGCCGCTGCTTAGTATGAGTCCTGATGCCGTCGGCAGCGTGCGGCCGGAACGGAGTGCGACATGGACGACGACTTCGTGCCCACTGTGGTTCGTTGGGTCGACAGCGGCGGCACGTGGCGGTTCTTGTCGAACACCGGTAGTTCGGTGTCGATCGCGTTGTGCACATGCGACGGTGGCGAGGACATGCAAATTTTGACCAGTGACGATCCAGTGGACATCGCATGGGTCACGGCCCACGGCGGCAACTGCAGCCCCGAGTGACGTATCGATTCGGCGCCGGTCCCGCACCTCCGCTGAAAGCCGTCGATAACTAGGATACATCATGTATCCTAGTTTCATGGTGAACAGCCGACGGCTCGGTGCCGGCGTGGGTCGAATCTTCCCGGCCGTGCTTGCTCTGCTCTTCGTCACGGGGTGGGCGGCGAATCATTTCGCTGCCGTCATGCCCGTTCTGATCGTCGAAGAGGGGTTGTCGCGAGCGTTCCTGTCGGTGGTGTTCGGTGTCTACGCGCTGGGGTTGCTACCGGGTCTGCTCGGTGGGGGAATGCTCGCCGACCGGCTCGGGAATCGCGCGGTGGCGTTGGCGGGCGCGGCCGTCGTGCTGTCCGGTACTGCGTCGATGGCGTTCGAACACGGTCCTGCCGGCTTGCTCGTCGGTCGGCTGGCTGTAGGCGTCGGTGCCGGATTGGTGATGGTTGCGGGCACTGCCTGGGCGGGTTCGCTGAACGAGACATCAGGAACTACGTCGGCCGGTGTGGCCCTGACCGCGGGATTCGCTGTCGGACCGGTGATTTCGGGCGGTCTCGTCGAACTCGGGCTACACGTCACGCATGTTGCATTTCTTCTGTCCGCTGTGTCGATCTGCTGCATGCTCGTCGTCACGGCCGTCGCGAGCAGACACCGGAGTTCCCCGTACCCCGTGACTGTGGGGGATGCGAGCGATGATCGAACGTCGGATCAGGACCGGCCTGTGACGGTGGCGCTTGCCTACGCTTTGCCGCAGGCACTGTGGATCTTCTCGTGCGCGACAGCCGTTTTCGTCGTTCTGCCGACCAGATTGCCGGACACAGCCTTGTCGCCGTCGATGACGACCGGACTCGCTGCAGCTCTGTGTCTGGGCAGCGCGATGATCGTACAAACTGTGGCACGCGTTCTCGATTGGGGTTCCTGGATCGGTGTCGTCGGCCCTGCCGCGGCGTGCGTGGGGATGTCGGTCGTCGGCTTCGGCGGCGCGAGTGCGAGTTTCGCGGAACTGGGAGTGTGCGGCGTGCTTCTGGGCGCCGCGTACGGTTTCTGTCTGCGCCGAGGGCTTCTGGACATCAGTCGATACACCCGTCCGCATCGACGCGCACGAGCATTGGGCGTCTTCTATGTCGTGTCCTATCTCGGATTCGGATTGCCCCTCCTCGCAACGCAATTGGACCCTGACGGCAACGATCCGTCGGTATGGGTCGCCCTGGCGGTCCTCGCTGGGTGCACGGCATTGTGCCGATGGGGGATGAACTACGGACAACGCAGAGCAGAAAGGAGAACCGCGGCGAGCACGGCGTCGGGCGCGGGTATTTCAGTACGAGAAGGTCGACCATCAGAAAGGCTCACATGTCCATCAGCAGATTCCCGGTAGTCAATCTTTCCGATCTTCCATCGGACCTACGCGAAAGAATCGAAGGTATTGCCGAGAAGTCCGGTTTCGTTCCGAACATCTTTCTCGCGCTCGGCCATCGCCCGGACGAACTACGCGCATTTCTCGATTACCACGACATCTTGATGGATCGGAACGACGGCCTGACGAAGGCCGAACGTGAGCTGATCGTAGTGGCGACATCCGGTCTCAACAGATGCGAATACTGTGTCGTCGCCCATGGCGCGATTCTGCGGGTACGCATGAAGGACGCGTTGATCGCCGACAGTGTGGCGACGAATCCCGAACGTGCTCGGCTGGAGCCCCGCCACCGCGCCATTGTCGATCTGGCTCTGGCGTTGACTCGTGAACCCGAGCGATTCGCGTCGAAGGACATCGATGCCGCGCGCGAAGCAGGGCTGACCGAGGACGAAATCTGGGATATCGGCTCCATCACGGCGTTCTTCGCTGCGTCCAACCGAATTGCTCATCTCGCGGCACTGCGACCGAACGAAAAGTTCTATTCGATGGGTCGTTGAGGATCCGAGCGAACGGTCGCCGAAGCGACGGACGAGCCCAGGCTGACTTCTGCGATGTGGCTTCGCAACACGTCGGCGAAAGCGGCCTCGTCGCCTTCTCGGAGAAGGCTCGTGAGCTGTACGTGTTCGTCGATGATGTGGTTGCAGCGGGCGCGAAGTCGATCACCGGCGGCGAACAACAGGAACCGATGCCGGTCGGACAGTCGATCGTAGAGTTCCAGTAGCACGTCGTTCCCGCACGCCTCGACGAAGCCGCGGTGGAACCGCAGCGTCAGTTCGATGAACGCACGCAGATCCTCGCGCTCGAATGCGTCCCGCTGCTGCGCGATGGACAGTTCCAGACGATCGGCGAGGCTGCTGCGCTGATGTGGTGCAGCACGTCCGACCGAGGTGGTCTCGAGCAGAAAGCGTGCGTCTGCGAGTTCGACGGCCGCTCGCTCGGTCAACCCGTTCACCAGCGCGCCGCGCTTGGGGTACACGGTGATCCAACCCTCGTCCTGTAGCCGGGCGAGCGCGACCCGAACGGGCGTCCGGCTGACCCCGAGGCTCGAGGCCAGCGTGGATTCGCCCAACATCGTTCCGGTCGAATGAGTGCCGTCGAGAATGTGATCGCGAATCACTCGATACGCGCGGTCGGACGCGCTGTCGGCCTCCTGGGGGTTCACCATCGTCGAATTCCCTGAACTCCTGTCATGCACCGATCGTCGTGACCGACGCGGTCAGTCTAGAGGGTAGGGAACCCGGCAACGCGCATCGCGCGCACGTCGTTGGTGCAAGGCGTGCCGCGCGAACGGTGCTGCCGGCTGCTGATTGAACCGGCAGCACCTGGCCGCGAGCCGTTCCCGGGAACAGTCCGAGGTTGTACAAGCTGTGCCCGTGAACGGTCGATTCGAATCCTGGTCGCTCCGACGCACCCGCGAGGGCCGTTATCCGGCCGTGACATTTCGTGATGCATCCGTGATGTTCGCAGGCGTGATGCCGACACTCGCCGCCGACAGAGTGGGCTTGAAGCAGTTGGTCGGTGATCGACGAAAACGCATTGCCGGCTCTATCCGAACACGCCGTGTCACGACGGTGACCAGAACGACCCGGTTCACAACTTCCTCGAGGACTCACACATGACTGCACTACTTTTCGGATCCATCAGTACGCTGGCCGACACGTCCGAGCTCCAGCGGCGCGCGTTCAACGACGCGTTCGCCGAACACGGCCTGGACTGGAACTGGTCACGCGAGGAATACTCCGAGATGCTCACCAGCAACGGTGGCGCCGCACGTATCGCCGACTACGCGTCGTCTCGCGGCCAGGAAGTCGATTCCGCCGCAGTGCATTCGACCAAGTCCGAGCTCTTTCGCAAGCTGCTTGCCACGGAGGGTATCGAACCGCGCCCGGGCGTGCTCGCCACCGTCGCCGCTGCACGTGACCACGGTTTCAAGCTGGGACTGGTGACGACCACGTCGCCGGACAACGTGTCCGCGTTGCTCGATTCGTTCGAAGAGCTCAGCGCGGCATCGTTCGACATCGTCGTCGACAAGACCACGGTGGCCGAGGTCAAGCCCGATCCGGATGCGTACC
This sequence comes from Rhodococcus sp. B10, assembly GCF_011770055.1. Lineage (NCBI taxonomy): Bacteria > Bacillati > Actinomycetota > Actinomycetes > Mycobacteriales > Nocardiaceae > Rhodococcus > Rhodococcus sp. B10. The sequence goes on along the minus strand of NZ_JAAFYV010000004.1, from coordinate 12,959 downwards.
GGGTCGCCGTCGACGGGCTCGGCGAGAACGCAGCCGATTGCATCGCCATCGAGGACAACGTCGGCGGAGTCGAGTCGGCGTCGGCCGCGTCGATCCGATGCGTTGCATTCCCGAACTCGAACACAGGCGGAGGGGACTTCTCGGCCGCGGTGGCCACCGTCGACCGCCTTGATCCGGACCAGCTCGTTCGGTGGGCAGAAGGACGCGAGTGAGATCCGGTCGCGGACAAGAGAGGACTGTTTCATGAGCAACATGCAAGCCCAGGTCACGGCAACCGACCGCGCCTTTCACGTCGAGGGCTACGAGCGGATCGAATACGACCTGCTCTACGTCGACGGTGTCTTCGACGTCGCGAATCCCGAACTGGCAGAGAGCTATCGACAGTACGGACGATGCCTGATGGTCGTCGACGAGACCGTGCACGCGCTGTACGGCGATCGTGCGCGCGCCTACTTCGACCACTACGAGATCGCACTGACCGTCGTACCGGTCACGATCGCCGAAACCGCGAAGTCTCTGGAGACGTTCGAGCGGATCGTCGGTGAATTCGACGCATTCGGACTGGTCCGGACCGAGCCGGTGCTGGTGGTCGGCGGTGGACTGACCACCGACGTGGCGGGCTTCGCGTGTGCCAGCTACCGTCGAAACACGCCCTACATCCGTATCCCCACCACGTTGATCGGTCTGATCGACGCCAGCGTGTCCATCAAGGTCGCGGTCAACTACGGCAAGCACAAGAACCGACTCGGTGCATATCACGCGTCGCAGAAGGTTCTGTTGGACTTCTCGTTTCTCGCCACGTTGCCCGAGGATCAGATTCGGAACGGCATGGCCGAGCTGATCAAGATCTCCGTCGTCGGCAACAGCGCGATCTTCGACATGCTGGATCAGCATGGCGCAGAACTGCTTTCCACGAAGTTCGGCCACTCGGGCGGCACCCCCGAGCTGCGTGCCGTGGCTGATCGCCTGACGTACCAGGCAATCGAGACGATGCTCGAGCTCGAAGCGCCCAACCTTCACGAGATCGAGCTCGACCGTGTCATCGCCTTCGGACACACGTGGAGTCCCACCTTGGAGCTCACGCCTCCTGCGCCGTTCTTCCACGGTCACGCGATCAACATCGACATGGCGTTGTCGACGACGGTCGCCGAGCAACGCGGTTTGATCTCGACGTCGGAGCGCGACCGCATTCTCGGTGTCATGAGCCGACTCGGCCTTGCTCTCGACAGCGATCACCTGACCCCCGAGCTTCTCGCCGACGCCACCGCATCGATCCTGAGGACTCGCGACGGCATCCTGCGCGCCGCGGTTCCCGATCCCATCGGATCGTGCCGGTTCCTCAACGACCTGACGACGGAAGAGCTGTCCGACGCGCTCGCCCTCCACAAGAAGATCTGTCTCGAATTCGACCGTGGTGGAGCGGGAATCGACATGTTCACCGGTGCCCACACATGACCGACGGTGCCGTCCGCACCTCCCGCCCGGTGACGCCGACGACCATTCTCGGGAAAGAACTTCGCGAGCTCGTGGAGGCGTTGGACGCCGGTGATGTCGGGGAGGAGTTCGCCCGCCGGCTGCGGCGGGCGCGCGACCTCGCCGACGGACTCGACCCGTATCTCGACCGGCACACGACGCGCGAATCGTCGGCGTTGGCCGAGTTGTCCCGTCGCACACTCGGATTGGACTGGGACTCACGGACCGTCGTGTCCGGTTCCGGCCCGCTCGAACAGGAGATGTTGTCCGGCCATGTGGAAGGCCAGGCGCTGAAATTCCTGGTGCACATGACCAGAGCTCGGCGGGTGCTCGAGATCGGGATGTTCACCGGCTATTCGGCTCTGGCGATGGCCGAAGCTCTTCCCGACGGCGGCGAAGTGGTGGCGTGCGAAGTCGACCGATTCGTCGCGGACTTCGCCCGGGAGTGCTTCGCCCAATCACCGGCCGGTAGCCGAATTTCGGTCGAAGTCGGCCCGGCCCTCGAGACGCTGCACCGGCTTTCCGGTCGGTTCGATCTCGTGTTCATCGACGCGGACAAGACGGGCTACCTCGACTACTACCGGCACCTGATGGACAGTGATCTGCTGGCCCCGGGCGCCATCGTCGCGGTCGACAACACCCTGCTCCAGGGCACTCCGTACGCAGATGCGGCGTACCGAACCGCCAACGGTGATGCGGTCGAGGCGTTCAACACGTTCGTCACCGAGGACCCGCGCGTCGAGCAGGTTCTGCTTCCGTTACGAGACGGCGTGACCTTGATTCGGCGAGTGGAGGCGTAACCGACCATGCAGTTCGCAGCGATGGCTCGGACGGTCGGTGCGCTCGGCGCACTGGCCGTCACGATGCCCGTCGACTTGGCCGTCGTCGGCCTGTCACTTCTCGATCGACGACGGGTAGCCGCTCGCCCGTCGGGACGCACGGTGATGGTGAGCGGCGGGAAGATGACCAAGTCGTTGAGTCTGGCCCGCGCGTTCCACCGTGCGGGCCACCGTGTGGTTCTAGTCGAGTCGGCCAAATACCGGCTCACCGGCCACCGGTTCTCGCGTGCGGTGGACGCGTTCCACTGCATCCCCGATCCGACGGATCCCGGTTACGCCGGCGCGTTGCGTGACGTCGCGCTGCGCGAGGGCGTGGACGTGTTCGTGCCCGTCGCGAGCCCCGCCGCCAGCGTCCACGACGCCGACGCCAAACACGTGCTCGACGACGTGTGCGAGGTGGTTCACGGTGACTCCGAGATCGTCCGCATGCTCGACGACAAGTCGACGTTCTCGGAAGCCGCTGCTGCCATGGGTCTTTCCGTACCGGACTGGCGCCGCATCACGAACCCGGCACAGATCGCGGATTTCGATTTCCCGCCGGGGCGCGAGTACATCCTCAAACGCATTGCGTACAACCCCGTCGGCAGAATGGATCTGACGCGGCTGTCGGATCGAACTCCGGAGCGCAACCTCGAATTCGCCCGCAGCCTCGACATTTCCGAGGATGACCCATGGATTCTCCAGGAGTTCGTCTCGGGTCAGGAGTACTGCACGCACGGAACCGTGCGCGACGGGGCCCTGACGGTGTACGCATGTTGCGAATCGTCCGCGTTCCAGGTCAACTATGCGATGGTGGACAAGCCCGAGATCCGTTCCTGGGTGGAACGTTTCGTAAGCGAGCTCGGGGTGACCGGGCAACTGTCGTTCGACTTCATCGAGAGCAGCGACGGCCGGGTGTACGCGATCGAGTGCAACCCGCGCACCCACTCCGCCATCACGATGTTCTACGACCACGACGAGTTGGCGAACGCATACCTTACGAAGAACGACGAAGCGGTGGTCCCGACGCCGGAATCCAAACCGACATACTGGATCTACCACGAAGTGTGGCGACTGCTGACTCAGTCGAACCGCGCGCACCGATTGCGCGTCATACGAGAGGGAACGGACGCGATCTACGCGCGCTGGGACCCGTTGCCGTACTTGCTGGTGCACCACCTGCAGATTCCGACGCTACTGCTGAAGAATGCGCTGGTCGGCGGTAGCTGGTCTCGCATCGATTTCAACATCGGCAAACTCGTCGAACTCGGAGGGGACTGATGACGACGACCGTGCTCGCGCTGGTCGGCTCGGCCGTCGACCGGTTTCATGCCGATCTCTCGGCGGTGTACGCCACAGGGTTTCTGGGCGCCGTGTCCGACGACCCCCAATATCGCGTCCATATCGCCGTTGTGACGCCCGGCGGACGGTGGCAGTTCGTCGAGAGTCTCGATGCTGCCGTGGACGAGGGGGACCTGACCGTCGCGCAGGCCTTCGAGCGGATCGCGGCGTTGCACATCGATGTCGTTATACCGCAGATGTTCTGCCTTCCCGGCATGACCACGTATCGATCGATGTTCGACCTTCTGTCGGTGCCGGTCCTCGGGAACCGCCCGGCCGTGATGGCCATGACCGCCGACAAGAACATCGCGCGAGCCGTCGTGGCTGCGGCGGGAGTCTCGGTGCCGCAGGGCGACGTCCTTCGTGCCCCCGGCGCGACGACGGTTCCGTTTCCGGTCGTCGTCAAGCCGGTGGATTCCGACAATTCCGTCGGCGTCGATGTCGTCGAGAATGGTTCGAATCTCGATGCCGCGGTGCGCGAGGCGCTTCGGCATTCGGACGCGGCGTTGGTCGAAGCGTACGTACCGCTCGGCCGAGAAATTCGCTGTGGGATCATCGAACGGGACGGCGAACTGGTGTGTCTGCCTCTCGAAGAATATGCCGTCGACGACGCCAACCCGATCCGTAGTCGGGCGGACAAACTGGACCGTTCCGCGGACGGTGACCTGTACCTCGTCGCGAAGAATTCGACCAAGGCGTGGATCGTCGACACGGACGACCCGGTCACCGAAACCGTCTGGGCCGCAGCGCGAACCGCGTACGTTGCGCTCGGATGCAGGCACTACGGTCTGTTCGATTTCCGAATCGACCCCGACGGCAATCCGTGGTTTCTCGAGGCCGGACTGTATTGCTCGTACTCACCGGGGAGCGTGATCGCAGTGATGGCGTCGGCTGCAGGCATTTCCGTCACCGAACTGTTCGCGCTCTCGCTGCGGGAACTGAAGAACGAAAGGCCAGGACGATGAAACACGAAGCACTGCACCCCCTCGGAGTACGCGTATCCGGCATCGCAGTGGGAGCGCTGAACCCGTCGGATACCGACGAGCTACGCACCCTGCTCGCCGAGCACGGCGTCGCGATTCTTCCCGACCAACACGTCGGAAACGACGAATTTCTCGCGTTCGTACAGTCTTTCGGTGATCTGCTCTTCACCGACGGAGAGACGCCCGTCGACGGCTTTCCCGATCTGAACGTCGTCTCGAACGTCGGCCGGAGCACACCTCCCAAGTCGACGTTTCACGTCGACACCACCTATGTTCCCCATCCGCCGGCGTACACGGCGCTCCGCGCGGTCGATGTGCCCGAGCAGGGTGGGCAGACCCTCTTCAGCAATCAGTACCGCGCCTACGACACTCTGTCGGCCGACGACAGGAAAATCGTCGACGGGGCGAGTGTCACCCATACCGTCACCGGTCTCGACGGGATAGAGGGTTCGGCCGATCACCCCTTGGCGCTCGAACATCCGGTGACCGGCCGCTCCGCCCTGTACCTCACTGCGCCTGCGCGTTGCCGGGCCGTGTCTTCGATGACCGCGGAGCAGGCGTTCGAATTCATCGCTCGTCTCGTCGACCATTCCACTCGCGAGGACAACGTACTTCGACATTCGTGGTCACCCCACGACGTCGTCATCTGGGACAACCGCTGCGTCATGCACAAAGCCGACCACAGCGGCGTCGTCGGCGACAGAACGATGCATCGCGGGATGAGCTCCGACCGCGCGGTGGCGAGACCGAGGCAGGCTCGGTAGCCCTGCCTTTCAGGACTGTTCGTTCGAACACCACCAGGTGGTTCGCCCGCCCACGGTTCCGCGGGCCATCGGAGATCCGCAGCGAGGGCAGGTGGCGTCGACCTTCCGGAACGGGATGATCTCGGCGGTATGGACGCCGCCCTTGCGGATCGCGGCCCGGATGGCCCGCCGCAGCACCACCCGTAGCTCGTCGAGCTCGTCCGTCGTCAAGGTCTTGGCACGGCGAGACGGGGACAGAGCGCACTGCCAGAGAATGTCGTCGGCGAGCAAGTTGCCGATCCCGGCGATGACCGCCTGGTCGAGCAGTCGTGCCTTCACAGGCGCTGCGCTGGAGCCGATTCGCTCGCGGAAGTCGTCACGCGAGATCTCGGCGGCATCGGGTCCCAACGCATCGATGTCGGGTTCGAGCCGTACCCGGCCCAGTCGTCGCTTGTCGAACAGTCGGAGCTGACCACCGTCGTCGAACGTGATGGCGAACCGCGTCCACTCCGGCTTGTCGGTGTCACGTTCACCGACGTGGGGGTCGCCACCGCCGTATGTCGACGACTGCTCCCCGTCGGGCGCGGTCACGATGATGCGCCCGCCCATGCCGAGGTGGATTCCGAGGGTAGGCCCGACCTCGCCGTCCGCTGTCTCGGTCTCGCACCACATCGCCTTACCGCGTCGACACGCCTCGGTGAGCATCCCGCCCTTCAGCGCACGCTCGATATCACCCGGATTGTGCGGCCGGCATTCGTAGGTATCCGTGTCGTCGATGTCGACGATGACCCTGCCCAGTGCCTTCTCGACGACCTGGCGGGCATTCTCTACTTCCGGAAGTTCGGGCACCGTAACCATCTACCCCCCTTGTTCGGCTCCCTACGCGTCACACGGAAAAAGCAGTGTGTTACTTCGTCGGGGTCGGGGTATGGATGCGGAATGGACACCGGCGACCGTTGTCACTTCACTGCGGGGGCGAACACTGTCGTGGTCACCGTGCGTGAAGTACGCGACGACGGTCTCGTCCTGGTTCAGAACGAGTCGCACGGAACCGGGGCGTATCCGTTTCTCGTTCGAAGCGACATGCTCATTCCTGAACTCGTGGACCCGGTGGACGCCGACGCGGTGTGATGGCTGCGGTGCACTTCACACTTCATCGGCCTGTGGTGCGGAATGCCGACGCGACCGTCGCCGTTGAACAACTCGACGGTGCCCGATCCAATGCCCCGGGTACCACCCCAGAATTGCCGCCACGAGCGGCCGCTTGCCGAGAGGCGCACTGGCGGGCACCGTCCCTTCGACTGCCGAGAGTGTTGAACGAGGCAATGACTCAGACGCTGATTGTGCCCACCCGAATCTGGACTCCGAAGCATGTCCTGATCACCGCGGCTGCCGCAGATCTACCGCACACGGCAGAGATCGTTCGGCGTTGCGAGGCGGCAGGCGTCGCCGACATCGACTTCCTGACCTCGAACCGGCTGACAGGCCTCCGCGGTGAGACCGAACGCGAGACGTACGCGCGCGCCAAATCGACCCTCGCCGTCGTCGTGGCGCCTCCGAGCGCGTTGAAGCCGCAACCGATTCCACCCAGCGCGGATTGGCGAATCGACCTTGCCAAAGGCTGCCCCGCGCACTGCCAGTACTGCTATCTGGCGGGGTCGTTGTCCGGCCCGCCCGTGACGCGGGTGTTCGCGAATCTCGACGACGTGTTGGCGCCCATCGCGACCCACGCCGGCCGCGGCACCATCACTTCCGGCACCACCGAGCGCGGACACGAGGGCACGACCTTCGAAATGTCCTGCTACACCGATCCATTGGGAATCGAGCACGTGACGGGCTCGCTCGCGGCCGCGATCTCCCGGGTCGGCGCGGGTGAGTTCGGCAACGACGTGTCCCTACGTTTCACGACCAAGTTCGACGACGTCGCCGAGCTGGTGACGCTCGATCACGGTGGCCGCACCAGAGTTAGGGTCTCGGTGAACGCCGCCGACATCGGCAACCGCTTCGAGGGCGGAACCGCGCGAATGCCCGCTCGGATCGAGGCTCTGCGCTCGCTCGCGCTCGCCGGCTACCGCGTCGGGCTGACGGTCGCGCCCATCATGCCCGTACCGGAATGGCGCGAGCAGTACGGCCGCCTGCTGTCCGACGTCGCCGACGCACTCGTAGACGTACCGGACGTCGATCTGACGGTCGAGGCCATCACGCACCGCTTCACGCCGTCGAGCAAGGACGTCCTTCTCGGGTGGTATCCCGGCACCAAGCTCGAGATGGACGAGGAGTCGCGGTCGGCGAAGCGGTCCAAGTTCGGGGGCGTCAAGTACGTCTATCTGCGAGACATCATGAACGAGATGCGGTCGTGGTTCTCGGACGAGGTGGACCGCATTCTGCCGCAGGCTCAGATGTTGTACTGGACGTGAACGAACACGACAGCACTACAGTGATCGCCCATGAGCGATGACTGGCGAGCAGAGACCGTGTCGAAGATCCGCACCCTGATCGAGGCCGCCGCACCGGGCGTCACCGAGGAAGCCAAGTGGAAGAAGGCGTCGAACCCCGACGGTGTGCCCACCTTCGGTCTGGGCGGTCTTCTCTGCACGGTCGAGACCTACAAGGACAAGGTCAAGGTCACCTTCGCCAAGGGTGCGTCGCTCGACGACCCGGCCGGGGTGTTCAACGCCAGTCTCGACGCGGGGACGCGTCGGGCAGTGGACATCCGTGAGAACGACATCCTCGACGCCGACGCCTTCTCGGCTCTGATCAGCAGCGCCGTCGAGCTGAACCAGCGCTGACGGTCGCGCTTCGTTCCTCGCCCGCCTCGGAGCGTGCCCGGGCGAACCCGGTCTTGACCGGACCGATCAGCAGCCCTAACATCGTCTACTAGAACGTAACAGTAGTACGTTCTAGTCCCCCTTCTCGAATTTCGGAGCAAATCGTGTCCAAGAAATCCCCGGTGCGTCTGGCACTGATCGGCGCAGGTCGGATCGGTTCGAGCCACGCCGAGCTCGTTGCGAACCACGTCCCCGGTGCCACGTTGGTTGCCGTCGTCGACCCGACGCCCAACGCCGATCGTCTCGCCGCCGATCTCGACGTGGACGTCGTCGAGCGGTCGGCCGACGCCGTGCTCGCACGCCCGGACGTCGACGCCGTGCTCATCACGACGCCCGCCCGCACCCACACGGACCTGGTCGTTCAAGCCGCTGCCGCCGGCAAGCACGTGTTCGTCGAGAAGCCGATGGCCGTGACCCTCGCCGACGCGGACCGAGCGATCGCCGCAGCGAAGGAGGCAGGCGTCGTCCTTCAGGTCGGGTTCAACCGACGATTCGCCCCGGGATGGATCGCGGCCCGCTCGGCGATCGATGCGGGACGCGTCGGCACTCCGCAGCTGCTCCGCTCGGTCACCCGCGATCCCGGACCGTTCTCCGCCGACCCGGCGCGTATCCCACCGGGGACGATCTTCCTCGAGACCTTGATCCACGACTTCGACGCGCTGTGCTTCCTGAATCCGGGCGCGCGCCCCAAGCGCGTGACAGCGATCGCCGACGCGTTGATCCGTCCCGACGCCAAAGCGGACGGTCATCTCGACACCGCAGTGGTGACGGTCGAGTTCGACAACGGCGCAATTGCAGTGGCGGAAGCGAACTTCAGTGCTCTGTACGGCTACGACGTGCGCGGTGAGGTGTTCGGATCCGGTGGCATGGTCACCATGGGAGATTCGCTGACGAGCAACATGACGTACTACGGTCCCGAGGGAATCGGTATCGACACCGCACGCCGCGACACGGATCTGCTGCGCAGCGCGTACCTCGGCGAGTTCATCGCGTTCGTCGATGCGATCCGTAACGGAACGCAGGCCCAGGTCACCGGCGAGGATGCCCGCATCGCGCTCGGCATTGCGCTCGCCGCGATCGACAGCGCCGCAACAGGACAGGCTGTCGAGGTGTCCGCATGAGCGGAGTGACGCTCGCCGCATGCGCGGAGATGATCTTCTCGGACCTGCCGCTGATGGACCGCATCGAGCGGATCTCCGAACGCGGTCTGCTCGTCGAAATCTGGGACTGGTCGAGCAAGGACATCGATGCGCTCGCCGGATCCGGAGCCGAATTCTCGTCGATGACGGGTTATCTCACGGGAAACCTGACCGAGCCGGACGGTATCGAGGAGCTGCTCGCGACTGCAGCGCAGTCCTTGAAGATCGCCGACAAGCTCGACTGCCCACGGTTGAACCTGCACGGCACGGGGCTCGGTGACGGAGGTCTTCCGGTCCGGCCGGTCGAGGTCGTGACGCCGTCGATGTGGCTCACTGCCGCAGACACTTTGAGCAAGATCGCCGAGTTGGGCGCCGCCGCCGGTCGGACGTTCGTCCTCGAGAATCTCAACCTCGCGGTCGACCACCCCGGAACTCCCTTCGCGACCGCGTCGGACACCTTGGCGTTGGTCAAGGCAGTCGATCACCCGAATCTGCGTCTGAATCTCGACCTGTACCACGCGCAGATCGGAGAAGGAAACCTGATCGAGTTGGTCACCGAGGCGTTGCCGTACATCGGTGAGATCCAGGTCGCCGATGTGCCGGGCCGGTGCGAACCGGGTACGGGCGAAATCAATTACAGCGCAGTGGCATCGGCGCTGAAGAAGATCGGCTACTCCGGCGTGGTCGGAATGGAAGCCTGGGCGTCCGGAGATCCGGACGCCGCGTTGGATGCGTTCGAAGCGGCGTTCGCGCCGGCGCGCTGAGTTCTACGGTCGTAGCTCTGCGGGTGCCCATGTAGGCCAAGTGGTGTCACCGACAGGATCGCCCTCGACGAACCTCGCTGCGATGCGGGTGACGTCGGGGGCGGAATTGTCGTACACCGTGGCATGATGCGAGCGCCGAATCGCTTCGGCTACCAACGGCCACAACCGATCGAAGCGCTCGCGGATCTTGTCCTCCGGAACGTCGTGCCCACCCTCGGTGACGCGTACCGCAACGCGGGCCACGGACAGTTCGACGGGGACCATGACCACGTGCAGCACGACGACATAGCCCGCCCGGCCGGCCTTGTCGAGAAAGTCGAGTTTCGACGGGTGGGAGAACACCGTCTCGGCGATGAACGATTCGCCCTGTGACACCAGGCCGTCGCGAATGCTCGACGCGATCCTCGCGGCCTCGTAGGAATGCGCCTCCGGCGCATCGGGCCAGCGCTCCCGCGCGATGACGTCGGCATTCACGAACGCACTTCCCGGAAGCAACGGCGCGAGGCGCTGTTCGACGAACGTCGTCTTACCGGAACCGTTCGGGCCGACGACGAGATCCAGTCGTCTCACAGAACGATCTGGGTACCGTCGGGCAAATGCTTGACGACGCGTCCCTGCTCGTCGAGCGAGACCGTGACGCGCCCCTGTGCAGCGCGATCCGCGACGTGATCGCCGGTAGCAAGCGACTCTTCGAGAGCGCTGGCAACCTCGGCGTTGAACACGACGCCCTCTTCGTCGGAGAGCGCACTCAGCGGTGTCTGGCCGGCCAGCGCGGCTTCGACGCGTCGACGTGCGACCTGCCGCTGATTCGATACCTCACGGCCCACCCGAGCCCAGTGTTCGAGCTGTTGCCTGGCCGAGCGGTTCTCTCGCTCGCCTTCTGCTGCTGCGGCGTCGACCAGTTCGGACGAGAACCGCGTGACCCTGTCGGCGACGTTCGTCATGATTCGCTCCCTCGATCGGCACGCGACACCCAGTGTAGCAATGTGCTACAGCGAACGGCCGGTGTTCTCGGGACTACCCGAGCCGGATCAGGGGGTTGACGTAGCCCACGAGCGAGCCCTAATGTGAGCCAGGCCATTGATTGAAACGTTTCAATCCGCGTTTCGATCCACCGGGACGGCTCACCGTCACTACGTCGCTGGAGAGTCATGACTACCGTCGCAGACGCCGACAATGCGGAGCTCCACAGAGTGTGCTTCCTGCTCAAGCTCAGGCCGGATCGCGTACAGGACTATCTGGCGGCTCACGAACACGTCTGGCCCGACATGCTCGATGCGCTGCGTGACACCGGATGGAAGAACTACTCCCTGTTTCTCCGTCCCGAGGACGGACTCGTCGTCGGCTACGTCGAATCGAAGGATCCCGCCGCGATGACTGCGGCGATGAGCGCGACCGACGTCGACGCCCGATGGCAGCGAAACATGGCCGAGTACTTCGAGCCCGCAGCGCGCCCGGATGCGCCTCTCGAATTCCTGACGCACTACTTCCATCTGCCCTGAATTCTTTCGATCCCCCTGACCCCACACATCCTTTCGGAGCCCTCATGAAGATCGGCGCCAAGTCCACCACCGGGTGGCGCGCGACCATATCGGTCGCGATGAGCAACTACATCGAAGCCGGCTCGATCATTGCGATCGCCACTTCACTGACGTTGTGGCAGAACGAGTTCGGCATCAGCAACCTTGCGGTCGGACTACTCGCGGCGTTCAGTGCGAACGCGTTCGGCGCCGCCATCGGTGCCGGTATCGGCGGGCCTCTGTGTGATCGATACGGACGCAAAGCCATCTATACCTACGATCTGATCGTGTACATGGTCGGTGTTCTCATCGCTGCGTTCGCGATGAACTTCGCGATGCTGTTGACGGCCTTCGTCATCACCGGCGTCGCCGTCGGAGCAGGCGTCCCTGCTTCGTGGACGTACATCGCCGAGCAAGCACCGTCGCGCGAACGAGCCCGGCACGTCGGAACAGCGCAACTTGCCTGGTCCGTCGGCCCGTTCATCGGCTTCGCTCTCGCCGCGCTCCTCGCGCCGCTCGATCTGCTCGGATCGCGCATCATCTTCGTGCATCTGTTCGTCGTGGCTGCGGTGGTCTGGTGGATTCGGCAGGGGTTGCCCGAGTCGGCCATCTGGAAGGACGAGGCCGCCGACACTGCAAGCGCTGCTACTCGCGAGAAGACCTTCGGCGCAGCAGGTTTGAAGGGACTGTTCACCAAACGAGTGAACATCACCGCACTTCTGGTGCTCATCGGCATCTACGGCTTCTGGAACACTGTCGCCGGCCAGGCGGGTATCTTCATGCCGCGCGTCTACGAGAGTGCCGGAGTGGAGAGTGCCGTCGAACAGAATCTTCTGCAGGTTCTCGTGTGGGGATGCACCGTTGCCGCGACGTACTTCGGGTTCATGAAGTTCGCGGATCGCATGTCGCAGCGACTGCTGTACTCGATCGGCGCGGCACTGGGCATCGCCGCGTGGGCCATCTTGGTGTTCTTCACCGACGCGGGTATGCCCACCCTGTTGATCTTCGCGATCACGTGGGGCATCTCCAGCGGAATCGGCGCGCAGGCGTTCTACAGCCTGTGGGCGAGTGAGCTGTTCGCGACGCCGTACCGCGCCAGCGCTCAGGGCTTCATGTTCTTCGTCGTGCGGACGGCCACCGGACTGCTCAGCTACTTCTTCCCGACGCTTCTGGCCGCCACCGGGCTCACCACAGTCGGACTTCTGCTCATCGGCCTTCTCACGGTGGCACTGGCGATCGGCGCAGTGTTCGCACCGAACACGCGCGGAAAGTCGTTGCCCGAGATCGAGATCGAGCGCTATGGAACCGTCGTTTCCGACGACCTGACCACCCCCCGCCAGACCCCGAGCC